>JAVEWA010000189.1:0-11013 GCA_034004785.1 Polyangia bacterium
CGGGCGCCGCTAGGTACGGGCGCCGCTAGGTACGGGCGCCGCTAGGTACGGGCGCCGCTAGGTACGGGCGCCGCTAGGTACGGGCGCCGCTAGGTACGGGCGCCGCTAGGTACGGGCGCCGCTAGGTACGGGCGCCGCTAGGTACGGGCGCCGCTAGGTACGGGCGCCGCTAGGTACGGGCGCCGCTAGGTCTTCATGTTCACCGAAACCCGGTTTCTCCCCTCGGCCTTGCTCCGGTAGAGCGCCCGATCCGCCGCCTCCACCAGCTCGAGGGCCCCCTCGATGCCTGCGAAGGGCACCCCCGCCACACCGATGCTGCAGGTGACGACCAGGCGCTTGCCCTCCCACTCGAAGCGGTGGAAGGCCACCGAGCGCCTGATCCTCTCCGCCATGGCATGGGCCGAAGGGATGGGAATCTCACGGCAGATCACCGCAAACTCCTCCCCGCCGTAGCGGCAAAGCACGTCCTCGGTGCGGATCGTGGCGCTCACCTGTTCGACGAGGGTCTTCAGCACCTGATCTCCAGCCAGGTGCCCGCTAGTGTCGTTTAGCCGCTTGAAGTGATCGAGATCCAGCATGAGGAGCGAAAGAGGCGTCTTGTGGCGGAGATGAAACGAGAACTCGTTCTCCAGGCGGTCGGCGAAGTACCTCTTGTTGAAGGCGCCGGTCAGACCGTCCCGCAGGGCGGCGTCGTACATCGCCTTCTGGAAGTCGCGGTCCAGGCGGTCGTGATGTGTGAACTTGACCACCACCAGGGAAGAGACTGTGATCTTGTCCCCCTCGGAGAGGGTCTGCTCGGTGATCCGATCGCCATTCACAAAGGTGCCGTTGGTGCTCCCGTTATCCCGAATCATCACCTCGCCGCTCGGTAGGCAGAGAAAGGTGCAGTGGTGCCGGCTGATGCCGTCTGCGTCGAGTTGAATGTCCATCTCCGAGCTGCGGCCCAGCTTGACCGCGCCATCGAGGACGAAGGTCTCCCCGACCCGAGGTCCCGTCAGCAGCACTAGCTGCGGCCGGGCCGCTCCCCGGGCCTCGGTATTCGTCTGATCCGCAACGACCAGGATTTTTGTGGATTCTTCAGTTGCCAAACCAGCTGCCTCGGCATTCTTGCCTTCCTCGGAATCTAGATCATGTGTGCCCCGTTCCTGCTCTTCTGTCAAGGGAATGTGCGTACACTGCCTTACTGGAATTTTCTACATCGATGCGGCGCGGCGATACGAACCAGCCGATTACGAAGCGTTTGTTCACCGTGGTTCCTCTCCTAGCGGGCTCCGTAGGCTATGGAAAAGTGGAGATTTCGCTCGCATCACACCAGTCCGCTCGCCAGAAGACATATCCAACGCCGCAAAAGAATTCGTAAAAGCCTCCGACTACCCTCCAGGGAGGTGCGATTTCGGCCACTGCATCGTTACTTCACCATACACCCCTACTTCACGACGTATGGGATCGTGGTGTTGCCAGCGCCCCAGTAGGCCCTCCCCTCGTGCTCGTCCACCAGGGTACCAGCGCCGGTCTCGGCGTTGATATGGATGTAGTGCCCGTCACCGGTGAAGCCGTAGAGCTTGTCTCCCCAAAAACCCAAGCCGAAGATTTTCTGGTACCCCGTTGGGCCGATGAGCATGGCGTTGCCCGTGTGAGGCGAGATCTCGGCGAGCCAGTCCGACTCGCAGCCCTCGTCGGTGTAGTTCGAGCACTTCAGGGTCGAGTAGGTGACGAAGTCCTCCCAGTCGGTCTGGATGGAGACGATGTCGCCGGAGGAGCGCCACTTGTAGGTCGGGTAGTCGTAGTAACCCAGGTGGATGAAGATGTCCGGCACGTTCTCCTCCGGCCAGTTGATCCACACCCACTCTCCGTCCTCGGCAGAGGCGGCGATTAGTCGGTCTCCAGTGGGATCCTCCAAGTCCACGCCCTTGACATAGGACAGGGAGAAGAAGTGCGGCGAGGAGGGCGGGAACTGGAACACCGCGCTACATGCCGCGGTGTCCGTGTTCACCTGATAGAGCCCCTCCTCCGCAATACCGAGGAGGCGCTGCTGATCGTCCACCGCGATGTCGTAGAACCCGCTCCCGGTCGTGCAGGTCCCTTGGAAGTCCCCGACTGTCACCAAGTCTTCGCTCACCATGGGATCGATGTAGTAGAGAGTGGTGCGCGTGTTGACGTACACCCGGCTGTTGGTGGGGGGCTGCCACACGGTGTTGTTGTTGTTCTGCCCCGAGTCGGGCGTGGGGCCGGAGTCGGGCAGGTTGATGCTGCCATCGCGCTTGATGTTGTTGTTTCCGGGATCGGGAGTGACTGGCAAGCAGGCCATCAAGGCCATGCCGGACAGGGTCAGGATGCAGACGATAGACATACGCATAGGGGGTGTCTCCTGTTACGAGCTCGGCCTGGGGTGGCCAAAGCCAAAGAAAACCCATGACGGTTTCCTGGGTTTTCGTCAAGCCCCAACCAAGCCCGGCCCCGGCCCGGCCAAGCCCCAGCTCGGCTCGACCCGGACCAAGCTCAGCCCCAGCTCGGCCCAGACCCAGCTCAGCCCGAGAAGCCCAGGCTCGAGAGCCCCAGATCAAGGGGAGCCTCTGGCGCCGCCCACCCGGTCAGTCGGCCCTTGTCAGGGCGGTGGCGAGCAGCTCGGCGCAGCTCACCACCGTGAGGTAGGGGCTCCTGAGCTCCACTGCCCTCGGGTGGCTGTCGGTCACCACAATGCGCGCGAGGAGCCCGCTCTTTCTGAGCCGCTCCAGGGAGTCGCCCGGAAAGACGCCGTGGGTGGCGATGGCCGAGACCTGGGTGGCGCCCGAGTCCAGGAAGGCCTTGGCCGCGCCGAGGAGGGTGCCCCCCGTGCGGATCATGTCGTCGTAGATCACCACCTGGCGGCCCTCCACCTGGGCGCTCACCGCGGTCACCTCGGTCTGGCGGCCGGTGATCCGCCGCTTGAACACGAAGGAGGCCACCACCCCCAGCTCGTTGGCGAGGGTCTCCACCCACTTGGCCCTCCCGGCGTCGGCGCAGGCCAGCACGAAGTTCGCGCCGCCGATGTTCCTGGCCACCTCCACCACCTGGGTGCGCGCGTGGAGGTGGACGGGCCTGAGGTTGCCATCGAAGTAGTGCTGCAGGCCCTCGGTGTGCAGATCGAGGAGCATGATGCGGTTGCCCGAGCCCGCGGTGGGAAGGGCCGACAGGAGCCGCGCCCTGGCCTTGGCGGTGACGACCTCTCCCTGGTGCACGGCCCGATCCATGGTGGAGTAGCCGAGGTAGGGGATCACCAGGGTGAGGGTGTGAGCCCCGTAGCGCACGAGCCCGTTGGCGAGGTCGAAGATCTCCAGGGTGTCCTCGTCGGACACGGTCCCGCCCACCAGGGCAACATCCCGCCCGGTGACGTCCGTGCGGATGCGCTGGTAGCGCTCCCCGTCTGGAAACCGGCGTCGCTCCACCTCGCCCGGGACCAGCCCCATCTCCCTGCACATCTCCCGCTGCAAGTAACCGTACCGCTCCGTCGCGAACACCAGGATGGCGCCCCGGCTGGCTTGGCTCTGCTGCTTGCTCGGCATCGAAGGCTCCTCCCGCCGCCTAAGGGGCTCCACCCCTTTTCTCCCAGGCGCGACGATCCGTCAACGGCAAGGGTGGAAACTGTCTCATTCCCATGTGTTCGACCATATCGGCGCCAGTTCGCTCCAGGCGCCTCTGCCAGGGACTCATCGGCCAAAGAGTCCGCTTGACGGACCAACTGCCAACTGGGATCTTCCGGTGAGCCAAAGAGGAACGATCGCCATGAAGCACCCCCGCCTGCATCGCCCGTGGTCACTGGCTGCCTTTGCCCTCGTAGCCCTGGTCCTTGGCGCCATTGGCGCCTGCGGGCCAGCAGAGGAGACCTGCGCCAAGCCTACCGACACCGTCGCCGCCCCGCCCGGAGAGGCCTGCGCCCTGGACTCGGACTGCGCCGCGGTGAAGGACCAGACCCCGGTGTGCGTGGCGGGGATCTGCGGCCTCTTGCCAAAGGACGGCAGCTGCGCAGAGGACGGGGCCAAGTCGGGCTGCCCATCAGGGCACCGCTGCCGGATAATCCAGGTGGAGACCGGCGCCCACTCGGCCTGCCTCCCCCGCTGCGGCTGCGGAGCTTGCGAGGGGGCCTGCGACGAGAGCGGGACGTGCATGCCGAGAGCCAACCAGAGCTGCGATCCGCGGGGTTGCGGCATCTTCAGGGGCCCGGCCCTCTCCTGCAAGGTCCCCCCGGTGCTGGGCGATGGGCCCTACTTCACCAACGTCACTGTGGAGGTTGGCCTGGACGCGAGCGCCCTGAACGTGGTGGGAAACCGCCTGGCCTGGGCAGACATCGACGATGACGGCTATCCCGAGCTCGTCGTACACGGCACATCAGCGCTGAGGGACAACCTGTCGGCCGACCCGCCTGTGCGCTACAAGCGCCTCCTGAAGAACGTCGCGGGCACCGGCGGGGGCCGGAGCTTCGAGGACATCACCGACGCTTCGGGCTACACCGCCACGAGGGACGCCTCGGGCCTCGGCCGCGCAGCGGGCCTCGCGATCTTCGCCGACGTGAACAACGACGGCCACCTGGACGCCTTCAGCGGCACTCCCGTGCACCTGACTGACACCGACCTCGGGGATCGCTCGGAGATCCTGCTCGGCAACGGAGACGGGACCTTCGCCCTCGCGCCCCGCTCGGACACCTCGCCCGTCGGCCGAATGGCAACCCACGCCGCGGCCTTCCTCGACTTCGACCTGGACGGCAACCTGGACATCTTCGTGGGCAACCAGTACGGCCAGTATGGCTACCTGAACACCATGCAGCAGGACCGCATGTACCGCGGGGACGGCACGGGCTCCTTCCAGGAGCAGACCGACTTCTTGAAGCTCACAACCTACCCATCCAGCTACGACAGCCCGAGCAGCCACCGCGCCACCGACGGGGTCACGGTCTGCGACATTGACGGCGACGGCGACCCCGACATCATCACCAGCTCCTATGGCCGGGCCCCGAACGCCCTGTGGGAGAACCTCGGCGGGGTGGAGTTCCGAAACATCGCCCCGGACAAGGGCGCGGACGCCGACGGCAACCTCGACTACTCCGACAACGATCTCTTCAAGTGCCACTGCGACCTCAACCCGGGCCCCGAGTGCACGCCCGACCCCGGCACCCCGCGCATCGTCTGCGGCACCACGGACAACTGGTCGGTCGGAGGGGACGACCAGCCCTGGCGCCTGGCGGGCACCACCTTCACAACCGTGTGCGGAGACATCGACAACGACGGGGACATGGACCTCTTCGAGTCCCAGATCCGGCACTGGTATCACGGCGGGTCCTCCGATCCCTCCCAGTTCCTCCTGAACTCGGGCGGCGGTCTGGGCTGGTTCTTCGAACGACCCGGCCTCGAGGCCATGGGCATCGACCGTCACTGGCCCGCGGTGGACTGGAACGAGGGGGACATCACCGCTGGCTTCATCGACTTCGATAGTGACGGCCGCCAGGACCTCTACATAGGCTGCTCGGACTACCCCGACACCCACGCCTTCCTCTTCCGCCAGCTCTCCAACGGCCGCTTCCTGGACCTCACCGAGGAGTCTGCCGCGGGCCACTACTACGGCAACGGAATCGCCTTCGGCGACTTCGACCGGGACGGGGATCTGGACATCGCGGTGGGATCGAGCACCATGCGCTGCTCCCAGGATCCCGACTGCCACTGGACGAGGGCCGAGGTGCACCTGTACAGGAACGAGGTTGGCCACCTGAGCAACTGGCTCGCCGTCCGCGTGGTGGGCGCCGGCGCCCCCGGGGCGAACGTGGCGGGCATCGGGGCCCGGGTCGTGGTGCGAACCGGCTCCGTCAGCCAGCTCAGGGAGGTCCAGGGCGGCTATGGCCACTTCGGCATCCAGCACGGCCTGGTGCAGTACTTCGGCCTGGGCGAGCACTGCGTGGCCGACGAGGTGGTGGTCCGCTGGCCCAACCGCGCCTTCTCCGAGACGAGGATCCCGTTCGTGGCGGCCAACTACTTCGTGACGATCTACGAGGACACCGGCGTCATCACCTACGAGCCCCCTGCGGAGTAGGCCACCAAGCCACGGCCTCTCCCTCGCTCGCCCCTGCCGCCCTCGCCAGTCCTCCCTGGTCCTCACATGGATAAGCTAGAATGAGATCCCCTGCCACCGGAGGTGCCGAGTGAGAAATGCCTCGATCCTGCTGGCCGCGTACTGCCTGCCACTTCTGCCCTCCTGCACCAGACCGCTGCCCGCCGAGCCCGCCCCAAGGATCCAGCCGAGGCAGGGGCCGAGGTGCAACCTCAAGGAGCACTCCTTGCCAGGGCAGCAGTCCGGCTTCCTCGCGGTTCCGCTCTCCTGGGAGGACCCGAAGAACCCCGCCAAGGTCCAGCTCTACTGGGAGAAGTTTCCAGCCCGAAGGAGCCCCGCCCGCGGCGCCGTCTTCTTCCTCGCGGGTGGGCCCTTGCCACACTGGTTCTACCATGGCGCCGAGAGCCCCCACTTTCTGAAGGGCATCTTCGACGACTACGACTTCTACATGTTCGACTACCGGGGCATGAACTGCTCCTCCCGGGTGCAGAGCATGGCCACCCTTCGGAGCCAGCTCAGGCAAGCCCCAGAGGCCTACAGCCTCCCGACCTTTGCGCGAGACGTCCGCTCCCTGCGGGATCGTCTCGTTGGCAAGGGGCAGAAGATCATCCTGTTCGGCGGCTCCTACGGCTTCTTCCTGGGGGTCCAGGTGCTGATCGACCACCCCGAGATCGTCGAGTCGGCCATCCTGTTCCACGGCGACACCGACGCTGCCTTCTGGCACCAGGGGATGCTCCGCCTGGACAGCCTCATCACGGGCTCACTCGCCGCGCGGAACCCGAAGCTCGTCTCAGGGCTCGAAACCCTGAAGAAGAAGCTCGACGCAGGTGAGCTGGTTCTTTTCGCTGGTACGCCCAAGGAGCGGAGGCTCACCTGGGCCGACTTCCAGGTGCAGCTCTGGATGAACTTCGGCCAGTCCGTCGCGGCCCAGGAGAAGCTGCCCCGGATCGTCGAGCTCATCCTGAAGGGAGACGAGACCGCCGCCAAGATCCTCGAGGGGTTCCACAAGATCTCCGAGGGCCTCGCCCAGAGCCTCCTCGTGGGTGATGAAAAGGAGCCGCCCACCGCCTCCTCCCTGGTCAGCGGCTACGCCAGGTGCAACGTGCTCTTCGACAAGGGCGCACGGGCCGAGCTGACCAAGCGCCCCACAAAGGGAAGATTCCTAGGGACCGAAGCCCTCGTGGCCTACTTCGACAGGGCCTGCAAGAACCTGGACCGGCTTCCAACACGGCGCTACGACCTGACCCACAGGCTCCGCCCCGTCCCGAGCCCTGTCCTCGTCATTCACACGGGCCGGGACATGTTCGACCCGGGCCGGGTCGCCGCCCACCTCGCGAGGCTGGGTCCGGCGGCGAAGCTGGTGTACGAGCCGGAGTGGGCGCACGACTTCGGGCAGGACATGGCAGCAGGAGTACAGCGCTTCACCAAGCTCCTGCGCGAGTTCCTGGGCCTCGACACAACGCCCAGGCCAGTGCACCCGCCACAGCAACGCTAAGACGGGAACGCGCGGCAATCATAGCTCTATTCAACGGCCGGCGTTGCTCGCGACCTGCGTTCGAGATATAGTTGCAACTAGTGCAACCGGAGGCAAAGCGCCATGGCAAGCACGACGATGGGCATCAAGCTGGACCGAGAGACGCAACAACGGCTGAAACAGCTCGGCGCGCTGAGGGAACGGTCTCCACATTGGATCATGAAGACGGCGATCCTCGAGTACCTCGAGCGCGAAGAGGTCGCCGAGCAGGAGCGGCGCGAGGACGAGGAGCGCTGGCAGCGCTACGTCCAGACAGGCGCCTTCGTCGACAACGACGAGATGATGGCCTGGATGGACGCGCTCGCCATGCAGGCGCGCGAGCGGGCAAGCAGACGATGATGCTCGTCTGGCTGCCCGAGGCGCGCCAGGATATCGCCCGCCTCTTCGATTTCCTGGCCGAGTCCAACCCACGTGCCGCCGAGGGAGCCGTCCGCACGATTCAGAGAGGAGCGATTCAGTTGCTCGAGCACCCAGAGCTCGGGCGCCCAATGGCGATCGATGGGCATCGTCGCGAGCTCGTCATGCCCTTCGGAGCGGGCGCCTACATCATTCGCTACCGGATCGAGGGAGAAGCCGTAGCAATCATCCGCGTATGGCACGGGCGCGAGGAACGACGTTGACGGTCCCATTGTCTGTCACCCTGGCTCAGAACATATGACCCGCCACAGCTCCCTCCCGCGCCACGGGCCAGACGAGAGGCTTGAGACTGTTTGACAGGGGACAACAGCTAGTGGACAAGACCCGGGTTGTGGCCCGCTCGGTGGAGCTGACCCCTCGCGTTGACAGGTTCACCGAGCACTATAATCTCAAGTCACGATCCTCGGGCATGACCAGGTGCCGGACCAGCAGGCGCTGACACCCGGCCCTTCCCACCTTCGACAGAAAGAAACCATGAAGTCATCTCTTGGGCGGGGTCCCGAGGAGACCCTCTCGGTGGTGGGCGCCCATGGCCAGGCTCACCCGAGCATGTGGCTGGAGGGACGGACCGGGAGGATCCTCTCCGGGGCCTCGATGCCCCGCCGGTGCGCCTCAGCGAGGAGATGGTGGATGGGCCAGTCCATGGCGTCCACCTGGCCGTCGGCCAGGAGCTCGGCCATCAACTGGACACGCCAGGGGCCGCAAGGCGGCTTGCCCGGGTCGCCGGTGAAGATCAGGTTCTCGGAACGGCAGCCTCCGCCGCAGAGGGTCGCGAGCGGGCAGTCGGCGCAGGTGGGAAGGGTCACGGCCCTTCCTGGCGCGGCCTGAAGGCGCCTGGCCGCAACGATGAGATCGTCCTTGGCGAGGTGCCCGACCTGCTCCTCCATCTTGAAGCAGTTGAACAGGGCTCCGTCGCTGCGGATCGCCAGGTGGTGCCCCATGGCGCAGCCGCAGCCCTCCCGGCGATGGGCCACCGGCGCGCGAGGGGTGGCCGGGATCCGCTCGCCGGCAAAGAGCGAGATCCGATCCAGGGACTCCTGAAGCGCCTGGGCCGATGGGAAGAGGTGCGCGCCAGACTCCCTGCCGCTGTGGTAGAGCACGCCGAAGGTGAGCCTGACGCTCGGAGGCAGGCGCATCCTGAGGGATGGGAGGGCGGCGGCCACCGCGTCCACGTGACCGGGCAGGAGCATCAGATCCAGCACGGCCCTGCCCCCGGCCTCGTGGAGGGCCTCGAGGCCCCTGAGCACCGGCTCCCATCGTGGCGCACCCGACTCGTCGTCAGCCAGGGGCTCCGTTGGTCCCGACAGGCTCACCCGAATCTCCGCGCCCCGGATCGACAGGGCCGCGACCCTTTGCGCCAGCTCTGGGTTCGAAAGCAGGACCCCGTTGGTGAAGAAGGTCAGGTCATAGCCATGATCGAGCACCTTCTCGGCAAGGTCCAGGGACCAGGGGACGAGGAGGGGCTCCCCGCCGAGGATGCCCACCCTGGCCTTGGGCCCCACCGCCTCGTGTATCTGCGGCAGGAGCGACACGAGCTGCTCGTAGGTCACCTCCTTGGGACGCGGATCCTCGGAGTTGGTGCAGCAGTAGCGGCAGGTGAGGTTGCAGGCGTTGGTGAGCTGGATCTGCACGGACGGCACGTCCTCCTCGGGCTCCCTGGGAGGCCCGAAGAACCCGTGGGCCTCGAGATCGTCGCGCAAGAGACCGGACAGGCCTTCGAGGGCGCCGCCCCTCGCGAGCGCGGCCTCGACAGCGAAGAGCTCGCCAGGCGGGATCCGGCAAAAGACCGCCAGGTCGCGCGAGACCAGGAGCGCGCCCTCTTTGAGAGGAACGAGGGTGGCGTCCTTGGGTAAGCGCTCGGACATCGCTAGCCTCCTCGCTTGAAGCCTGGGCACTTTAGCACGACTGGATCGAGGCGCGAGGCGGACTTGCAATGGCCAGCCTCGGTCAAATTGGCGATGTGACGGTCTCTCTAGGACCGCCCCTGCCCGGTCGATCACCTCATGGGGGGCTTGGGCGGATCGGGGGGCTTTGGAGGCATGGCTGGCTCCGGGGGCTTTGGCGGCTTCGGGACGCCGGCATCCCTGGGGCTTGGCCGTGCGGGCACCTGGGGCGGCTGGAGCCGCACCTCGATGGGCGCGTCCCGCATGTCGGGCTGCATCGCCCCAGCGTCTGGCTTGGGCCTTGGCCGGACAGGGGGGCCGATGTCCGGCGGCTTGGTGCGCACCTCGATCCGATCCTTGCCCGGCTCCTTGGCCCCGGCGTTGCCCTGGCAGCCCGCGGCGCCCACCAGGCTCGCCGTGCCAATGGCCAGGGCCGCGGCCGCGGCCCGCACCAGGCCCCCTAGCCCTCCATCCTCGGCGCCGAAGAAGCGAGGCGCGGCCCCGGCCTCGCACTCGCCGTGAAGGTGCAGCCTGAGCCGCCTGCCCCCAACCTCCAGGAGATCCTGGTCGAGCAGGATCACCGGCTGCTCGCAAGGAGCCGCGAGCCGCCTGCCGGCGCGCGAGACCAGGACCTCGCCGCTGCCCCTCGTCCTGAAGAGGGCGAGCTTCGAGTCCGCGGTGACCCACAGCTCGCAGGCGAGGGGACGCCCGGTCTCCCAGCGCACCTCGCCGCGGGCGTCCAGGCCGAGACCAGGCTGCCGACCAGGCAGGGCGACGCAGCAGAGAAAGCGCTCCGCGTCGGACAGGGCGTCCAGATCCTCCAGGCAGATGGCTTGCGGAAGTGGGTATTCCATCGGGTTGATCCTCCATCGGGGATACTCGCCCGTGAGGAAATGCGGACGAGCTCATCCAGCAAGGTTGATGCTCCCAATGCTAGCACGGCGGTAACCTGAGCGGGAGATGACGCGAGTTGGGACACAGGGTGATCGCAAGAAAACGGGCAGTCGGAAGGATCTTGACCGCGGATCCCGACTGTGATCGACAATTCCTACCGGTCCGTCGCTGGCCGGCATGGAGTTGGTCATGGCCACGGACACCCCGGCC
>JAVEWA010000190.1:0-10946 GCA_034004785.1 Polyangia bacterium
ACTGCCTCACCGTCCAGGGCCAGGACACTTACATGGACGGATAAGGCCCTCTCAGGTACGGCGGCAGCCCAGCAGCGTACCGCAGGTGCTCGTCGCCCTCGATGTCCTCGCGCGTGAAGAGCGGACGGAAGTCGATCAGCTCCATGGTGCGCCAGACCACCTCCTCGAGCGAGCGGCCAGCCTAGTCGCAGGCCAGCCTCTCCCAAGCCGCCCGGTCGTGCACCGGAGGCTTCACGCAAAAGCACACCTGGGTGAAGTCCGGGTTCTTCATTTGAGCACCCCCAGGAGCCGCTGAAGGTTCTCGAGCTGCTCGAGCGCGTTCGACCTGACGTGAATGAAGTCATCCACCCCCGCCGCCCTGAAGGCCTCGACGTGTTCCTTGGGATATCCGGCCAGGACGACCCATAGGTCCGGCGCCCTCTCCTTCAGCAGGCGCACAAGGGGAGGCACGAGGTCCGGATAGCTCGCGTCCGTGGAGCAGATGCACACGACCCTGGCGCTCGACGCGAGCGCGGCGTCCGCGGCGGCTTCCACCGTCGAGAACCCGTCGTTTCCGACCACCTCCAAGGCGCCCAGCTCGAAGAACCCGCGGGAGAAGTCCGCGCGGGCCTTGTGCTGCGGGATGGGGCCGAGGTTGGCCAAGAACACTTTCATGACCTCCCCCCCGCTCCTCGAGTGGTCGGCCATGGCCCTGCGCAGAGCCTCGAAGGCCGCGGCCCCGCGATGCACCCCTACCGGGGCGATGGTCTCTCCCCGGGGCTTCTCGCCCCGGAGCGCGCACAGGAGCCCGGGGAGGACGGCGCCCGCTCGAGCAGCGCCGATGGCTGCCTCCATGGCCGAGGGCCGATCGGACAAGGCTGCGAGGCGCGTGAGCTCCGTTCGCCTCCTGTCCCGATCCACCTTGGCGCGAAACCGGATCACCGCCTGCCGCCTGCTCGCCACCAACTCCTCCCTGTCCACTGCGCTGGCCTGCACTGGCTTCTCGGCCAGGTTCGGGTACTTGTTCGTCCCGACGAAGACGTCCCTGCGCGTCCCGATGCTCTTGGCCCTCTCGGCAGCGGTCCGGCCCAGCTCGGCCTGAATCCACCCCTCACGCAGTGAGGCCAGGAGGCCGCCTCGCCGCTCCACCTCCTGGAACAGCTCCCAGGAACGGCGCGCCAACTCATTGGTCAGCCACTCCACATAGTAGGCGCCCCCCGCGGGGTCCACGACGCGCCCGGCGTGAGCTTCCTCCCTGAGAACGATCTGGACGTTTCGAGCCACCCTCCGAGAGAAGTCCGTTGGCAGCCCCAGGGCCTCGTCGAAGGCCCCGACGTGCAGAGCATCGCAGCCCGCGCAGATCCCGGAGAAAGCCTCGGTGGTGACCCTCAACATGTTCACCCAAGGGTCGGTGGCGGTCTTGTTCCAACGAGAGGTGCGCGCGTGCAGGAAGAGCTTCTGAGCCTCGTCGGAGCCCCCGAAGGCCTCGACCACCTGCTCCCACAGTAGGCGCGCTGCCCGGAGCTTGGCTGTCTCCATGAAGAAGTCGCTTCCCAAGGAGAGGGACCAGGCGAAGCGAGGCGCCACCTCGTTGATCTCCAGACCCAGGCGTCCCAAGGCCCGCAGGGTCTCCACCGCCGCACCCAGGGTGAACCCGAGCTCCTGTACCGCGCTGCCTCCGGCCTCGTGGAAGGCGTGCCCGGTCGCCGCCACGGTACGCAGCGCGGGCGCGAAGTCGCGGGCCCATGAAGTGAGCTGAGCGAGCTCGAGCCAGAGCCGATCCAGAGACGCAGGCAAGTACCCATGACGCGCGAGCTCGCCAAGAGGATCCGACGCGATGACGCCCGATAGCCGGCGCGCCCGCCCGCCACTTGCCTCGTGCGTCGCCACGAGCAGCGCTGCCACGCCGAGCCCCGAGGCCCCTGGCTGCACGAATATGGGTACGGTCGAGAGGTCGATCCCATCGAGGGCCTCGGCCCAGTCCGCCATCGTCGCGATTGACACCCCACCTTCGCCGATCAAGGCCTCGGTCGCCTCGACGGGCGAGAGCCCAAGGCAGCTGGCGCGATCGAGGGGGACCGAGATCGCGCCGAGGCCCCGCTGAAGATCGTGTCTCACGGCCTGATTGAACCTGGCGGGCTCGGGGTAGGGGATCTCCTGGGCCACGGTCCACCCGCTCGCCGCCGCGCCGAGGGGCGTGGAGCCGCGCAGGTAGGGACGCAGCCCCGGGAGGGCGTTCACCTGTGGCAGCCCCTCCAAGTCCTCGGCGAAGTACATGGGTTGGATGTCTATGCCTTCGTAGGTCTTCTTGACGAGCGACTCGAAGGGCTTGCCCCCGAGCTGCTCGGTCGCCGCCTCCTTCCACGCCTCCCTGGTGTGGGCTGGAAACTCCTCGAGGCTCAGATCGTGCTCCATGGTGCCTTTCGCTCCGGACGGCTGGGAAGATTGAGTTGCCGATAGTGTCTGGTAATTCAAGCAGATACGAAGATCGCATTCCCGCGATCTCGGTCAAAGGCAACTTAGCGGGCTGCGTGCGGCGCAGTCAAGGACTAACTCTTGGGCCAACTCCAGGGGCGCGCTCAACCGGCTAATCGGGGCAGCGCACCGATAGCCCCCCTTGGCGCCAGCTCACCAGACGTCCAACACCGGCCCGAGCTCGTCGTCCGAGTAGAACACCTCTTCCACGAGGTCCTCCTGCTCGAGGAGCCACTCGGTCACGAGGGCGGCCTTCTGCGCTCCTCGACCAGGCCCAGCAAGGATGCCCCCCAAGCCGTCTGGAAAGTCACCCAGAGAGACGCCCTCCACCAACTCCACCTTTCCTGCCTGAACGAGCTTCTCGAGCAGCAGGCGCGCAGACTCCTCCGCCTCGGCCTCACCCTCCTCACCCTCCTCACCCTCCTCACCCTCATCGCCGTCATCGTCCTTCTCGGCCCCTGCGGCCCCCTTGGAACCCGGGGCGGCTAGAGCATCGAGGTTTTCCTCTCCCATGCCAAACCCAAGCACGTCCTCACCATCCCCACCGTCCTCAGCGTCCGAATCGTCTCCATCCTCGAGGCCGCTCATCTCGCTCCCGAGGCTTCCCTTTCGACTGGGCCGCCCGAAGAGCGCAGCCTGGATCCTGGCCATGGGGTCCGCAGCGCGGGTCCCGCCCCCTCGTCCGACCTCCAGGAGCTCCGAAGGCTCGCTATCACCTTCATCATCCTCCCAGCCCTCCGCCTCCGTGTTCCAGGCGGGCGAGCCCGGTACCACGTCGTCATCGCCACGGGCGCTGCCCACCCGTCCAGTTCTGGCGATGGCCCCACTCCCCTCTAGCTCCCCCTCCTCTCCCGGCTCGTCCTCATCGTCCAGGATGCTGGCCATGACGCCGCTCGGTGTTCGCCGCATCACGCCCGCCGGAGGCCGCCCCTTCTTCCCAAAGGCCACGGCCTGTTCCAGATCGAGGCGGTAGCCGTCGAACCTCACGGTCTGCAATGCAGCATGTTTGGCGAAGGCCCTCAGCGCCCTCGAGGTCACCGGCGTGCCGTCGAGCACCAACACCTCCAGGGCCGGGCAGGAGGCCAGCGACTCCACGGCCGGATCGTCCAGGGTCGCGCCCGCGAGGTCCAGGTGCGCCAGGGTCTTCGAGGTGCAGAGAGCGGCGTAGCCAGCCTTCCCCTTGTCCCAGGGCCCGAGGGGCGTGTTCCTGAGCACGAGCCTCACGAGCGGAAGGCCGGCCACGGACGCGAGGTGCTTAGCCTGTATGGAGGTCTCTGAAAGGTCGAGCTCCTCGAGTGTCCCGAGGGCCACGAGGGCCTTCAACCCCGGCCCCCTGATGCTCCTCCTGCCGGCGAGGCTCAAGGTCCGAAGCTCTGCGAGGTTCGCGAGGACCTCCAGGTCCGAGTCATCCAGGTCGCCTCCGCCACCGGCCTTCTTCCTGGTCTTGGGCCCTGCCGCCCCCTTCTTGCCCGACTTTCCGCCAGCCTTGGCCGCGCCAGCTCCCTCCCTGCCATCCGCGCCGCCCTTCCCAGCCAGGTCGAGGTGCTGGAGCGACTCGAGCGCCGAGAGGAACCCGAGCTGGCCAGGCTCCACCTCGAGCCCGGCGAGTCCCAGGCGCACGAGACCCGTGAGGGAGGAGAGGGCGCCGAGGGCCTCCCCAGGAAACCCGGTGCCATCCAGCCAGAGCTCCCCAAGGGAGCTCATGCGCCCGAGGATGCGCATGGCCTCCGGCGCGAGGCGGGTCCGCGTGAGATCCAACACTCGCAGCCCTTTGAGCCCGAGGAGCGCCTCCAGGCCAGGCCCCTTCACCCCAGTGTCCCTCAGGGCGAGGGAGGAGAGGTCCTCGAGGCGGCCGAGATACGACAGGGCCGCGTCGGTCACCTCCGAGTGAGTCAAATCCAGGGACTGGAGGGACCGGATGGCCGAGAGGGCCGGACCATGAGCGTCGGTGGCAGCCGAGAGGAGGAGGCCCTGAACCCTGTGCTTGGCAGCAGCGGCGATGGCCTCTCCCACCTCCTCGGGCCCTACCATGGAGGCGTCCAGGACGATCCTGGCATCGTCCGGGCGCTCTAGCTCGTCCAGGTCTTCGCCCGCGTCGATGAAACGTTCGTCCTGCCAGATCTCGTATTCCCAGGACACTTGGGGCCTCCAACGTAATAGTCTGACCATCCTACGTCATGGAGGGCGCGCTGATCAACCTGCCGCCGCTCAATCATAGCCAAGCCCGTTGACGCGCGGAGGCGGGGGCTGCAAGATAACGGCCACTCAATATTCAATCAGCGTGAGCTTCACGACGACGGCAAGGAGACGCGCAAGATGAAGGTCCTTGTGGTTGGCAGCGGAGGCCGCGAGCACGCCCTGGCATGGAAGATCGCCCAGAGCCCCATGGCCGAGCGCGTCTTCGTGGCGCCAGGGAACGCGGGCACGGCCAGGACCGCGGGCTGCGAGAATCTGCCCATAGGGGCCGGCGACATTCCAGGCCTCCTCGACTTCGCCCGGAAGAACAGCATGGACCTGACCGTGGTGGGCCCAGAGGATCCTCTCTGCAACGGCCTGGTTGACCGCTTCGCGGACGCCGGGCTCCTCGCCTTCGGCCCGACCGCGGCGGCCGCGCGCCTGGAGGGTTCCAAGGCCTTCTGCAAGGAGCTCTTCAGATCTCTCGGCATCCCCACGGCGCCCTTCGGCGTGGTCGAGAGCATGGAGGAGGCAGAGCGCTACCTGGCGCGCGCCCGCGGGCCGCAGGTGGTGAAGGCGGACGGCTTGGCCGCTGGCAAGGGGGTGATAGTCTGCGGCAGCCGCGACGATGCCCTGAGCGCAGCCGCGGACATGCTGGAGGAGAGACGCTTCGGCGAGGCTGGCGCGCGCCTGGTGATCGAGGACCGCCTGGAGGGAGAGGAGTCCTCCTTCATGGCGCTGTGCGACGGGGAGCGGGTGGTACCGCTGGCTTCATCACAGGACCACAAGCGGGCCTTCGACGGAGACGAGGGGCCCAACACCGGAGGCATGGGGGCATACTCCCCCGCCCCGGTGCTCGACGAGGTCCTCGCGAGCAAGGTGATGGAGATGGTCATGCGGCCCCTGGCGCGAGGCATGACTGCCGCAGGAACCCCCTACCGCGGCGTACTGTATGCCGGGCTCATGCTCCGCGGAGACGATGTCCAGGTCCTGGAGGTGAACTGCCGCTTCGGTGACCCGGAGACCCAGCCTGTCCTGGCGCGGCTCTCCGAGGACCTGCTCCCCCTCCTCCTGCGAGCGACCCGGGGCGAGCTGGAAGACAGGCCCCTTCAGACCAGCCCCCTTGCAGCCCTATGCGTCGTGATGGCGGCGGGCGGGTACCCGGGGAGCTATGACAAGGGCCAGGTGGTCGAGGGTCTGGGGGAAGCGGGGTCCTTGGATGACGTGCTGGTGTTCCACGCAGGAACCACCCTGGACGCCTGCGGGAGAGTGGTCACCAGCGGCGGCCGGGTGCTCGGAGTGACCGCCTTGGGCGACGGAATCGAGGCAGCCAAGAGAAAGGCTTATCAGGCGGTCGACAGGATCTCCTGGCCCGGCGCGCGCGCGCGAAGGGACATCGGACATCGCGCCATCGCACGCACGCGCCGCGCGTGAGCCGCGGTCAGCCTGTCGCTGGGCCGAAGCAGCACAGGCTTTGGGACATAGGGCGCCATCGCGCTCAGAGGATTCGACGAAATGGGTAACGTACAAGTCGCAGTGGTGATGGGCTCGGACAGCGACCTCATGGTCATGGAGAAAGCCGCCGATGTCCTCAAGGAGCTTGGTATCGGCTTCGAAGTGAGGGTGATCTCGGCCCACCGTACGCCAGCGGAGGCCAAGGCATTCGCCGACGGTTTGGAGGAACGAGGTGTCCAGGTCGTGATCGCCGCGGCCGGCGGCGCGGCCCACCTCGCTGGCGTCATGGCCGCCCACACGATGAGGCCCGTAATCGGCGTGCCGATCGCCTCCATGATGCCCGACGGGCTGGACGCCCTGCTCTCCACTGTGCAGATGCCTCCCGGAATCCCAGTGGCGACTGTCGGTGTGGGCGGCGCCAGGAACGCTGCGCTGCTGGCGGCTCAGATCCTGGCCCTCGCCGATCCGAGCCTTGCCGTGAAGCTCAAGTCCCGCCGCACGGCGGACGCGGACCTCGTGCGGTCCAAGGATGCAACCGTCCGCGCAAGGTTCACCCCCTGATCTGGCCACTCGGCCCCCCTCCCACGACTCCAGCTCGTTCCTCAGTGGCCGATAAGCAGGCTCGCCGCCATGACCATCATCCCGCCGACCAGACCATAGACCGATGCGTGACCTTTGCCGTACTCCCGAGCGGTAGGGATGAGCTCGTCGAGCGAGATGAAGACCATGATCCCCGCAACGCCAGCAAAGATGATCCCTAGGAGGCCGTCTGAGAGGAATGGGCGCAACACGAGATATGCCACCAGGGCGCCCACCGGCTCGGCGAGCCCCGACGATGCCGAGAGCCAAAAGGCTCGCTTGCGGTTGCCGGTGGCGAAGTAGATCGGGGCCGCGACGGCGATCCCCTCTGGGATGTTGTGAAGCGCGATCGCCACCGTGATGGACACGGCGATCCTGGGATCGGTGAGGGCGCTTATGAAGGTCGCCATCCCCTCGGGGAAGTTGTGAATACCGATGACCAGGGCGGACAGCACCCCCACCCTCATGAGCCTCTGCTCGCTCGAGGCGGGAGGCCGGGAACCGGGCTCTTCGCCGCCCTCGAAGCAGTCGCGGTGCGGGGCCTCGTGGGGGTTCTCCGCCTCGGGAACCAGGTAGTCGATCAGCATGATCAGCGCCACGCCGCCGAAAAACGCGAAGGCCGTGTACCAGCCCGCCAGCCCCGGCCCGTGGGCCTTGGAGATGGCCTCACGCGCCATTGGGTAGAGCTCCACGAAGGAGACGAAGATCATCACCCCCGCCGAGAATCCCAGGGCCGCGGACAGGAACGTCTTGTTGGCCCGGCGGGTGAACATGGCCAGGGCGCTGCCGATGGCCGTGGAGAGGCCAGCGAGGGTTGTCAGCAGAAAGGCGAGGCCGACGTTTCCTTGAGGCATCAGGACACCTAGAAGACTACAGGTCTGGCGCGAACCAGAGCACCCAGGCGATGTGCTGCCAACCTGGCCCGTCGGGCAGCTCCGGCGCGTAGGCCTGAAAGACCACCGCGGGTTTTCCCTTGCGGGTGCGGCGGAATACCTCAAGTGGCACCTGGATCAGGTAACCCTTGAGCGCATCTGCATCCTTGGTGCGCAGAAGCGGGAAGATACAGAGCCTCCCCTTGCCCAGGATCTTCCCGTCCGAGCCGAGGAGCTGTACGGTCGCAGACCCGCGATGCCGCGCGAACTGGGCCAGGGTGTGGCTGAGGCTGGCTCCCTTCTTGGCGGTGTTGACCTGGGCCAGGTTTTCCTCGCAGACCACCGGCGGGTTCCGCTGCCGGCCATCGAACACGGCTCGCAGGACGCCACCCTCGGACTGGATGAACATGACCGCGCCGGCAGGCTCGGTGAAGCGCACCGCGGGCCTTCCCTGGAGGACATGAGGGCTCGCGCAGCCGAGCAGCGAGGCGCCGAGGCTGCCAGCTAGAACAGCCGGCAGGAGGGACTTCTTCATGGTCGTGCTCCTATCGCTGACAACGACATTCTGGAGAGTGACGTTCGCCGGGTCAAGCGCCGTCGCCTGGCGGTTCGGAATATCCCCCGAGGATCCGACGGATTCGATCGTTGTAGGTGGACTTTGCCAATCCGAGACGCCTCGCAGCCAGGGATCTGTTGCCACCGGCCTGCTGGTATGCCTCGAGGATCATGTGATCCTCGAGCTCACCTAAGGACAGAGGATAGCCGCAACTCTTCTCCGCCGCATGGGACATGGAGCCGGCCCGGCGCGGGATCATCTTCGGGTATCCCCGAGGTACGACCTGGCCATTGCCCCCTCTGCCTAGGATTTCCCTCGCCAGGATCGCTCGTTCCTCGGCAGCGCGCGCGGAGAGCTGAACACCCGTGGGCTCCTCGATGCAGCACAGCGCCTGCTCCCATCCCAGCACCGAGGCCCTCCGCACCAGGTTGCGCAGCTCCCTGACGTTCCCAGGATAGCGTCTGGCCTGGAGCCGCTCGAAGGGCACGGCCTCGGCTCCGATGGAAGACCTCCTGCTTTCGAGGCCCAACTCCGTCAAGAAGTGCGCCACCAGCAGGGGGATGTCCTCGGGTCTTTTCTCGAGAGGAGGCACCTCCACCAGGGCCTCGCCGAGCCGGTAGTAGAGATCACGGCGAAAGCGCCCCTCGGCCACCAGCTCCGGCAAAGAGGCGTGGGTGGCAGCCACCACACGGACGTCCACTGGAAGGAGGGAGCGTCCTCCCACGCGCCTGACCTGGCGCGATTCCAGCACCCTGAGGAGCTTGGGCTGCTGCCCGAGGGGCAGCTCACCGATCTCGTCCAGAAACAGGGTGCCGCCATTGGCGCACTCGAAGAGGCCTGCCCTGGCGTCCAGGGCCCCGGTGAAGGCTCCCCGCTCGTGCCCGAAGAGCTCCGACTCCACGAGGTTCTCCGGCAGCGCCCCGCAATTCTGCGGCACGAAGGGAGCCTCCCGCCTCGGGCCGAGGGCGTGGAGGGCCCTGGCCACGAGTTCCTTGCCCGATCCCGTGGGCCCCACCACGAGCACGGTCAGATCGCTCTGCGCCAGGAGACGGACCTTTCGCGCCATGCTCCGCACGAGGAGGCTCTCTCCCACGACTCCGGGGAGAGCCTCGTCCATGGAAGCGCTCCGCCCGTCTCCGCCCTCCAGCAAAACGAGCGATGTCCGTCCCACCCTCAGGCTCTGCCCCACCATCAGCTCCCCGGCGACGATCCGCGCCCCCTGAAGCCAGGTGCCGTTCTTTGAGCCGAGGTCCCTCACGAACACCCTGCCGCGCTCGTATTGAACCTCGCAGTGCCTCCCAGACACCGTGGGATCCACGATCCGCAGGCCCGAGTCCGCAGAGGAACCTACAACGATCTTCCCATCTCCGAGGGGCACCAGCCGGTCACGAACCGACAGCCCCTGGGACAAGTAGAGGCAGCGCTCCCCCTGAGTGCGCTGGACGGGGGCCGAGATGGTGCGGGCCGGCACGAACCTGAGGGACGGTACGGCGTCCTCGGCCTCGGCGTCCCCGGCCCCTGTACGAGCAGGCGCCTCATCAAATGGCCGTTTCTTCATGAGAGACCTCCAGGCTGCAAGGTTGTCACCGCTCGCCAAGCGATCCGCGGCATCCGTTCACGTGACTGTTGTCGGCAAAAGGAGCGGCCGGTTGCGCAAAAAGCCCTGGACAGCGCCACCGGGGCCCTGGCCTGCCCCCTCAACCAGGGGAGGGGCATGCTCCAATCGAGGGTAATCTCAGGGGAAATCCGGGCGCTACTTGTCTGGGGAGCCGGTCGGATCTGGCGCCTCGGGCTGCTCGGGGCGCGCGGGCGGAGGAAGAACTGGCCTGGGCAGCGCGGGGCTAGGTGGAGTCGGGCTCATCCCCCGGATGGTCTTGGGACGAGGAGGCGTGATCGGGCGCCGCAGGCTCCCAGCCCGGTCACGGCGGCCCTTGGTCGTGTCACGGGCGGTCTTCTCGTAGAGTCTCTCGACGGAGCTGAACCTCGCAGGCCTGAACTGCGGGGGATCCTTGAAACGCCCGCGGACCGAGAAACCGATCCAGCCGTCGGCGCGCTTGCCCATCCCGAGGGAGCCCTCTATCGCACCCCACCTGGCCTCCTTGACCTTCAAGCCCTCGTCGAACTTGAACTTGAAGTAGGCGTCCACATTGGAGAAGGGGAAGGGCTCGCGCAGGGCTACGGTTCCGAGGAGCTGCGCCTCACCATCAGGCGAGAGGGCCTCGAACTGCTTGAACATCGCCCGCCCGCGCTCGATCTCGATCTGTCCTTCGAAACGGCCGAGCCTCACCTTGGGCAGGGTCACCCCCTCGGTGGCCACTGGATCGGCGACGGTCTTCTTCAGGTGCTCCGGCCGGAAATCAATCTTCACCTTTGTCTTGCCGTCCCCGAGGGTACAGGCCTTACAGGCCAGGTTGAACTTGCCCTTGGCGCTTCTGTACCCATCCTCAGGAATCTCGATCCAGCCCTTTCCGTTCAGGCCGCCCGTCATGGGCAGACTGATGGCCTTGGAGATACCTGGGAGCCTCTTCATGGACACTCCATCGAACTTCAGCTTGAGCTTGCGAGCCTTGCCCTTGGACTCGACCTCGGCCTCGATGTGGCCCCCAAGGGCGTCAATCTCCACGTCAACCTTCCGGTCCTTGGAGAAGATCTGGAAGATGCCGACCGTGAACTTGAGCCGCTCGATCTCCATCACGGAGGGCTTCTCCCCGGGCTTCTCGGGTGGCGAGACCATGCGGATTCCCTTCACCGTGAGCCCGATGGGGAAGGCAGGTCCCACGTCCTCTATGGTGATCTGGTAGCGCCCCTCCGCGTCCAGCTTCTGGATGACGAAGCTCTTGTGCTGGCCCCATGGG
>JAVEWA010000191.1:0-10943 GCA_034004785.1 Polyangia bacterium
GTGACCCTGCCCGCCGCGGCAAGCATCACCACGCACCTCAAGAGCACCGTGGACGAGGTGGACGACTACGGCAACACGCGCCAGACCACGGCCCACGGATGCATCTCAGGCATCCCGATCTGCGAGGTCGACCAGCCAATCACGCAGCACGCGACCTTCGCGCTGAACCCGGACAAGTGGCTCCACCGCCCCTGCGAGTCCTGGACCACGTCCGGTCCGAGCGGCACCATCGCCTACAACCACAAGCTCTTTGCCTACGACGGGGCGGCCCTCGGATGGGGCTCCTCGGGTGCGGGCAGCGCCCTGTGTCCGATCGGCGAGAAGGGCCTCAACACGAGCGGCGGCTTCACCATCTACCACACTGACGAGCCGGACCAGGTCGTCGAGGAGCACGTCACCGACTTCACACCCCAGGGCCTGCCGCGCCACACCCGCGCCTTCAAGAAGCTGGAGAGCTGGCTCTACTACGAGACACCGGGAGGCTACCAGGACCTCGCCACCCGCGAAGTGGTCCGCGTGGGCGTGACGCCCGGCGAGGCCACTGCCGACTACGGCGAGACTGCGGTGAAGTACCTCACAACGCGCGTCTCCTACGACGTGGGCCTCGGCGCCGTGGTCGAGTACCGCGACGAGAACGACCAGAAGAGCCAAGCGGTGTACGACGCCCTTGGCCGCATCATCCAGCTCTGGGGCCCGAGGGAGCCCAAGGCCACCGACTGCTCGGGTGGCGGCAACCCGGCGTTCATGCAGGTCGCTGCCATCGAGTACAACCTGGCGTCCTATCAGCTGGACAGCAACCTTCCCACGGTGCCCTACAGCTTCGTCAAGGCCACGACCTTCGAGGACGCCTGCGACCAGGAGAACGTCAAGGTCGCCTGGTCCTTTGTGGACGGCCTCGGCAGGACCCGCCTCACCGTGGGCGAGGGCGACGACCCTGCCGACATGCTGCAAGGCCAGGCCGAGTGGATCGCCTCGGGCTACGTGGCCTACGACGCCAAGGGCGCGGCAAGGGACGCCTTCGACCCGGCCTACCTGTCCTCCTTCGACGCAAACGCCCCGGCCCTGCCCCCGCCGGTCGTGGCCAACTGCGCCGACACTGACGACCGGCTCCCCATCGACACCGTCTGCTTCGCGAGCACCCGCTACGACGCCTTCGGTCGCGCCATTTCGACCCTCCTCCCGAACGGCGACCAGACCCGCACCGAGTACCTCGGCCCCCTCGTGACCCGGGCCTTCGATGGCAACGACACGGGCGTGGGTCCCCACGCAAACCCTCACTTCGCGGACACTCCCACCACGACGCGCAAGGACGGCCATGGCCGGGTCGTGCAAACCGAGGTCATCAACGTCACCCTCTCCCACGCCGACCAGTCGCCCGGCTCCCCGGAGCACTACTTCACGGGCTTCTCGTACGATCCGCTCGGAAACCTCGTCTCGCTCCGGACCTGCAAGACCGGCACGGCCTGGGACCACGGCACCCTGTCCGATTGCCCCGAGGTCGACCAAATAGAGAAGACGCAGGAGTTTGACTCGATCGGCCAGCGCCGCACCATCGTGGACCCTGATGCAGGAACGTGGAGATTCAAGTTTGACGACGCCGGCAACCTCATCGAATCCACCGACGGCAAGTGGGAGGCTTTCCACAGCGGTCTCACCATAGATCCAGGCTCGAAAATCGCCTACTTCTACGATGCTGCAAACCGCCTCATCCAGGAGCGTTGCGCAGACTGCGTCCTAAAGCACCCGGACACGGTCCTCGTGACCTACCTCTACGACTCGCCCGTGGCCACCAAGGGCGGGCGGGGCTTCATGGGCCTCGCGGCAGACCCTGCCGTCGACGAGCCCCAGGACTGGGTGCTCGGCCGCATCTCCCGCATCGAGGACGAGACCGGCTACGTGATGTTTTCCTACGATCGCCTCGGCCGGCTGAAGGCCGAGGTGCAGCATATTTCGGTTAACTTCGATGGAGATCCCATCACCGGTGACGTCGAGCACTATGTCGGCCGCGTGGCCTATGACGACGCAGGCCGGGTCATCCAGCTCACCTACCCTGCCCCGTCTACTGCCAGCGATCCCGCCGGCCCCCTGATCGTGAGGCACGAGTACGATCGCCGGGGCCTGCTCCGCCGCATCCACGGACCCGATCCGCTCGCAAACAGCGCGGATCACTTCTACCTCGAGAACGTGCGGCACAACGCCAAGGGCCAGCGGGTGCAGATCCAGTACGGGGACGCCTCCCGCATCCTGCACGAGCTCTGGTACGATCGCCTCGGCCGGCTGCGCGAGAAGAAGGTCGCACAGACCACCCTGCCCGCAGAGGCCCTCTCCCAGGGCCGTACGCCCTATCAGCTCCACTGGCGACGCTTCACCTACGACGCCGCCTCCAACATCGACGCCATCGAGGACCTGCGCGACGCCACGAGCGTGGACGACTACACCGCCGGCAAGAACCTCCCCTACGACCTGGACATCCGGCACGACGCCCTGTACCGCGTCACCCAGGTCAAGTACCTGCGCACGCTCTGGGAGCGCGCCAACTACCCCGAGCGCTCCGAGCCCATTCGCCGCGAGATGCGCTACGCCTACTCCCCCATCGGGAACCTGCTCCAGCGCTCCACCATCGACGGCGACGGCGTCAGTAACCCCGCCGAGGAGTTTTACGAGAAGTGGCTGAACGTGAGCGCCACCCCGTCAGCCTCGGCCATCGCCGCTCCCGATGACCACCCCCACGCCTTCGGCTCTGCGATCCCGGAAGCCGACGTCCGCGAGGTCACCGCCACCTACGACGCCAATGGCAACATGAAATCCCTGACGGTGAAGAACACCGGCCGCCTCGACCACTTCGAGTACACCTGGGACCACTACGACCGGCTCGTGGCAGTAACCAAGCACGAGAACAGCATCGAGACCGCCAGCGCCTTCTACGCCTACGACAGCGGCGGCCAGCGCGTCGTCAAGACCGAGCAGACCCCTGAGGACACGGGGCCCAAGGACACCCTCTACGTCACCCAGGGGCTGGAGATCCGCAACCACGCCTACGAGAGGTACGTCTTCGACGGCAGCGCCCGTATCGCCCGTATTGGTCTTGCAAAACCCTACGACGCCACCGCCCCCCCACCGCCCGCGCCTGAGATCTCCCAGCTCACGCGCCTCGTTCTCGTGTCCGACCACCTTGGCTCCACATCCGTGGTCCTCATGGACCACGACGACACCGTGGCCACCCCCACGGCCGACGACCGCGGCTGCATCGTCACTACCCTCAATAACCTTCCTTACGGAGGCAACGAGGCCGAGTCTGGCGCCGAGCTCGGCTGCGGCCAGCCCATCCAGGAGCAGTACCGCTTTACCGGCAAGGAAGCCGAACGGTCGATGGGGCTCCAATACTTCGGAGCGAGGTTCTATCTGCCGGCAGTAGGCCAGTTCATCTCATTCGACCCGGCCAGCATTCAAGGGAACAGCGCTGACCACCCCTATTCGTATACCAACGGTAGAGTATTCACACATGTTGATCCGAATGGGCAGCAAGGCGCTCCTGGTAAACAGCTGTCGGAAGCTGAGCAGAGGGAAGCTCAGGAGCAGGCCAGATTATTCGAGGAACACAAGCACCTCCTGCAAGGCCTTCCAACCTATGACAAGAAGAAGGAGGAGGCGCGTCAGAAGGTCGAGGAATTTCTTGAGGGCGATTCAGCGAAGGTTGGCGTGGAGATGGTTCTCAGGCGAGTCTATTCTCCTATTATCCTATTGGGCGAACTAGCGAAACCGGACAAGCCAGCAGGCAGTACTCTGGAGGAGAGGGCAAAGAGTTGGCTTGAGAGTTCTGCTCTCGGACGTCCAGGTTTCAAAGGACTGAGTAGCGGAGGCGGGGGGACGAAAGGCACGCGGTGTAGTGGGTTGTTGATGTGCGCGATGTCCGCCGCTGGTGGTTCGGGGGGTTCGGGAGGTTCGGGAGCTGGAGCCAAACCAAATGCAGCTGGGGGTCAGGGACTTCAGAGTCGCGGCTACCGCCCCGCACCTGGAGAGCGAACCATCGAAGGCTACATTGAATCCGTTGTTCGTAAACGAGGGGGAGAGGTAACTGCCGTCCGGCCCTCGGGCGCAGAGACCGTTCGTGTTGGTCCTGCGGGGCGCCACGGGATTCCGGGGGCCCATGCACACCCGAACTATAGGAATGTGGCGAAGGACGGCACGGTCCGATCTGGTATCAGCGGCGATGCTCGTCCGGTTACCCGGCGCGACGCAGTGGAGTTATACCGATCGATTATTGAGGGTACCGCGAGAACGAAGGGTGGACGATGAGATACGAGCGGCCCGTCTGGCCACGAACTACAGGAACGTCGCTGTTGCTCGTCCCGGTATCGCACCGGGACGAGGATTGGGCTCGAGCCGAGGAGGTCGTCCAGATGTCTATCAAGCATCTGGGCGTTGCTGTGACGCGGGGCCTGTCTCATTGCCCTTCGTACGTGAGAGCTGGAGCCGATTCGCAAACTGGAGCGTCGGGGAAGGATGTACTCGTTTTTTCCTGTCCGGCAGATATTGGTGTTTTCGAAGCGGCACCGCTAGTGACTGTTGCCGAGACTGGAGCGATGCTGGGCGAAGTTGCCGAATTCTTTCGAAGAGCATCCGAAGCGGCACTCATGTTGACACCGAGGATCGCGTGGGTCGTAGCGCACGATTGGTCTCCCAGAGACCGAGTTAGGTGGGATTCGGGGGACGTAGACCGCCTCGTCCAGTTTGCTACATCCCCTGGTGCTTGGCGCACGCGATTTCTGGGCCCTCAGCCGCGGCAAGTATTCGAGAGCGACGAGTGGCCGTTTTGGTTCGAGGTAACGCGTGGTGACGCGGGAAGGTGATCGGGCACTGTCATGCTAGCTTGTGCCGGTCGAGTCGAGTGCTAGCGCGGTAGCCCGGAGGAGCAGATTGAGAACCCAACTGATGCACGATGCGCGCGACGGTGATGCACCGCTGATGCACTTTTTCCGTCCAATCGGTCCAATCGGGCCTACTGGGGCCTACTCAGTCCAAAGCGGCGTCCAAAGATAACGCTAACTTACTGAAATCATTGAGTCGTTAGTCGGGCTCATAACCCGAAGGTCTCAGGTTCAAATCCTGACCCCGCTACTTCGAAAAGCCCAGGTTCCGACCTGGGCTTTTCCTTTTCGAACCGCCACGTTTCGCCCCCCGCTACACCCCGCTACACCCCGCCCCATCCCGCGCCACCCCCTCCGAGCTGATGCATTTCGGCCTGGTTCCGAGCCCACGAAACCGCCCTGATGCAATTTTGATGCACTTCGAGGCTCTTCAGGTTCGGTTTTGAACCCGTCTGGACCGGCTGGACGGCTTTGGCCCAGCGGAGCGCTGGAAGCACACGGAAGCACACGGAAGCACACGGAAGACCTGAGCACCATCATGAAGCCGGTCCTCTACTTCGCCTACGGCTCCAACCTGGACCAGGCCCAGATGCGCCGTCGTTGCCCCACCGCGGCCCCCATCGGCCCCGCGACCCTGGACGGCTGGCGCCTCGCCTTCGGCCTTGACCGCTAACCAGAGCCAAACCTGGGGCGGCTCCGTGGCCACCCTCGTGCCGAGCCGCAACGAAGCTGTGCAGGGGCTCCTCTACGAGCTGCCCCGCGCCGAGCTCAGCTCCCTCGACCAGTACGAGGGCCACCCCTTCAACTACGAGCGCAAGCTCGTCTTCGTCCAGGCCCCCACCAGCGGGCGGCCCGTCCGGGCCCACACCTACGTCCTCCCCGTCGCCGAGGAGTCTCCCCCGTCCCTCGCCTACTTCTCGGTGATTTGGCTCGCGTACCGGACCCTCGGCTTCGACAGGGCACCGCTCCTAACCGCCGCATCCCTGAGCACGCGTGAAGGCCTGGGCGCCTCCGCATCGGGAGGCACGCGATGAGCTCCGGCGCGAATGGAACCACCCGAGTGTTCGTCTACGGAACCCTTCGCCGCGACGAGCCGAACCATCGCCTCCTGGCGAGCGCCACCTTCGTCGGCGAGGCCAGCACCGAGCCCTCCTTCGAACTCGTCAGCCTCGGGCCCTTTCCAGCAATGGTCGCCGGAGGGTGGACCTCGGTCACTGGCGAGGTCTACGAAGTCGATCCCAAAACCCTCGCCGCCCTTGACCGACTCGAAGGTGCGCCGAGCTTCTACCATCGCCACTCAGTCCGCCTCGAGGACGGCACCGTGGCGCAGACCTACTTGCTACCCACAGATCAGGCGCGCGGCCTACCGCGCATCCCGAGCGGCGACTGGCGCCGCGCGAGGAAGGAGACGTCCAGATGAGGATCCGCATGACAGGAGACGGCCGCGTCTTCGAGGGCACCCCCAAGCAGATCGTCGAGGCGATGAAGTTCATCGCCTTCGGCCAGGAGCACCGCACCCTGATCGAGTACATCGACTGGGCCGTCGGCCAGCTCCAGCGCCTGGAGGGCACCGAGCTCGACATCAAGGGCGACACGGAAGAGGACCGCTCGGCATCTCTGGTGGAGGCGATGCTGGGGGCGGGGTTGGCCGAAAAGACCTGACATTGGTGTCGGCACTTGGCCAACTCCCGATTGGCGTCTGTCGTTTGATTGGTGTCCGCGCTGTCCTTCGGATTCGGACCTCACCCCCCCCCAGATGAGGAGATCTCCATCCGTCCGGCCTCCTACGCATTCTCCCCCTCGACCCATACCCACGACGCCTGCCGTCCTTTTTGTTCAGGATGGTTTAACGCTCTGCGTCGAACAAGACACCAACGCCGAGCGCCGGATAGTAGCCATCTGAAATTCCTCACTATCAGCAAATGTGTGTAATTTGTATCGCTCTTCTTGGCACAACAGTAGCGTTCCGAGTTCGTTTTCGAGACACTATTCGCGATGGTTATTAAGTATTTGCTTTTACCGTTTGGCCTGTTTTTGTATTCTTCCATCCATGCCACTTTACCATTGACGGTGCTCCAATCCCTCGATAGAATTCCACATACCCTCGGCCCTTGCTCTGTATCTGGTTGTTTTTGCACGTGCTTTCTTGGCTCGAGCAGAAGGTCTCTTCTGCCTGGAGCCCCCAAAGCCGGCCGGGACACGCTGGCCCGTGCATTAGCCGAATGCAGAGCTGGGACCCGGGCACCTGCTGTGGTCGGGGCTCCTTCTACGGGCCCCCCGGACGGCGGCGGGAATGGAGGCGCGGTGTCGAGTCAGTCTGCTCGCTCCATGGATCACTATTGCGTGCTCCTCGTGTACACCGTGCCGAGCGGCCTCTCGGATCTCGAGCCCCATACTTCTTGTTCCACGCTCGATCCTCGGGAGATGTGCCATGCTCTCCCACACCTTGTCTCTCAGGTTGAATTGCTCCGTTCAAGCATTGAGGAGGTGGGACTCCCATGAAGGCCAACACCCCGCGGGAGCATCTCCTGGCCGTAAGGCGCTACTCCGTCATAGCAGGCTTGGCTGTGTTCGTCTTGCATCATCACGCCTGCCGGGATGGCGGCTCGGTCGCCCAAGATGCCGATGCTGCGACACCAGTCGATTCCACTCCGGGCCATGACGGCTCTCCGGACGCCGAGTCCGAGACGGACGCATCGACTGGCATCGATCAGGATGGGGATGGATTCCCTGCCGAGCGCGACTGCAATGACTTCGACCGCGCTGTCTACCCCGGCGTCACGCGGACCTGCTCAACTGTCTGCGATACCGGCACCCAGACTTGCGGCGAGGACGGTGAATGGACGCCGTGCACGGCCATCAGCGACTGCAACTGCTCGACGCCGGGAGAAACGAGGCTCGTGCCCTGCGGCAACTGTGGAGAGGCCGAGCAGGTCTGCGGCGCCGACAATGTCTGGTCCGCTCCTGGCGTTTGCGAGCTCGAAGGCCCCTGTGCTCCGGGGCAGCAGAATCAGGTGACGTGCCCGTTCTGCGGCACCGGCGTGCAAGAGTGTCAAACTGACTGCAACTGGGGGCTAGCCGATTGCTCTGGGGAGTGCACACCAGGTGAGACCGAGATCACCGAGATAGGTTGCACCGAGCCATGGCAGCGCCAGCGGCGCGAGTGCGACGCGAGCTGCACCTGGATTGCCCAGCAGCCGTGTACCGAGCAGTGCCTCACCGCAGCGCGCCAGGGTGCCGGTGACTTCAAGGAGGACATCTGCATCCCCGGTGGGCCGTTCCTCATGGGATCCGCCGAAGGCGTGGGCGACGCCGACGAGCACCCCGCACGCACAGTCACCCTCTCTCCCTACTTCATTGACAAGTACGAGGTAACTTACGGTCGCTACCTTGAGTGCGTGAGTGCTGGCGTGTGCCTGGCGGCGAACGTCCCCTCCAGTTACGTCCTTCCCGCGGCGGCATTCCGCCCCATCGTCGGCCTGAACAGGGCCATGGCCATCGTCTTCTGCAATTGGGACGGTGGGCGCGTGCTACCCACGGAAGCCCAGTGGGAGAAGGCAGCGCGCGGGCCGTCGCCGCGCACGGTGCTCAACCCCTGGGGAGATGAGCCCGGCACCTGCGAGCTGTGCGGCGGCAACGAGTGCATCGAGCCCGGCTGGTACGGCGCCTGGCCCGTCGATCAGCATCCGCTCGACATCTCCTACTACGGCGTCGTCGGCATGGCCGGCAACGTCCTGGAGTTTTGCGCGGACTGGTACGACGCCACCTACTACACCTACGGCGCCGGCCACGATCCCCCGGGACCCAGCACGGGATCGCAGATCGTGCGCCGGGGGTACAGCTATCTCAGCAGCCTATCGGTGATCACCAGGGCCACCTCGAACAGGAATCCGGACCTGCCGCAGTACCTGTACACGTACCTCGGCTTCCGGTGCGCTCGCCCTGGATGGTGATGGACCAGGAGGATCAGGAGGAACAATGAAAATGAACTCGGAAGCACGGTCCGTATCGAAGCACCTCGCTGTTCTCCTGAGGGCTACCGGCCTCCTCTCGCTCATCGTCGCAACGACCAGCTTCCTCGGCGCCTGCAAGAGCGGTGGGGGCGTCGGCGAGCACGACGCGACTCCCCCCTTCGATGGCAGCGTGCAGCCAGATACAAATCTGTCGGACGCAACACCGCCTGATGCGCAGCCGCCCGTCGATGCCGAGGTGCTGCCTGACAGCTCCTCGCCCGACTCGACCGTCGGGCCGGACGGGAGCACCGAGCCCGATCTCGATCAGGACGGCTATCCCGCCTCGCACGATTGCGACGACATGGATAGCTCCATCTACCCCGGCGTCACGCGGACGTGCAGCTCACCCTGCGACACGGGCGTCGAAGTGTGCCTGGCGGACGGCACCTGGACTCAGTGCTCTGCGACCACCGACTGCCAGTGCACGACCCCCGGGCAGACCCGCGTTGTTCCCTGCGGGAACTGTGGGCAGAAAAGCCAGATCTGCAGCTCCAGCCTCACTTGGGTGGACCAGAGCTCCTGCATCAACCAGGGAGTCTGCTCACCTGGACAGCAGGACCAGGTGACCTGCGCCTACTGCGGGAGCGGGATCCGCCTCTGCCAGAATGACTGCCAATGGGGACCGGCCGACTGCACCGGGGTCTGCGTGTCGGGAGCCACCGAGACGACCAACTCGGTCTGCCCGAACCCTTGGGAGTACCAACAGCAGACCTGCAACACCCAGTGCCAGTGGTCCATCACTCAGGCCTGCACCACCCAGTGTCTCTTCGCGCCGCGGACCGGCACACCGGACTACAAGGACGAGGTTTGCGTCCCCGGAGGGCCCTTCGTCATGGGCAGGCCAGTGGGTGCGGGCACTTACCCAGACGAAGAGCCTGCTCACACGGTGAATCTGTCCCCATTTTTCATGGACCTCTACGAGGTCACCAATGCGCGGTACCGTGAGTGTGTGACGGCAGGGGTCTGCGCGATGCCGAACATCGGCGCCTCCTACTTTCAGTCCGGTACGGACATCCGTCCTGTCGATGGAGTGAGCCACGCCATGGCATCCACATTCTGCGCCTGGGATGGGGGGCGCCTTGTCCCCACCGAGGCCCAGTGGGAGAAGGCGGCGCGAGGCCCTTCGCCTCGCACAGTGCTCAATCCTTGGGGTGATACCCCCGGGACCTGTACCCTCAGCGGTGGAGACGAGTGTCACCCGATTGGTGAATACCACGCCTATGATGTCGGCACCCATCCTCTGGGTGTCTCTTACTACGGCATCCACGATCTCGCGGGCAACATCAAGGAGTGGACAGCGGATTGGTACGCCAGCGACTACTACCCCACATCTCCGAGCTTCGATCCCACCGGTCCAGCCTTTGGCACCTACCGGTCCACGCGCAGCCTCACCTTCTCGACCTCCCTGTCCTATTACGGCCACACCGCGACATTCCGTTCGTACCACAGCCCAGGAAACACGACGCTAGGCATCGGCATTCGCTGCGTCCGGCGCGGATACTAGCGAGAGAGCGAGAAACGGAGGGAGATCATGCAGACGAGAACAAGGGCAGTCCTGGTTTCGGTGTTCCCCATTCTTCTTCTCTCGACATCCTGCACCATTCCCATCGACGACAGGATCACCGTCAATGACGACGGCGGAGTGGACTTCACCGAGTATGCCGGCGTGCAGATCATCGGAACCGTCAGCATCGACGGTGCGCCGGCAAACCCTGGGCCACTGGATCTCGGTCAACTCGCCGCAGCCCTTTACACGAAGTGCATAGACGCATTCACTGAGGAGAACGAGCCGGTCCTCATGGGCTACTGCACCTCCGCCACCGGTGCATTCACCTCCGAGTGCTGCAAGTTCTTCTGCGACTCGGTTCTTTACAACTGCCTGGCCAACGAGCTCATGACCCTTGCCGAGTCGACCGACGTCTTCGAGTTTGTGACGGAGATCAGGAACTACTCCGCGGAAAGAATTGGAGAGGAAATCGTCTTCGACATTGAAGAGGGAAGGAAGGTGAACCCTCTAACAGAAACAAGAGCCTCCTATGCGTACCGCATCCCCAGATCGGAA
>JAVEWA010000192.1:0-10937 GCA_034004785.1 Polyangia bacterium
GAGCGCGCCCGTGACGACTCCCGCCAGGCCCGAGAGGCCGAAGTAGATGGCGGCGACGAGGCCGTTCCCCTCGCGGCCCACCCACTCCATCGTGGCGGGCACGAGCAGGGAAAATAGCGCCAGCACACCGAGCGACAGCCCGAGCACGAGGCGCGGCGCCCTGATCCTTCCTGCTGCGGCTCTGCCCGCCAGGGCCCCGCCAGCAAGCCCCATCATGAACGCGCCGTTGAGCACCCCAACCTTCTGGTAGAGAGATCCCAGATGGCTCTGGAATCCCATTAGGATCATCACCTGGAGCGACATGGCCGCGAAGCCCGTCACCCCGATGGCGATGGCGGTGTTGGTGCGCTGGGATCGCGCCGGATTCGGCACGACCACCCGGTAGGTCAGCCTGCCAAGGCCAATCACCACGAGGATAACCACGAACAGCCAGACGCCCGCCCGTTCGAAGGCGGCGAAGAGCCTGGGGAGCTCAGAGCCCGAGTCCCGTCCCCATAGCTGCAAGGCGTGGAAATAGGTCGTGGGCCTCATGTCTGCGTTCTGCGCCACGGGGGTCACGTCCAGCTGGGCGCGGAACTCGCGCGAGATCTCCGCAGAGACGCTCCCCAAGAGCGCCTCGGCGCGCTCTGCGGCTCCGGGCATGGGTATGGCCGAGAGCCTCCTGCCAAGCTCCTCTGGGTTGCTGGTGACCCGCCCAGGGGCTACCGACGCGGCGAACATGGTGCCCTTGTGGGAGACGAGGGCCACATGCGAAAAGACGTCCCCAAGGGTGTGGAGCACCGAGGCAGCCGTGCGCAGCAGGGCCTGCCCGGCTGCCGGGCGAGGCTCGACGGTCTGGAGCAAGAACACGCCGCCCGGCCTGAGCATCGCCCGGACTCCCTCGAAGAACTCCCTGGTGAAGTATCGGTTCTGGGAGGCGGTGCTCGGATGCGCCGCGCGGGAGAGCACGAGGTCGTAGCGCTGCCCCTCGCCGCGGTGGTTCACGAAGAGCCGGCCGTCCTGCGAGATGATCCTCACCCGGCCATCGGAGAGCGCCCGCCTGTCGGCCTCGGGCAGATACCGCCGAACCAGGGCCAGGGCCCAGGGATCGTCCTCCAGGCAGTCTATCCGCTCCACCGGGAAGCGCAGCAGCTCCTGGACGAGCCCTTCCGAGCCGCCCGACAGCACCAAGATGCGCCTCGCCCCAGGGTGCTGGGCGAGGGCGAAGCTCGCCTCCTGGCTGTAGCTCGATGGATCTGGGAACACCGCCCGCTGGATGCCATCGAAAAAGAGCCCGTACTGCCCGCTCGGATCCCTGCCCACCGCCACGTGGCTGTAGGGCGTGTGACGCACCGCCACCAGCTCGTAGCCCTCCTGGAGGCTCCGCCACCTGGCCCGCTCGGTGGCCTGGTTGAGGGCAGCGCCAAGGGGGGTCAAGAGGCTCGCGTAGGCAAGCAAGCCCAACGTCGCTGCCACCATGCCCCTTCGGCTCCGGCCCCCCCAGGCCACGAGGAGCACCGTCGCCCCCTCTATCAGCCCCATGGCGGCGAGGGTGACCAGGGGATCGAACCTCGTGGCCAGGAGGTAGGTGAAGGCGACGCCTCCTGCCAGACTGCCCGCGGATTCCCATACATAGCCGAGGGTTACCGGGTCCCGGCTCGGCCCCTTGAGGAGGCGCCCGGTCACTGGAAAGAGGGCGCCGATGATGGCCCCAACCGGAGCAGTCAGGAGCAGAGCCGAGATGAGGAGGGTCTCCATGGGCAAGAGCCTCTGGGGGTCCACTCCCATGATGGAGCGAAGGGTGCGCAGCAGCACGATCTCGGCGAGCACCGCCACTGGGAAGGCCAGGTGCAGCCCCATGTAGGCCACCGCGTCGCTCGCGACCCTCCCCAGGGCTCTGGGGCCCCACCAGGCGCCGATGGCGATCCAGAGGAACCAGGAGCCGTAGAAGGCCCCCACCGCCACCTCGGTGCCATGGAAGCTCACCAGGAACTCCCTCAGGAGCAGGATCTGGCCCAGGGCCGCCACGCAGCCAAAGGCGAAGAACCCGACGAGCACGGTCGGGCGAGGAAGACGTATCGGCTCGGAGCTGGTCACTTTTTCCTTGAGCTTGCTCGAAAGATCACCTGGCGCGCCCCTGGGCTATGCCCTCGTCCTGGCACGGCGAAGCTGGCGGCCACGCTGGGCGGCATGATACTGATTTCCCGCACATTGGCACGTTTTTCAGCAATGCCCTACACTCACTTTGCCGCCAGGCCCCCAGGTGAAGGCGGCCAGGGCGAGAAGGACCCATGGGCGAGCAAAAACGACGAGTTGCGTATGGACTGCGCCGCAGGGCCCCAAGCTCCTCCCTCGGGGCATCGCTCGTCCTTGCCCTCCTGCTGGCCACTGTGACAGCCCTGTGTCCGTCCCTTGGGGCCAGCCGTGCGGCCATGGCCAAGCCTCAGAGCGAGGCCAGGCGGGCCGTGACGCCAACCCTGCCCGCCACACGCTCCACCGCACCCATCTCCTCCATGCGTCCCCAGGCCCTGGCTCGCGCCCTGGCCGCGCAGGCCAAGCGTCCCCTCGCCCGGCGAATAGACTTCTGGAGCGCAGCCTTCCTCGGGACGCCCTACTTCGCCGCCCAGGAAGAAGACTCGGAGAGCCAGGTGTCACCCGCAGACCGCGCTCGGGGCGTGCACCGCCTGGAGCTCGGATGGGTGGACTGCGAGAGCTTCGTGGAGAAAGTCATGGCCCTCTCCCTCGGCCGCTCCTTGGAGGAGGTCTCGGACCACTTGCGGCGCATCCGTTTCCACGAAGGCGTGCCTGGAACCACCCGGCGCCACTTCACCGTGGTGAAGGGTTGGCTTGCCCACAACGAGGCAGCGGGCTACCTGAGGGATCTCACGAGAGGGATAGGCGGCTCCGCCACGCGCACCCTCGAGAAGGATCTCGCGCCCACGCCCCTGTGGAGGCCCTATTACCTGCGCAGGTTCTTCTCCCTGGGCGTCCGCGCCCCCCTGGGGACGGCGCGGATCGACCACATACCGCTCGGCGCCTTCCCAACGTCCGGCCGCGGCGGCCTCCTCGGCCGCCTTCCCCACGGCGCTGTCATGCACGTCGTGTCTGCCCCACACGAGCGGTCGCCATACCTCGTCACTCATGTGGGCTTCGTTATCAAGACCCCCTGGGGCCCGGTGCTCAGGCACGCCTCCCGAAGCCCGCGACGCCGGCGGGTCGAGGACCGCCCCTTGGGCCCCTACCTGGTCTATGCTGGCCGCACACCCGCCGGCCCCGAGATGCGGACCGGCCTTGGGGTCCACCTGTCCGAGCTGCTCAGCCCTTCAGCCAGACCATCGCCCTGAGGTGACTTGGTTTCCTTGGCGGGGGCTACTCGGTCATGCCGAGCACGTTGCGGGCCTGGCGGGCTATGTGTACGCCCTCCTTGAGCTTGTCATAGACTTGCCGGCCCGGAGGCAGGCCGATGAGGTCGAGCTCCTTGTGGGACGCGTCCTGCGTGTGGAGGTGGATGGTCGAGACACCCAGGATCTTGTCGAAGATGTTCTGGTGAAAACCAATGTCGTTCACCCGCCAGAGCTCCATGTTGTCGATCCGCGTGGTGAAGACCCCGCGCTGGAACTCGATGACCAGGTTGGTGATCTTGTAGCGCTCGTGCCGCCGCTTGATGCGGATTCCCACGGCCATCAGGATGCCGGTCAGCATGACAGCCAGGCTCACCGCCCAGGAATACTCGAACTTGAGCAGGATCAGCCCGGCGACGCCCGCCGCGACGATCAGGCACGAGAGCACCAGGAATCCAAAGTCGGCCTGCCACTTTGGCGAGCCCTCCCAGACGAGCTTCTCCTCGGTTGGGGGCTGTACTTTCTGGGGGTCCGTCATCGTCTCCTCCTGGGGCGCCCATGGCGCCCGGGCGACTTGGAAGTCAGATAATCCACCGGGAGCAAAGGAATGGCAACAGGTGAACGCCGCCACCTGAAGAGTGCGCTGGAGCCCCGGGAGACGCCACCAGGGCCGACTGCCTCGCGACGCCTTTGGCCAGCCCTGGCTTCGACGAGCGCATTTCGTCCTCGCCCCAGGCTCCCCCGGTCGATTCGAGGCACAGTCGGAATCACTCTACCCGGTGGTTCCCGCCTGCGAAAAAATCGGCAGAATCAAGACGCCAGCACGGCTCAGAAGTAGTACCTGACACCCACGGCGCCGTCGAGAAAGGCTCCGATCCCCGGGAAAAGGCCGACGCCGGGGGCGACCTCGAGAAACACGTCCAGGGGAAGCTTGTTCAGGTTGAAGGCGATCCCTATCGGCACTCTTATGCCCGCGCCCACGTACCCGCCGTGACCATCATTGTCGCCCCAGTAGGTGTGGTCGTGATCGCTAAACCAGATGGTCAGCTTGGCCCCGACGCCGATGTAGAGCGGCAGGTCGAAGTCCGCGGCCTTTGTGAGCATGAAGTGATACTTGTAGTCGCCATGGACGTACAGCGTGGCTCCACCCCACATCCCCACTCCGACCCCGAAATCCAGCGCATGCTGCGGGTTGAAGTAGTATTTCATCGAGAGCCCAGTGGGCGCTCCCAGCATGCCTCCGATGCCGAACTTCTTCGCGGTGGCCACCTCCGAGGCCGAAGCCAGGGAGGCGTGTGAGAACAGCGCAACGGTCAGAAAGACAAATGCCAGCAGGGTAGGTGACTTGATGTGGTATCTCATTTGACGAGTCCTCGAGGTGACAATCATTGTCGGCGCAAACATGCAACGACCGAGCCAAATGGCCGCTCGAGTTGGAACGTCGAACGCTCGAATTTGTTTTCCGTACAGTTTCAGAACGCTGGATCAGCAGAAAGGGCTCGTCTGGGAGAATGGCTCTACATGCGACATGTTTCTGCTGGATATGCTGTCCAATTCTGAGACCGCTGCCAAGGCTTTGTCTCCGCGTAAGCCGGGACTGTCAGCGGCCCTCTCATTCCGAGACATAGCATTGAGCAGAACACGGCGCTCCCAGACCAGCGGGTGGTCTGGCGGTGATGGGAGGCTGGCCTGGGAGCGACGGCAGAAATCTAGGCTATCCCTGGAAGGCTGCTGCCCGCGTCTGGAGACAGATCGCCAACGCCTCATGGTTAGCAGGAGCTCTTCGGTGACTGACGAGCTCCCGAAGTGCCCTCACTGCTTCTGCCCGCTGCCACCTCCAGGCACGAGGAGGCCATCGATCAAATGAGGGCTGCAAACCTGATCCAGGCCTACCAAGTCACCCGCGGCCACGCGCCTCAGGACGCTCCGCAGTAGCTTGCCGCTCCGTGTGACCGGAAGGCGCTTCACCGGCCAGATGGTCTCAGGCGCCGCATCCGGACCGAAGCTCGCGACTATCGCCGCCCGGGCCGCCTCGGCGGCATCGGCACCCCCCTCCGTCTCCAGATACATCACCGAGCGGACCACGCCGCGGGCGTCGGTGAAGTGCACGACGGCCACGCGTTCAACGCCGTCGAGCCCCGACACGAGGGTCTCAATCTCGGTGACTGAGTACTGCTCCAGCTCGGGCCGGAGGACATCGCCCTCGCCCATGGGCCAGAAGCGGCTCTCGCGGTCCATCCTCGCTCGCAGCCCGAGCACCACGGGCATCTCCTGCCCCGCGAGCTCCAGGGACAGGCCTGGCACATGGCGGTTCAGGGCCACGAAGCCCCCCATCCCTGCCTCGCACCGCCGGGTGCGATGATCAACTATGGAGAGATCGAATCCAGGCAGCGGCAGGCCGCCGCAGCCGGGCAGCGCCCCGACCGCCCCGGGGTCGACGCCGAGCACGAACCCGCCCACCTCGGGCCTCGCCACAGCCTGCACCACGTGAACGGCGCCGCCGAAAACACGCTGGCGAAGGAGCGCGTTGGCGCTCGGCCCCACCGAGTCCCCCTCGAGGATCACCAGCTCTAGCGCCCCTGCGGCCAACGTACCATCAGCGGTGGAAGGGGCCTGGGGACTCAATAGAGCCCCGTGCACCAGGGCCGCGCACGAGCCGCTCGAAGCCATTCGTCCTGCCTGCTCCATCGTGTCGGCCACCGCCTTCGGGCGCGGAATTACCAGCTCCAGGCCCGACATCAACGCCCCCAATGACGCGGCCGCAAAGGAAGCATGGTGCCCCGGCACCTCCAGCCACAGGCGTCCTCGTCTCTCGCCGGAATCACTGGGGCCAGGGATCATCCGCTCCATCGAAGAGACAGCCTGGGCCAGCAGACCAGCGACCGGGATGGAGTAGGGCTGGCCCGCGGTGTCGAAGAAGACGACCGCAGGATGGGAGGGAGAAACTTTAACCGCGGGCGAAGGCTCCGAAACGGGCAGCAGGGCCTCCAAGTCAAGGACGAACCTTTTGGCCGCGGGCATGCGCGCCGAGGTCCAGCTGGCATCGGCGCTCACCACCGCGCCGCGGCAGCCTGCCGCGAAGGCGCGTCGTTCCAGCTGCCCTGGATCACCTGGACTAGGGTTGGCGGGCACCGCCACCAGGCCGAGACGCAGGCAGGAGAGCATGGCGAGCAGCAGGTCTGGTCCCCTGGGCAGGGCCAGCAGGACTCGAGAGCTAGCCGCGAGCTCCAAGGCTGCGAGCCGGGAGCAGAGCGCCCACAGGGTCTCTTCGAGCCTCGTCGCGTCTATCGACCACCCCTCCCCATCCGACAGTGGCATGGCGGACGGATCCGCGCGCCGCCACCTGTCCAGGAGCGCTCCCGTTGGATCCACGTGGGCGTCCCTGGGCCATGCCTCGAGCCAGGTCTCGGCCGGCGAAGGCTCGAGCCCCAGCACCCTTCGTGCCTCGGCCCGCCAGAATCCATCGGCGTCCTGGAGAAGCCCGGCCAAATAGCCGCGATAGGCTACCTCGTCCGGGTAGGGCGACCGCGCCCTCAGGCTCTCTGGAGGGTCGATCTTGCCCGCGCCAGTCAGGTGCGTTCGAAAAGGATTATCTCGCATCAGCAGCTCCTCTCTCCCGGCCCCGCTGAAGCAGCAGGCACGCAAGCGCCACCGAGGCCAGCTTCGTCCTGGAGCTGTCGCCTCGAGATGTGAGGATGATCGGCGCCTCGCCACCGATGATGGCGCCTCCCAGGGTGGCGCCCGAGATCACCGTGAAGGCCTTGTAAATGGCGTTCCCCGCGTCGATGTCCGGCACGAGGAGCAGATCTGCGTCCCCGCAAATCCGCCCCTGGTACTTCTTCTCGCGAGCGGACGAGGGCGACAGCGCGATGTCCACAGACAAAGGTCCCTCGATGACCACGTCGTCTCTGTGGGCCATTCGCTCAGCGATTGCGCGCCCCTCCAGGGAGGAGACTACCGCCCCAGAGGGCTTCTCGACCGCCGATATCACCGCGACCTTTGGCCGTTCGAAGCCAAGGAGCTTCATGGCGGCGAGGGAGTTCTCCAGGATCCCGAGCCGCGCCTCCACGTCGGGAGAGGTGTTCATGGCGGCGTCCGTGACACCGACGAGCCCGGAACGTCCCGGCAGCTCGAAGAGGGCCAGGTGGCTGAGCAGCATCCCAGGCCTCTTTCGTCCCGCCGCCTTTAGGTAGCCCAAGTATCCCTTGAGCACCGCAGAGGTCATGCAGCTTCCCTTCATCAGGGTGTCCACGAACCCGCCTAGCATCAGCTCGGTTGCGGTGCCAACCGGGTCGTCCGTATCCACGAGATCGGCGCTCTCGCCGTCAATGGGCACGTCCAGCTCCCAGGCCAGCCTGGTGACCGAGGCGTAGGGGCCGAGCAGCAAGAAGCGCGCCAGAGGTCTCGGTTTCACCATCAGCGCGCTCCTGACCGCCAAGAGGGCCTCCTCGTTGTCTGCTCCCACCAGGGCGATCACCGGCGGATCACCAGCGCTGGCGGAAGCCAGCACGTCATGGAGGTTGCGAGGAGGGCCGGAAATCCTGACCGAGGACCGATCCACCAAGGTCGTCGAGAGCAGCCGGTCCTCCTCCTCACGAGCCTCTGCCAGCCGGTCGCGGGCCTCGACATAGGAGGTCTTTCTCATTAAACCGGCCTGTGCAGCCAGCAGCCCGGCGGCCAGAGCCTGGATCTCCATGGATCCAGGGAGACGGAGCACTGGAACGGGCAGATGGAAACGCCGAGCCAGCAGTGCGCAGAATCCAGAGTCACTGGCCAGCTCGCCAGTCAGCGCGACGACATCGACGGGGGCCTCCGTGGCGGCGAGCTCCATGAGGGTCCCAGCCACTCTCGCTGCGAAGAAACTCCGCACCAGCTCAGCCTTCTCGCGCTTTGCTGGTGGCGCTCCACTCGACAGGAACTCTGTCAGGGCGGCGAAGTCACTGGTCCCTGCCAGGGAAAGGAGCCCTCCCTCGTGTGTCAGATCCCGCCTCAACTCGTCGAGAGTGTAGCGATGACCATCAATCAGTTCGAGCAGGTCCGGCAGAGGAAGGGCGCCGCAGCCGGCAGCCGAAGGCATGGCCCCGATGGCCGCCGAAACCTGCACCATTCTACCCGCCAGGTGCCTCACCGCAGAAAACGTCTCGCCCAGATGGCAGGTCAGTAGGTGAAGCGGGCCTCCATCGCCGACCAGGATGTCGTTCACGATCCTCGATGCTGCCCGGTGGACGAGGAAATCCGCGGACGCCCGATCCACACGCACTCGCGCTGACCCCGTCATCCGAAATAGGGCATCTCGCTCATCCACGGAGGCCGGGTCCGTGACTGTGACAATGGTCTCGGGACCGATCTTCTTGGCCAGCGCCACTGCCAGGCTCGCAGCCGTGGTGGTCGGGTCTCCAGGAGGCGCGACCGACAGATCGGTCAGCATCGCCTCGCACACTCGGTAGGTGCCCGCCGGCACGGGGGCCATCATTCCGCCTCTAGTTGCGATGCCAGAGATCTCGCCGAGCACCAGTCCTTTGCTTTCGAACCAGGCGAGCACGGCGTCGAGCTGCGTCCCAAGGATACAGCCGTCCGACCCATGGGCCTGAAGCTCACCCGCAGCAAGCAACGATAGCCCGCTGTACACGGCGATCCCCGTTGAACCGACGCCAGGGTTCAGCACCAGCGATGCCCAGCGGGTCTTCCTGGCAGCCTCGGCCACGCGATCCCCTACGAACCGCGCAAGCAGTTGATCTTCCTCGCCTGGAGCCAATGGGGAGAGCAGCTCGACGATGCGCCTCTCAAACGCCAACCCCTTGGCCCTCGCCGCGGACAGGCCTTGCTCGATTGAAAGCCTGGATGCTTCGACTTCTTCGCGGAGAGATGACACTGGACACTCCTAGGTTCCTATCGAGACCAGTTCATGCCACACTAGGGGCGAGCTTGCTACTGAACGTACATCCATCTTTGCTAGCGGGCTTTCATTTCACAGCGCTCAACCCGGCCAGGAGTGGGGCCGACGAGAGAGCCTGCCGAGTGGTTCTCGGGTGAACTTTGCCGGCAGCGGGATATACTGGACCGGGTCGCGAGGCCAGGCCAGCTCGCCTGTGACACATTGCCGGCTGACCCAAGGAGCTCCATGCCAGAAACCCACGAAATCGACGGCGTCACCCTGCACCTTGCCAAGCCCATCGCCCTTGACATGCAATGGGTGGGCAGACCCGAGCTCATGCTGCAGGTGCTGGCTGCCTGGCTTCAGACTGCTGAGGAGGACTTCCCCTTGTCACCGCGGCTGGTAGGAAAGCCAGGCGTGGGCAAGACCACCCTCGCATACGCCGCGGGGAGGGCCCTCGGAAAGGAGGTCTACTTCTTCCAGGCCACCATGGACACTAGGCCGGAAGACCTCATCATTACGCCCGTCGTCGCGGAGGCCGGAGCCCTCCGCTATGCGGCGAGCCCGCTCGTTACTGCGATGATCCGCGGAGGCGTGGTGGTGCTCGACGAGGGCAACAGGATGAGCGAGAAGTCCTGGGCCTCCCTGGCACCGCTGCTGGACCGACGCCGATACGTGGAGAGCCTGGTGGCGGGCATCCAGATCCAGGCCCATAGGGACTTCCGCTTCTGCGCAACCATGAACGACGACGCCTCTACCTTCGACCTCCCGGAGTACATCCACTCCCGGCTTCAGCCCCAGATTCTCATCGACTTTCCCGAGCCCGACGAGGAGCGTTTGATCCTGCGCTACAATTTGCCCTTCGCCCCGGAAGAAGTGTTGGAATACGTGGTTGCTTTCCTTCGAGCCGCACACCACGCGGGAGAGCCCTACACCGTGCGCGACGGCATCAACGTGGCGCGCTTCGCCCTGAAGTTGGCAAGGCAGGCCGAGGATGGAAGCGACGGCGCAGGCGGAGTCAGCGGGGCTGGAGGAGCTGTCGGGCAGAACAGCGAGGACCCGGCTGCGGCTACCTCGGATACCGTCAGCGTCGAGAGTGAGCCGCATGCCCCGGCCATGGCTGGGGCCGATCAGGAGCTCAAGACCAAACCACGGCCCAGGACGCGTAGCGGGCCCCGCGGAAAGAAAGGGCCGCGGTCCTTCGGCGCGGACTTGGAGCGCTGGGACGTGGACGAGGCCATGCGCCCGCTACTGCGCCAGGCCGTCCGCATGATCCTGGGATCCGACGCGGCGACGTACCTGCCCGACTGACAGCCGAGCCCTGCAATGCCGCGCGTACCAGACACGGCCCCCTCGGCACCGTCAACGCCGCGCTCTCCCCTGCCTCCATGGGGCGGCGTGGAGGTCTGGCCAATCCTGCACAATGTCCTCGAGTTCGCAGTCGCGCTCCGCCTGCGACTCCTTTGGGAGCAGCCCGACCTCATCGCGGTGGAGCTCCCGGAGACCCTCGCGCGCCCGGTGCTCCGCGCGGTGGAGCGCCTGCCCTTCCTATCCATGGTCCACTGGACCGGACAGGCCGGTCCCGCCTACGTGCCCATCGAGCCCACCGACGCAAAGGCCGAAGCCCTGCGCTTCGGCCTGGAACGCGAGATCCCCGTGGCCCTCGTGGATCGCGACACCGAGGAGTACCCGCTGCTCAGGCAGGCTGTGCCGGACCCCTTCGCCGTCACGATTATCGGCTA
>JAVEWA010000193.1:0-10851 GCA_034004785.1 Polyangia bacterium
CGACCTCGCCTGTAGCCTCCCGAACGTCGTGGTGCTCCGCACTCTGTCGAAGGCCTGGGGCCTCGCCGGGCTCAGGGTCGGCTTCGCGGTCGCTAGCCCGACCGTGCTCGGCTGGCTGCGCGCGGCGGGGCACCCCTACGCCGTGAGCGGCCCATCGGCGGCGCTCGCCCTGCGCTGGTTGGATCTGGGCCGCGAGGCCAAGGCCGCCTACTGTGCGAGGGTGCCCGAGGAGCGGTCGGAGTTGGAGGCAGCCCTCGCGGCCCTCGGGGGCCAGGTGCACCCTTCGGCGGGCAACTTCGCCTTTGCCCGCGTGTCCGACGCCATCTGGATCAGGGACGGCCTGGCCGGTCTTGGCATCGGCATCAGGGCCTTCCCTGGCGACCCCCTGCTGGACGACGCCGTGCGGATCACCTGCCCGGGCGAGCCCGCAGACCAGGCCCGCCTCCTGCACGCCCTCGATAGCATCGCCAGGCCCGAGGCCTTGCTCTTCGACATGGACGGGGTCCTCGTGGACGTGAGCCAGTCCTATCGCGAGGCCATCCGCCTCACCGCCTCCCGCTTCGGAGTGGAGCTTTCCGCCGAGGACATTGCCCACGAGAAGGAGAGGGGGCACGCGAGCAACGACTGGATCCTGACCCGCCGGCTGCTGGCGCTTTGCGGCGTGGAGGTGGAGCTCGAGGAGGTCACCCGGGTCTTCGAGGAGCTCTACCAGGGCTCGCCTGGCACGCCGGGCCTGCGGCAGCACGAGCGGCTCCTCGTGCCCAGGGAGCTCCTCGAGGCCCTGCGCGCTCGCCTCCCCTTGGGCATAGTCACCGGGAGGCCTCGGCAGGACGCCGAGCGCCTCCTCGGGGAGCACACCCTGGCCCCGCTCTTCGATGCGCTGGTGACCATGGAGGACGCGCCCGCCAAGCCCGATCCCGCGCCAGTGCGCCTTGCCCTCGAGCGCCTGGGCGTGGGCAGGGCCTGGATGGTGGGCGACATGCCAGACGATGTTCGCGCCGCCCGCAGGGCGGCGGTGCTGCCCCTCGGGGCCCGCTTCGGCGCCGCCCGAGACGACGCCGGAGCCCGGGCGCTCACGAGCGCTGGCGCCGCCCGGGTGCTCTCGCGGCCCCAGGAGCTGAAGGAGCTGTTGCCATGAAGGACCGAAAGGGGCCCGCGAGGCCGAGGGCCGGGGCCAAGCCCCAAAGCCCGAGACCGGGCATCCGGGAGGCGAGGGTCGGCCGCCGTACCAGCGAGACCGACATCTCCCTCTCCCTCGCGCTCGATGGCTCGGGCCGCTCCTCGGTCTCCACCGGGGTCGGTTTCCTCGACCACCTGTTTTCCACCCTGGCCAAGCACGCCCGGTGGGATCTGGACCTCGAGTGCCGGGGCGATCTCCAGGTGGACGACCACCACACCGCCGAGGACTGCGCCCTGGCCCTCGGCCGCGCCTTCGACGAGGCCCTTGGCGAGCGCCGGGGCATCCGCCGCTTCGGCTCGGCCTACGCCCCTCTGGACGAGAGCCTTGCCCGTGCCGTGGTGGACCTCTCGGGCCGCCCCCACGCCACCGTGGAGCTGGGTCTCAGGCGCGAGCGCATCGGAGACCTGTCCTCAGAGAACGTGGGGCACGTGATAGCCTCCCTGGCCACGGCCGCCCGGGCCACCATCCACCTGGACGTGCTGCGCGGCGGCAACGACCACCACCGCGCCGAGGCCGCCTTCAAAGCCCTCGCCCTCGCCTTTCGAGAGGCGATCGCCCTGGGCCCGGGCGGAGAGGTACCCTCCACCAAGGGCATTCTATAGAGTCCCGTGTTCGGTCCTTTGGGGGGCCGGAGAGTCGGGCCATCGATGTTTACGGTGAGAACACTGTTTACAACAAAACATCAGGGACCTGGTTCATCTGCGGGCATTGACACCGAAGGCGAGGGTCGCTATGATCATCAGCCATAAAGTAACTATTCTATTTCCATGCTGTTTATTGAAAAGGAATGGTAAATCTGGGCGATTGCAGCTGGCGTAGTGGATTCGAGGTGAAACGATGCGCTCCTTTCGTGTTCGAGGCTTGCTCTGTGTGCTGACGCCGCTCCTGCTGGCCTCAGCTTGCCACCGGGATTCCGACGAGGACAACACGAACCATAACGGCAACATCAACAGCAACGCCGATGGCGGAGTTGTGGACGCGATGTCGTTTGACGCCTGCGTTACCCTCACGGAGACGGCGACCCCCATGCGGGGTCCCGCTGATGTGATCTTCGTCATAGACAACACGCCGAGCATGGAGGATGAGCTCGCCGAGGTGCGCGCCAACATGAACGCCTTCTCTCAGAAGGTGCATGATGACGGCCTCGATCTCCACATCGTGCTCATCTCCTGCTTGCCAGAGGACTGCGGCTCCCACGACAACTGGCATGGCATCTGCGTCGAGCCGCCGGTGGGCGCCGTGGGAGGATGCCCCGAGGGTGGCCCTTACGATGACTCCAACCCGCCCGCCTACCTGCACGTGAGCACCCCAGTGCCTAGCAGGGGTGGCCTGTCCGCGGTCGTCTCTACCCACGATCAGTGGGGCCACATGATCCGGGACAACTCCGCCAAGCACGTTGTTGTGGTCTCGGACGACAGCGACGACTGGACCGCTCAGCAGTTCATCGATGCATTCGTGGCTCTGGACTCCCGCTTCGAGGGCTTCCAGGCGCACGGGATCTACTCCTTCATGTCAAAGGAGGATGCCTGCGCCATCAGCGATACCGAGCCCTGTTGCATTTTTGCTGCCCCGGACGGAGAGGGGACGGTGTACCGGGATCTCGTGGAGGCGACCGGAGGCATCTCGGGAGACATGTGCCTCCAGGACTTCGATCCGGTCTTCGACGTCCTTGCAGGCGCGGTCGTGGAAAGCGCCGAGCTGAGCTGTGAGTGGACCATCCCCGCGCCACCGGATGGGGAGAGCCTCAACCCGGCCATGATCAACGTAGAGTTCATCAACTCCCAGCAGGAGTCCTACTTCATTGGCCGGGTGTTCGCGGCCTCCGACTGCGGGAACGTGGCCCAGGGGTGGTACTACGACGACGCGGTGCCCCCCACGACCATCTATGTCTGCCCCCAGACCTGCACCTGGATCAAGGGCGATCCGGGCGCCCGGATGGTGCTTCACTTCGGGTGCGACCAGTACGTCGCCCCAGTGCTCTAGCTCTTTTTCCCAACCCCATCTGGATGCTCTAGAGCTCTCATGTCGATTACTGGCCGAGAGGTCGTCCTCATAGACACGGGAGTGGCGAACATCGCCTCCCTGGTGGCGGCCTTCGGGCGCCTCGGTCGGCCGGCAAGGCTCAGCCTGGATGCCCGGGAGGTTCGGGAGGCCGAGGCCCTGGTACTCCCCGGCGTGGGGGCCTTTGCCGCTGGTATGGCCAGGCTCAGGGAGGCCCGGCTGGTGGAGACGCTCAGGGAGCGGATCGCGGCGGGCCGGCCTCTTCTGGCGGTATGCCTTGGCATGCAGCTCCTCTGCGAGTCGAGCCAGGAGAACCCGGGCGTGGAGGGCCTCGGCGTGGTGCCGGCCCAGGTGACCCGCTTTCCCTCTGGAGCGCGGGTGCCCCAGTTCGGCTGGAACAGAGTCGTACCTGGCGAGGGCGCGCACCTGGTGGAGCAGGGCTTCGCCTACTTCGCCAACTCATATCGCATCGCTCGGGCGCCGACGGGCTTCGCCGCGTCCGAGTCCGAGCACGGCGGGAGCTTTGTGGCTGCTCTGGAGCGGGGCGCGCTCCTCGGCTGCCAGTTCCATCCAGAGCTCTCAGGGGCCTGGGGCCAGGCCCTCCTCGGGCGCTGGCTGGTCTGCGGAGGCGCGCCATGCTGACCGTCAGGATCATCCCCTGCCTGGACGTTGACGCGGGCCGGGTGGTGAAGGGGATCAGGTTCCAGGGGCTGAGAGACGCCGGGGCGCCCGACGAGCAGGCCGCCCTCTACGAGGCCCAGGGAGCCGACGAGATCGTGATGCTGGACGTCTCCGCCACGCCCGAGGGGCGCTCCACCCAGGTGGAGACCGTGCGCAAGATCCGGGCGCGGCTCTCGATCCCCCTGTCGGTAGGTGGAGGCGTGCGCTCGTCCGAGGACGCGGCCAGGCTCCTCGGGGCGGGGGCGGACAAGGTCGGCGTGAACACCGCCGCGGTCGCAAACCCCGGGCTCGTGGACGAGCTGGCCGCACGTTTCGGCTCCCAGTGCACGGTCATCGCCGTGGACGCCCAGGGCCGGCCCGGCGGGGGCTGGGAGGTGCTGGTCCGCAGCGGCAAGGAGCCCACGGGCCTGGACGCCATCGAGTGGATGCACGAGGTGGTGGAGCGCGGCGCCGGCGAGATCCTGCTCACGAGCTGGGACCGGGACGGCACTGGCGAGGGCTACAACCTGGAGCTCCTCGAGGCCTCCGCAGAGGCAATAAGAGTGCCCATCATCGCCTCCGGGGGCGCCGCGGGCCCGGCCCACATGGTGGAGGCCCTCAAGGCTGGCGCGGACGCGGTGCTCGCCGCGTCCATCTTCCACTACGGGGAGTACACCGTGGCCCAGGTCAAGGACGCCCTGGCCAGCGCGGGTCTCGAGGTGCGGCGATGATAATCCCGTCCATCGATCTCCAGGGCGGTCAGACTGTGCAGCTCGTGGGCGGCAAGGAGCGGGCCCTCGCGGCAGGGGATCCGAGGCCCCTCATGGAGCGCTTCCGGCTGGCGGGCGAGGTGGCAGTGATCGATCTGGACGCGGCCCTGGGCACGGGAGAGAACCGCGCCCTCATCGAGGCGCTCCTGCCGCTCGGGCCCTGCAGGGTGGGGGGCGGCATCCGGGACGCTGCGGCCGCCCTCGATTGGCTGGACCGGGGCGCCCAGAGGGTGATCCTTGGCACCGCGGCCAGGCCGGAGCTGCTCAGGGCCCTGCCGCCCGAGCGGGTCATCGCCGCCCTGGACGCGGTGGACGGGGAGCTGGTGGTGCATGGGTGGCAGACGAAGACGGGCGTGCCCATCCTCGAGCGCATGAGGGAGCTCGAAGGCCTCGTGGGCGGGTTCCTGGTGACCTTCGTGGAGCGGGAGGGGCGGCTCGGGGGCACCGCCATGGAGCGGGTTGAGGCCCTCCGGGAGGCCGCGGGCGCTGCCCGGCTCACCGTGGCTGGCGGGGTGACCACCCTCGAGGAGATCGCCGCGCTCCACCGCGCGGGCGTGGACGCCCAGGTGGGCATGGCCATCTACACCGGGAGGCTGGATCTGGGGGACTGCATCGCCGCGCCCCTCCGGTCGGACAGGCCCGACGGCCTCTGGCCAACGGTGGTGTGCGACCAAGCGGGGCGCGCCCTCGGCCTCGCCTGGTCCGACGCCGAGAGCGTGCGGATCGCGGTCGCACGCCGCCAGGGCGTGTACCACTCCCGCAGCCGGGGGCTCTGGGTGAAGGGGGAGACCTCGGGCGCCACCCAGGAGCTCTTGCGGGTGGACCTCGACTGCGACTCCGACGCCCTCAGGTTCACGGTGAGGCAGGCCGGGCCCGGGTTCTGCCACAGGGACACCGCCACCTGCTGGGGCGAGCACCAGGGCCTGGGCCGCCTGGAGCGGACCCTCGCCAGCCGGCGGCTGGAGGCCCCCATTGGCTCCTACACCAGGCGGCTCTTCGAGGACCCCGAGCTCCTTGGGGCGAAGCTCGTGGAGGAGGCAGGGGAGCTGGCCAGGGCCCGGACCCCCGAGGAGGTTGCCTTCGAGGCGGCGGACGTCCTCTTCTTCACCTCGGTGGCCCTTGTGCGGGCCGGGTTGAGCATCCAGAGCGTCGAGGCGGAGCTGGACCGGCGCGCCCTCAAGGTGAATAGGAGGCCGGGCGACGCCAAGCCTGGGCCCTTGGACGCCAGGTCAGGGCTGGGCGATGGCAAGCAAGAAAGGGCCAGCGGCCCTCACGGGTCCGAGGAGGGCGAATGACCGTCGTCTGGCCCAGAGTGCTTCCCAGGGAGGTGCCAGCGCTCGGGCGGCAGCCAGTGGACGCCGAGACCCTGGGGGCGGCGGCCCGGATCGTGGAGGACGTCCGGCAGCGCGGGGAGCAGGCCCTCAGGGAGCACGCCGAGCGGCTCGGGGATCTCGGTCCCGGGGATCCTCTCGTCCTGGGACCCGAGGCCCTGGCCCGGGCCCTTTCCTCCCTGCCCGCCGAGGAGCGCGGCGTGCTGGAGCGCACCGCCTCGAGGATCCGCGCCTTTGCCGAGGCCCAGAGGGCCTCCCTCGCCGATGTGGACATGCCCGTGCCGGGCGGCAGGGCCGGGCACAGGGTTGTGCCCGTGGACTCTGCTGGCTGCTACGCCCCCGGGGGCCGGTACCCGCTCCCTTCCTCGGTGCTCATGACCGCGGTCACGGCCCGGGTGGCAGGGGTCGGACAGGTGTGGGTGGCCTCTCCCAGGCCAGCGCCCGCGACCCTGGCGGCAGCGGCCATCTCGGGAGCGGACGCGCTCCTCTGCGTAGGAGGGGCCCAGGCCATCGCCGCCCTGGCTTTTGGCGCGGGGCCCGTACCCGCCTGCGACGCGGTGGTGGGGCCGGGAAATCGCTGGGTCACCGCCGCCAAGCAGCTCGTGGCCGGGCGAGTGGCCATCGACCTCCTGGCCGGCCCCTCGGAGCTGGTGGTGCTGGCGGACGGCTCCGCAGACCCGGACACGGTGGCGGCGGACCTCTTGGCCCAGGCGGAGCACGATCCCGACGCCCGGCCCATCCTGGTGGCCCTCGACGCTGGGCTAGAAGCTCGCGTCCGCACAGCACTGGAGGTCCAGCTCGCGGCCCTCCCCACCCGATCCACCGCCGAGCCAGCCCTCGCGGGAGGCTTCTCGGTCCTAGCGCCCGATCTCGGCGCGGCCGTGGAGCTCTGCAACCGCCTGGCGCCCGAGCACCTCGAGCTCTGGCTACCCGAGCCCGAGCTCCAGACGGCCATCCGGGGGCTCAGACACTATGGAGGCCTCTTCATCGGTGGCCTGGCCGCCGAGGTGCTTGGGGACTACGGAGCCGGTCCGAACCACACCCTGCCCACCGGGGGCACGGCCCGCTCCACCGCAGGCCTGTCGGTCTTCACCTTCCTGCGCGCTCTCACCTGGCTGCGGGTGGAGGATCACGCGGGGGCCCAGCCCCTCGTCGAGGACGCCGTGGCTCTTGCCCGCATGGAGGGCCTCGTGGGCCACGCCCGCGCCGCCCTGAGGCGCAAGACCTAGGCCAAACTGCGCCGCCCTGGGATCTTCTGCGCCGCCAGGCGCTGGTGCTCCTGTTCGAGGTGGGGGAAGGCCCGAATGGAACCAATAGCCGATAGCTTGTTCCTCTCGGAGGAGCACCATCTCTTTCGGGCCGGGGTGAGGCGCTGGGTCAAGGCCCACCTTGCGCCCCACGTGGACGCCTGGGAGCAGGCAAAGACCTTCCCAAGGGAGATCTACCGGGAGGCGTCCGCGGCGGGCTGGCTCGGCGTGGGCTTCCCAGAGGAGCTGGGAGGATCGGGTGACCTGCCGCCCGTGCGAAGCGTCACGAGATCCCCTGGGAACGACAGCCAGCTCTCTACAGGATCGGGACCAGGGTCTTCACGGGGATCGTATCTGCGCTGGTCTCGAGGAGGAGCTCGCCCTCCTCGGTGGCCAGTGGATTGATAATGAAACGCCGCGGGTTCAGTCCGTCCATGCCCGTCACCACAATCTGGTCGTCCTGGAGCTCTATCTGCTGCGGGTTGAAGCCGAGCATGGCGGCGTTCACCTCGATCACGGCCCCGTCCGGCTTGAACAGGAAGGCGGCGAAGGGCCTGCCAGCGTCGGTCTGATGCCTGGTGGAGTAGTTCACCGCCCAACCGTTCAGCACCACCGTCCGATCATGGGTGACCGCGTAGGCGGTCGCGCTCGGGAAGGCCAGCTCGATCACCAGGGGGGAGCTCCGGGTGTCCACCCGGTAGAGGTTGCCGGTGTCCTGCTCGCCCAGGAACAGGTAGTCCCCCGTCGCCGCCACGAAGGTGATGATCGGGTCCGGGCTCGCCGGATCCCCGGCGCCGGGGTGGGGGCTTATGTCGATGAGGAAGGTCCCGTCTTCGAGGGTCGCCGTGTCGAAGAAGACGAGCTCGACATGGGTGGCGTCGTGTGGGCCCACCCAGCTCCCGTACAGTCCCGAGGCGGGCGGGCCGAAGCCGTAGATGATCCTCTGGCCGCTTTCGAAGACCCAGGGCTGATTGGTTGGATGACCCCAGAGCAAGGGAGTTCCCGACATCTCGGCGTGGATGCTCTCAAGTGCGTCGTTGAAGGTGTAGTACTCCAGACCGGAGACGATGCCGTTCACGGAGCATGAGTCGATGCTCATCGGGTACATCGCCGCCTGGTCCCCGGTGACGATCCGGGTGAAGTCCCCGTTGGCGATGTCGTTGTCCAGCCAGAAGGGCTCGAAGAGGGCGTTTGGCGTCACGTGCACAGGGCCAGTGGGGAAGTAAGCTTCGAACTGCCAATTCGTCTGGCCGACGCAGAACTCCTGGGTCCCATCCGTGAAGGTGTCCAGGTACTCCATATAGGGGGCTTCCACCTCCTCGACGGGCACCATGGGGCTGTTCATGGGAGTGGGCCAGCCTGCTCTCTGATAAGGCCCGAAGCAGAAGGGGTCTGGATACAGGTAGGGCAGGCAGTAGGGGACGATGGAGTCGCTGCTCGGGTCGATGGTGTAGTAGAGGTCGCGGCAGTAGTCGGTGCTCTGGTCGGCGTGAAGGAGCTTCACTGGCACCGCGAGGGTGACGAGGAGGATGTCTTCGGCCTGCTGGACCTCTATAACCTCGTTCCAGGATGGAAGGGTGGGCAGCACCGAGAAGACCTCGCCATCGTTGTCCACGGCCAGGAGGTCCCCTGCCTGCCAGGGGCGCTGGCGGCACTCCACGCGGCCAGTGGCAAGCTTCTCCGGAGGGATGTCTTGACAGTAGGAGAGTGGGTCGGGGTTCACGCAGTCGTAGAGGTACTGCCCCTCGAGATCCATCTCGGTGAGCTCCTCGACCGTGAGGATCTCGCAAAGGGGCGGTGCTCCCCCGTTCTTCGAGACCCCGCCGCGGTCCTTCCTCGAGGCCATCTGGTTGGCGATCTCGTCATCTGCCACCAGGCCGATGAGCACCGCGCCCTTCAGGTTGGCGCGAAGCGTGGTGGTGGGCACCGCCGCATCCCGGCCAGGGTCCGGGTTGTCGTCCTCGTCGGGCTTGCAGGAAGAAACCAGCAGGAGGCAGAGAAGCGAAAGAAGAAGCTTGCGCATGGACAATCACTCCCTTCTCGCCGCGCCCGGCGCCGCCTGCGGTGGCGGCTCCTTCCATTGGCACAAGGCTGAACTGCACGATCATCCCGCTTGGGCCGTTTACAGTCAAGGGTGTGACAGTCAAGGGTGCGACAGGCAACGACTAGGCCAGGACATGTGCGACCGGATGACGGCGGAGGTTTTCTCGAGCGCTGCCTGGTCGAGAGGGTGTAAGATCGCGGAGGTGATGGGCGATCCATGGGCAGTGAGCCCCGCTGTCACCCGAGCGCGAGGAGCAGAGGTCATGAAGCGAATTTGCCCTGCAACTAGCTACGAGGGAGCGGCGGCCTATCCGAGCGCCCAGGGGAGTTCGCGCCGCGAGCTCCTGCGAGTCATGGCCGCGGGCTTCGGAGCGGGCGCGGTGTCGCTGGCAACCGGAGGGCCTGTCCTTGCTCGCGCATCGGGCTTCACCCAGGTCAGCCTTGCCCTCGCCCAGAGGCACTACTTCAGCGGCTGCGACTATGTCCTCGACAGGCTGGACCTCCAGACCCGCGATGGTCGCCTCGCGAGCTTCCTAGGGGACGGCAAGGAGCGAGGAGGCCTTCAGCAGGCCGCGGCCAAGGCCCTTCGGAACACGGTCTGCGACGACGTCACGGATCGCAAGCGGCTCGCCGCGCTGAAGGACAGGCTCGGTCGGGCCCTCGCTGACTGCTACCGGGCCCGCACCGGGAGGGGTGCGGGCTTTCTCATAGTCACCCTTCCGATAGAGCAGCGTCGGGTGCCGGTGCCCGGAGGGATCTCCGCGCCGAGCCGTCCCGTTCCCTCACCCTAGAGGAACCTAGGGGCCCGGTTCCCGGTCCCGGGATCTCCCGTTGGGGATCCTGCCCATCCTGCCTCAGGATACGAGTCGATCAGGTCACCGCAGTGGGCGGCGCCGTCTGGCCCAGGCGAGCCCGAGGAGCGCGAAGATGAGGAGGCCAGTCGGGTCCAGACCCTCGTCTTCGCCGCTGCCGCCGCTCGCTCCGAGGGAGCAGTGGCAGCCCCGGCGAACCGCGCCCACGCCGGGAAGCGGGTCGCAGACGTCTCCGATCCCGTCCTCGTCCATGTCCGCCTGATCCGGGTTATAGGCGATGGGGCAGTTGTCCTCCTGGTCAGGGACGCCGTCGTTGTCGTCATCGTCGTCGCAGGCGTCGCCCTCGCCGTCGCCGTCGGTGTCGAGCTGATCTGGGTTCGAGACCTGCTCGCAGTTGTCGAGGGGGTTCGGGACGCCGTCGCCGTCGTCGTCGCCCTCGCAGGCGTCGCCGATGCCGTTTTCGTCCACGTCGGTCTGCTCGGGGTTGCCTACCAGGGGGCAGTTGTCCTCTGAGTCCGGGACGCTGTCGCCGTCGTCGTCGCCGTCGCAGGCGTCCCCCTCGCCGTCCCCATCGGTGTCGAGCTGGTCGGGGTTCGCGACGCCCGGGCAGTTGTCATCCTCGTCGGGCACGCCGTCGCCGTCGTCGTCTCCGTCGCAGGCGTCACCCACGCCGTTGCCATCGGTGTCCTCCTGGCCCGGGTTCGGCACCCGCGGGCAGTTGTCATCCTCGTCGGGCACGCCGTCGCCGTCGTCGTCGGCGTCGCAGGCGTCGCCCTCTCCGTCGCCGTTCAGGTCGGCCTGGGTCGG
>JAVEWA010000194.1:0-10847 GCA_034004785.1 Polyangia bacterium
GCCTGGAGACGTCCCGGGCCTCCCGGATCACTGTCTGTCGCTTCTCGGTCTTTATCGAGCGCTGGTAGGAACGGATCTGTCGGCTTGGCGCGCTGCGCACTATGCGCGTGATCCGCCTGGAGATCTGGTCGCTCTCCAGGCTGGAGCTGTGCGGCAGGTGTAGCTGCCCCATCAGTAGGAAGGCGAGCAGGGTCACCGCCGCCAGGATGGTGTACTGATCCATGTGAGAAAAGAAGACGGCTGCGGTCTTCTTGACGCCCAACAAGGGTCGCAGCGCCAGGGGCGCAGGCTTTTGCACCGGCAACCTTATGTACTGGCAAAAGACCTCGAGATCGTCGGCCCCCACCACGCTGAAGAGCCCCCAATCGCCAGGATCGACGGTGACCTGTCCCCCGGCGAGCAGGATGGCGGACATCTCGAGGGTTTCTCCACCACTCCTGTGCAGGCGTCCCTCCATGACAGGAGCTCCAGAGGCGTCACAGGTCCGGACCCGAAACCGACCAGGGCCGCTCGGCTCGAAGAGCACCACCTCCAGCCGTCCGCCAGGAATGGGAACGAGCAGGTCGCAGCCCTCGTGCTCACCCGCGGTGATGGGCCTGTCTTCCTGGACGATCAAATCCTTCTGGATCCGACCTTTGTAGATATTTACCACCCTGAAGAGCGTCTTGTATGAGACGGCCATGCTAGATCCTCACGCTGGCTGCGAGGCTGCTCTCGCATCCCGAGCATCCTGCATCGCGAGCTTTCCTACTATACCCCTTCCTCGACACCGTTGCAGCGACTTTGTTTCAGGTATTCCGTGCCCTTGCCCTTCGCTGCCCTCTGAGCTATTCAGGCCTGGCGGGCCCACGGAGACCCGAGCGAGAGCCCGAAAGTGAGCCATCCACCCGATCTCTTGGATTTGTTGGTTCTTGGAGCGGGGCCATCCGGCCTCGCCTACGCGATGGGGGCCCTCGAGGGCGCTTCGGCAGGGGGCCGATACCTCCATCTCAAGGTCTTGGAGGCGCAAGGAAGACCAGGAGGTTGGGTCCACACCAGGAAGGTCGGCGGATATTCCCTCGAGACGGGACCCTATGGCTACCTCGACAAGCATCCAGAGCTAGGACGCATGGTGGAGACGCTCGGTCTATCCAGGCTTCAGAGAGAGCCGATGCCAGCAGCTCGAAGCCGCTTCGTCCTTGCCCGGGGCAAGCTCCGGCCCTTGCCCCGTGGCCCTCTGTCGTTCTTGTTCAGCAGGATCCTGGGCCTCGGAGCGAAGCTCCGGCTCCTCGGGGAGCCCTGGGCCGCGCCAGCACCTGGCACCGACGAGAGCGTGGCCGCCTTCGCCAACAGGCGTCTGGGGCCCGAGGCGGCCGAAGCGCTGGTAGTGCCGATGTTCACGGGCATCTACGCCGGAGACCCTGACAAGGCTTCCCTGGCTGCGTGTTTCCCTAGGATGGCAGAGCTTGAGAAGAGCTACGGTGGGCTCTTCCGTGCGCTCTGGCGGCTGAGGAAGCAGGTCCGAGCCTCGGGCCAGGGTGTGGGCGCGCCCCGTGGGGTGCTCACCAGCTTCGAGGGAGGCCTGTCCACCCTCATGGAACGCCTGGCCGGACACCTGGGTCAGGATCGACTCAGGCTGGATACTCCCGCCTTGAGCGTCTCGCGCGAGGCCGACGGTTTCCGCGTGGAGACCCGCGACGGCCCGTTCAGAGCCAAGCGCCTGGTAGTGGCCACACCCGCCCAGGTGGCGGCCTCGCTACTAACATCCATCGAGCCCCGCCTCGGTGACATACTCGGGAGCATACCCTACGCTGGCGTGGCCGTAGTGCACACCGCGTACGGACCCAACTCGGCCTCCATGGTCCCCAAGGGCTTCGGCTTCCTGGTCCCCAGGCGGGCTAAAAGGGAGCTCCTCGGCGCGGTGTTCGTCTCCACCATCTTCCCAGAGCATGCGCCCAAGTCCGAGCTCCTCCTTCGAAACGTGCTCGGGGGCGCCCTAAGGCCCGATCTCATTGGCCTGGAGGACGCGGAGCTCATCAGGCGGGTCCGCGCAGAGCACCGGGAGCTCCTGGGCATCGAAGATGAGCCGAGGTTCGTTGACCTCGTGCGGTACCCGGCATCCCTGCCCCAGTACCATGTGGGCCACCTGGACCGGTTGGCGGCCCTCACGAGCGCCCTCGCGCAGATCCCTGGGCTCCGGGTCACGGGCAACGCCCTCCGCGGGATCGGCCTTGCAGACTGCCTGGCCCAGAACTTCCGGGGGGGGCTGGAGGACTACGGGGCGCTACCCGACCGAGGGACCGCGCTCGGCTAACATGCCCTTGCTTCCAGAGGACCGCCCAAGGTGAACCTCGAGCCAGCCTATCTGGATCTTCATCGCCGGGGGGAGCTCCGCCGTCGGATCGACTCCCTGCGTGCGCTGGAGGACCCCTGTCAGCTCTGCCCGCGCCTATGCGGCGCCCACCGCCACTCGGGCGAGGTGGGCTTCTGCGGCCTTGGCCACATGGCATCCCTGGCCCGGGCCTGCCACCACCTGGGCGAGGAGCCTCCCCTGTCCGGCACCCGCGGCGCCGGCACTCTCTTTCTTGCCGGCTGCAACCTGGGCTGCACCTTCTGCCAGAACCACCAGGTCAGCAGGACCCCCTCCGCCGGCCGCACCCTCGGCCCCGAAGCCCTCGCCTTGGAGATGCTCGCCCTCCAGGTCGCCGGCTGCCACAACGTGGAGCTCGTCACTCCGACCCATGCGCTGCCTGCCCTCATGGAAGCCCTGGATCAGGCGGCGGCCCAGGGGTTGAGCCTCCCCCTGGTGCACAACGGCTCCGGCTACGAGCGAGCAGAGGTCCTGGCCCTCCTCGATGGCGTGGTGGACATCTATCTGCCCGATCTCAAGTACGGCGATGACGAGGGGGCCCTCATCGGCTCCGGCGTCTCCGACTACGTCGCCCAAAGCCGAGCCGCAGTCCTGGAGATGGCCCGGCAGGTCGGCTCCTCCCTCACTCTAGACTCGAATGGCCTCGCCCGAAAAGGCCTCATCGTACGCCACCTCGTGCTTCCTGGGGGCCTGGCGAGCACTAGCTCGGTGCTCGGCTTCATCGCCACCGAGCTCGGACCTCGCACCTCCCTCAGCCTCATGTCCCAATACAGGCCTCCCACGGGTGTGAATCTCCCCGCACCCCTCGACCGCCCCCTCGACCCTCGGGAGTACCAGGAGGCCGAGGCGCTCCTCGAGTGTTGGGGCCTCACGAGCGGCTGGTCTCAGGCGACCGAGAGCCGGGACTCCTACGTCCCGGACTTCACCCGTGAGGATCATCCATTCGAAGGCATGGCCTCGGATGCAGAGGCCTGTAGCTGCCTCACGAAGGGAGGGGCGGGCCGGGCGAAGTAATATCCCTGGATCAGGTGGCAGCCCAGGTCACGCACGGTCTCGTACTCGGCGCGCGTCTCGACTCCCTCCGCAACGACCTTTACCCCCAGATCGTCGGCGAAGGAGCGCATGTTGCGCACGAGGTTCTGCCTGACGGGGTTGGAGTCGATGCCACGGATGAGAGCCATGTCGAACTTGATGTACTCCGGAACGATCTCCGCCAAGGTGTTGAGCGCCGAGTAGCCGCTGCCGAGGTCGTCTATGGCGATGCGAAACCCGTGGCCGCGCATCACCTGGAGGCTCTCCTTGAACCGTTTGAAGTCCAGGATGGCTGCCCGCTCGGTCACCTCCAGCACGATACGATCGGCGAATTCCAGCACGAACTTCGGCGGATCGAGCATCTGCGGATCTGCGAAGTCGTCCACGTGGAGGTTGATGAACATGAACTCCGGCGGAGGGAGCTCCGGCAGAGAGCTGACCGTCAATTGCCTCAAGGTCTGGTTTAGCGGCCGGATCCTGCCTGAGCGCTCCGCGATGTCGAAGAGGGTGAGAGGGCTGACGAACTCCTTGGCCTGACATCGCACCAGGGCCTCGTAGGCGAAGATGCGGGCGGTGTCAGCCTCCACGATTGGTTGAAAGTACATCAGGAAGTTCCGCTCGCTGAGCACCCTGTCCAAGATGCGGGCCTGGGCCATGAGCTCCCGCTGTCCGATGTCCATGGCCCTGGAGGCGGACTCCAGGATGCCGCGGAAGACGAGCCTCTCGTTGTGGACGCGCGAGTATGCCCTGACCACCTCCATCCCCACGTAGACCTTGCTTACCATCGCCAGATCCGGATCCATCGCTCCAAGGTGCCTCAGGACCCCGTCTGTCACGATCGCCTCCAGCCTCTCGTCGCTCTCCCTGGCCGGAATGATCAGCACATAGTCGTCCGCGAAGGCGTGCATGAGCAGGGCATTGCCCCTGTCCCGCTGGAGGGTCGAGGTGAAGCCCTGGAGAAAGTTCGCCACCATCCCAACGTAGGCCTCGTGCGCCTGCCACCCGTATCGATCCTCCACGAGCTCGCTCGTAGGCACATGGATGTAGGCGATGGTCAACTCGGGGAAGCCAGCCAAGAGCTCGGCAACATCCCTCGAAAGGGTGGTCAAGGCTACCAGGCCTGTCACGGGATGAAAGACACGCCGCGGCATGTCCAGGGTGGTAGGCGTGTGCATGGCCTCCATCCCCATGGAGGAGATCTGCTGGACGCTGTCCCTCACGGACCGACGCGCCTTTGGATGCTGATCCGACATGACCCTGCCGAGGATAGTGGATTTCCGGGCGGATGGCGAGGGGCAGATGGCAGCCTCGAGGATGCGGAGGGCGAGCGCCCCTCCAATTGAGGCTCACATGGCCTTGAGCAAGGCGAGTAGCTTCTTCACCGGGGCCGCGGGTACGCGGTACGTTACCGGGCGGTCGCCCCTGCGCACATCGTAGAAATCACCTGCCGAGGTCTCGTAGAACCTGAGCTGCACCGGGGCGACCTGCGGTTGCGACAGGGAGGCAGAGAGCACGGGCGCTCCCCTCCCGGCGCGGCCGTATGTGGCCACCGCCTCGGCCTGCAGCGGCGCAAGCGAGAGCAGCGCGTCGGACAGGGAGCCGTCCGGCAGAGGCTTTCCATCCGCCCTCTGCCAGTCGCTGCCCTCCTTCGGCGCAAAGGACACCTGCTTAGGCCCGGCGGTCAGGGTGACGCCTGTGAGACCGTGCAAGGGAGTATCGTACACGCGCCGGCTAGCCAGCGGTCGCCTCGATATCTCGCAGAGCGCCTGCGTGGCCACGAAGACCGCGCCATCCGAGGGCACGCGGCCGTAGCAACCGCCTCCCTTCACCGGGCCGCCGAGCTCCAATTCGCACCGGGCGACGTCACACTTCTTCTTGCCATCCTCCTCGCGGCAGTTGTGGCGGTGAAGGACCGAGAGGAAGAGCGCGCCCCTTTCCAGCCCGTGCACACGCGTCGCCCGGGCCGCGACGAATGCCTTGGCGCGCAGGCTGCCCAGCTGAAAGAGCAGTGCATCCCGCAGCTCGGTATCCCCCTCCTCCAGAAGGAGCACAGGCGGTTTCCACTCACCCTCGGCGGGCCTCTCCCCGGTCCTGGCCGCCGACCTGTAACGCTCCAGGCTGGCGCCGATCTTCGCGGCCTCGGTCACGCTCCTTCGCCCCTGCAACAGGATCAGCTGCCAGATTCCCCCCTCGAGCAGGGAGAGCTCCGACGGCCCACCATCCTGGCTGCGCAACACGGCCAGCAAATCCTCGGGCGTGAACTGGCACAAGTCATGTGAGCGTAGGACCACAGGGTCCGAGAGCAGCAACGCGTCCGCCTCGTCAGGCAGCGCCACCCACCGGCCGCCCCCCTCCCGGCGCGCCCACCTGGCTTCCGCACCCTTGCCCTCCCCGAAGAACTCGAGCGCCTCGGGCTCGCCAACCAGGGGCGTGACCTTTATTCGCCCAAGAGGCCGGGCATCGTCCCCTGGGGGATCCCCCTCGGCGTCCCTGCGCCGCCGCAGCTCGGACAGCTCCGTCACCAGCCGCTGCGCCGCGCCCTGATCCACCGATGCCTCGCTGGGGGAGATCATGCTCCAACCGCCGCCGGGCCTGTTGAGCATCGCCAGCGTGGTGCTGCCCCTCTGAATGGTGACGGCCTGGATCTCGTCTGCGCCGGGTCCGAAGATCCTGTCGCTCGCGAGGGATGCCCCCAGGAGCGCCTCATCCACCGGTCCGACGCAAGCGACGATGTCGGCGGAGGGTCCCAAGGCAGCCAACCGTCCCGACGGATCCCTGGGACAGGGCCCACCCAGAAGCAGCCTGTGGGGCTTTTCCGCCTCCAGGCTCACCGTGTAGTGAGGCGTCCCCAGCCCGTGCTTGGCCCGCGCAGCATCCCCCTGCCCGAGCTGCTCCCTGATGCGCAGATCGAGGAGCATCCGCATGAGGCGTCCAACCGCCGCAGAATCAGCAGTCCCCAGGGTTGGCCCATCCTCCAGGAACCACCGCCCTCCCCTCCTCGTGATCCGCACGCTCTTGTCCTTGTGCTGTATGCGGAGCCCCTTGACCTCCTCCTGCGTACTGGCCAGGGCGGGCGCCAGGGAGACCTGGCGCAGCTCTCGACGAATCAGGTCGAGGACGCCAGGATCCACCTCGTAGAGCCCCGGGCGATCGCTGGTGCGCACGGCGACCTTCCTGCCCCTCGGAAAGAAGCTCAACCGCAGCGGGCGAACGCCGCCCCGCCACACCGAGATCTCGGCCAGGGCGTCCTTCTCCGGCAAGGCCTTCCCACGCTTGGTCTCGTCTTCGAGAACGAGCCGCGCCCTGAGAGTCGCGAGCTGCTCCAAGACCGCGTCCATCCTGATAGCAACGCCGCTATCAGGGGATCCGGCCATGGGGATCCACTCTCCCTGCTGACGCTTGCGATCCACACGCGCGTCCCCCATGACCAGCCTGACGCGCTCCACTCGCCCCGGATCGAATCCGATTAGGAGACGCTCCTCGGGCCGTTGGGCAGGGGGCGGGCGCCGCATCCCCTCCAGGAGCCAGAGACCTGCTCCGACCGCGACAAGGCCTCCGAGACCCACCACGAGCAGAATCACGTTGCGACGCATTGTGTCCGTTCCCATGACCTAGACGGCTGCAGGCGCACGCACCCAAACCAAGGCAGAATCGCGCTCGGCAAAGGTCCTGAGCCTGTCCAGCAGCCCGGCTCCCTCGGCTACGCGTTCCAGCTCGTGCGCGACGAGCCGGTTCTCCACCACGCGGGCGACTCGAACCCCGGCCTCGACAGACCGCTCGACGTACCTGTAAAGGAGGGCGACAACGGCCTCTCCCTGGGGCTCCATCCGGCCGAGATCGAGGAGCATGGAGGGCGGCCCTCCATCACCGCGGAGCATCTGGCGATCAAGATCCCGGCAGAGGCAATGCACCTCCTCCTCCGAAAATCTCCCCCAAAGGGCAGCGATGACGAGGGCGGGCGCTCGGTAGGTGGTGAGGCAGTACATCCGCAAATGCTCCCCGGTAGATATGTCAGGACGCAAGGTTACGAGGCGAGGGAGCCGGAGACAACCGAATTGTTAACCTTGGGTCGACTCCGTTTCTGCTCCAAGGGTCGGTCAGGGATTCAATGACTCGGTGCAGTTGCCCAAGATGCAGATGGAGCCCTCGAAGACCGGGCAGGTCAGCTCGCAGCTCCCGCAGTGCTCTCGGTCGTTGCCCAGGTCGAAGCAGCCGCCCGCAGCCAGGAAGGTGCGCTCGCAGCACATGTCCTCGTAGGTTCCGGCGCAGCCCCGCGGGTTTGGTGTGAGGTCCGGGCAAACACAGATGCCTTCTTCGCACTCGGGGCCAGTGTCCTGTTGACAGGTGATCCCGCAGTCGCCGCAGTTCGTTGGGTCGTACTGGATGTTGACACACTGATCCCCACAGCACTTCTCCAGGCCCTCTATGCAGTGACCCATGCCACCACAGGTACACCAGCCGTGCACGCAGATCTCCCCCTCGCCACATGCCCTTCCGCACAGGCCGCAGTTGCTCGCGTCGATCTCTACTTTGCGGCAGACCCCGTCGCAGCACATCTCCCGAGCGAGACAGGTCCCACCGCAGGTGTCGCCGCCGTCCGGCACGGCCCAGGGGTTCCAGTTGCTGTTTCCCTGGACGTCGTAGGTGCAGTGACAGACCTTGTCTATCGCGCAGTAGCCGTTCACGTAGCCCGCGTTCCTGCACAAAGCATCGCAGGTCATGGTGTCGCACTCGTTCTGGACCGAGGCGGCGCACCCGCCAAAGGCGGCCAGCAAGAGCGTTCCCAGTGCCCCCAGTGCCATTCGCGCCAGGTGACTTCGCCCGAGCAATACCCGTGAACAATAATTTTGGAGCGAACTCATCATTGGCCCTGCTGTACCCGGCAGCAGAGCACGCCGCCGCCGCCGGGACCGTTTTTGCGCACGTCCTCGGCCTCGCTGTCCGATCCCACGAGGAAGCTGCCCGGGCAGTCCCATTCCCCAGAGAGGTCTTCGCACTCGTCCCCCGAGCAGCGAGTGAGCGGCGTGCAGCTAGCCGCCGCTGTCAGGCCCATGGTGCCGCAGCCGAAGAGATCGTTGGTCCCGTCCGACGTGCACTCCTCGTCGCCATCTCCGCTCACCGCGGCCACATAGAAGCTCCCCGCGGGGATGTCCCCGGTGCAGCCCCCCGGGCTGGAGGACGCGAACTCCGCAAGGGAGTCGCAAACTCGCCAGCCGTCGGCGCAGAGATCCGCAGCCGAGCAGGGGATGCCCGAAGGGTTTGGGCTGTCATCCCCTGAGATGCGGCTGCAAAGGGGCGTCTTGCCCAGGATCCCCTTCGAGGACCAGCCTCCGCTGCAGCCCGCCACGTTGGGAAAGGCCGTTGTGTCGGTGAAGGCCTCCCGCTCGCCATCGGAGCAACCGATGATGTCTGAGCAGCTATCGACACACCTGACGGAGTCAGGGCCGTCGCACTCGTAGTGGCCGCCGCAGCTGCCGCAGGACTCCCCCGGGAGCAAGGCCAGCACGCCGTAGCCGCCGCACTCGTTGGTGGGCTGGCAGGAGGAGGCGTCGCAGGTCGAGGCGTCGGACCACCAGGGAACATAGGCGTCCACGCCTCCGTCCAGCCTGACCTCCTTGATCTTGCAGGTCTTGACCGCCTTGCATCCCAGGCCGAAACCGGGGCCTGCTGCGGACAGGGCAGCGAGACCGACCAAGGGCAGGAGAGCCAGGATTACTGCGGTGTGTGTTCTTTGCACGGCGCAATCCCTACTATATGTAAACGCTCGGATCGTAGCCCAAGGCGGGCGGTATGTAAAGGCCGCGAATCGGCTGCAAAAAGCCTACGGAGTTGCTTCCCAAAGCCCGGTCTTGACATTTGCTGGTTCCTCGCGTGATGATCCAGTCTGAAGGAAACCAGAAACCATGCGAAGCTTCAACATCAGGCGCCTCGCAGGGCCTTTGTCATTCTCGCTGCTTCTGCTGGCCTCCCCCACCGCGGCCTTGGCAGACGACGCCGGGGTCCCGCTTCCCGACGGCGGGAGCAGCAACCCCCTCGACTATGCCGACGAGGTTCGATCTCCGGTCAGCTTCAAGTACGAGGATCTTCTGAACGACGATCTCTGCGACATCAGCATCGACACTGGCTGGGTGCCAGCTGGATCGCCCATCCAAGTGCGATTCCAGTTCGAGCTGCACTGCGGCTACAAGGTTGAGATGGACGGCTCGGCCGTGGGCTCCTGGCCCCCCAGGCCGGGGCCCTACCTGAGCTTCCGTGGCAGGCCCCTTGGTGGCCGCTATGAGATGGACTACACCATCGACTTCGACCTCTCGGCGAGGGTGGACGTGACCCTGCCTGGCGGCATCGTCATCCAGGAGGAGTTCGACATCCCCTACGTCCCGGACATCCACATGGGGCTCTACGACGCCACGAGGTTCACGCCCTTCCTGCTGGCGGGCAACCCGGAGCGCCCGGTGCAGGTGCAGGACGACATCCCCTACACCCGCCTCTTCCGGGTGGACCTGCTGGCTCTCCTTGCCATGATCATGCCCGAGCTGCAAGGGATCGACCAGATCGTGGACTTCTGGCTGGAGGTCTATATCACAGGATATGCGGGCTCACGCCTCGAGGGGCGCCGAATGGTGGTGGAGTCGGACGGCTCGAGCGTGGAGCACGAGCCGCCGCCGGATCTCGAGTTCACCGAGGAGGGCGAGAAGAAGTGGCTGCCAGTCAGGACCAGCATCAAGCGCGACTACAAGCGGGTCACCTGGGAGGGGGCGGTAACCCACTACGCCTCGGTGTCCGTCTTCCCTGAGATCAAGCTCGAGGCCTTGAATCAGACCATCTTCTCGATGCAGCTCTTCGAGATCCCAATCCCGATCTCGGACCAGGACGACTACTGGATAGTGGGGCCGGAGTCCTTCGCCCTGGAGCTGCCGGATCTTCGCGTCCCGAGTCAGATGATGGTGGGCGCCTCGCTCATCGGCCAGCAGGTCCAGAGCATCTTGACCATCCAGAATATCGGAGCCGGGGCCCTGAGGGGCGAGGCCTTCGTGTACCCGCCCTTCTTCGTGCCCTATCCCCCCCGGTTCCAGGTGGACCCAGACGGGGTGGTCTATCTGCCCGTGATGTTCCGCCCCGCGGTTCCGGGCCAGGTCGAGGGGGACCTGATCCTCTACTCGAACGACCCCAACGAGCATCCCAAGGTGATCCGACTGGCTGGGATAGGCTGCGAGAGCGCAGACAACTGCTCGGTGCCGGACGACGCAGTGTGGGTCTGCTCGATCCACCGGGAGTGCGGCTGCAGTGCTGACCGGGCCTCCCCGGCTGGGACCGCGCTGGCCACGCTGCTCCTAGGGCTCCTCGCCTTGGCCTGGATCCGCAGGCGCCGCTAGGGTTCCCCCTCCCAGACCGCTCGTACTTTCAAGGAGCTCCGGCGTGGTCCGCTGGGGTGAAGACCCTGGACCGGATCCTGAAGCTCCCGTCC
>JAVEWA010000195.1:0-10817 GCA_034004785.1 Polyangia bacterium
AATCCAGCGAGCTGGATTTCTCCAACAAGGGCGATGGACGGAGCCCGGCGGCGAAGCCGCCGAGTCCCGCGAAGCGGGAATCCATCCGAACGAAGTGAGGATGGAGGCGCCGGGAGTCGAACCCGTTAATCGGGGATCTGAAAACCAATGAGAAAACGCATCCTTGACCGCTAGGCTCCCGATTCCTTTGAGAAACTCCCTGCCGTCCCGTTCCGCCTCGTTCCGCCTCATACCGCCTCGTGGGCCGGGCTCACGGCCAAATAACGGCCAAACTTTTTAGCCAGCAGTGGTATCTCGCCGTTGCGGAGCGCCGCCGCGCAGAGCACCGCGAGGGTCTCTGGGTAGCGCCACTTTCTCCTTTCCCAATTCCAGAATCCGGAATGCGGTACAGTCATGCCCCTACTCCAGCAGGACCTCTATGTTGTTCTTCAGCTCGCCGCGTTGCGGGGCGAGGAGCCCACGACTTTCAGCGCCCTGGCAAGTCGGCTCTACCTGAGCCCTTCCCGTGTCCACGCTGGCGTTCAGCGGGGCGTCGCCGCAGGCCTGCTCGACGCCGACCGAAGAGTGCAGCGCCGCGCGCTGCTCGACTTCCTTTTCCACGGCGTCAGGCACGCCTTCTTCGCCGAGCGGGGCGCCATCACCCGGGGCATGCCCACCGCGCACGCCGCGTCGCCGCTCGTGGAGCTCATCTCGGACAATGGCCCCGCCCCGGTGTGGCCCGATCCCGAGGGCGCCGCACGCGGTGAGTCCATCCAGCCGCTCCACCCTTCGGTGCCGCGCGCCGCCAGGGAGCAACCCCTGCTCTATGAGCTGCTCGCCCTGGTGGACGCCCTGCGCATCGGTCGGGCGCGGGAGCGCAAGCTGGCGGTGGAGCAGCTGGAGCAGAGGATCCGGCCATGACATCACCTTCCTAGACAGCGCTCGACCCGAGCGACAGCCCTTACTCTTCGACACTGTAGCCCATGTAACCCTCAGGTCTTCCCGTTGCGAGATCGAGTCGAATCACAATACCACTGGCAGTGAACATCACCTTGCCATCATCGACAATGATGTCTTGGGGAAACTCACCGAAGTCGCCACGGCTCCAACTGATTGGGACATCGGCGTACAACCTGTTTCCGTCGATTGTTCTCAGATCATGACCCAAATCGAAGGTTCCAGTCCAATTCATCCAGTTGATGCCGATCCCCATATCGGGGCGAGAGTAGACAAGCAACTGGGACTGATCGTCCAGGGTTGCTGAAGACACCATGGCACTGCAGGTTGGGGCACCACAGCGGCGTGGAGCTCTTACCAGGAAGTCTCTTGCCTCAAACTTCGGGGCGCTGAAGATTCGCAGCAGCCTTCCCCGGCCGAACAGCAATAACGAACGCCCGCCAGAGGACCAGCGCAGCGCTGTGAGCATAACGTGCCAATCGCGACTACGGTAGCTCGCCGACTCTCGCCTAGCAATTTCAGAGAGAGCTGGCGGAGAGGACGCAATGCTGTAGACGTAAAGGTCGTCGAATGCGTTAACGGCGACCTGCGCTCCGGTTGGGCTCACCTCAGCGTCGATGAAGAAATTGCGCGGCAGGATATCCCTATACACTTCCTTCGTGCAACGTTCATTCGGAATCGTTGGTTCGAGACAGTGTTGATAATAGCGCTCGCACCTATCCACGCGTTGATGGTCGTCCTTGCTTCTTATCGCGCTGAACAGCCCCTGGGGCACGTTCATAGGCGGCACAATGCAAGGGCCCCGTTCTCGAAGAACAGGTGTGTATGCGTATCGCTGCTCTCCGAGAGGCTTCGTGTGGTTGATGCTGTAGAGGCGAACCCAACCTGTCGCTCCCCGTTTCAGGTCATAGGGAACGCCATGCGCGTACTGGTCGGCATCAACAGGCGGAAAGACTTGAGCATTCGAGTATCGCCCTTCAATCGAGCACACCAAAAACAGATCACCTCCAGGTATGAGTTTGAAACAAGTGATTTGCTCTCCCGCTTTTGCCGCGACCTCCCTCCGAAGCGCTCCCCTTTCCCAAATCCTGCCTGCACGTATGTTCTTGACCTCAATATCCCGGTCCGCCCCGACCTGGTGAATGGGTGGCCAACGGAGAAAGCGTCTTCGCCTACTGACCGTCGCTTCAGGTACTAAGGTAACGTACCGCTCACCCACCATGTCGCCCACTAGCTCGTGCTGGGGAATCCGTGAGGCAACTACGCGAGACAGCTTTCCGGTGCGTAGTTCCCTCAACACTAGGCGGCGTTGTGCAGGCTGGCACTTGCTGAAACGATAGAAGACATGATCGTGAAAGGGCATTGGTGGCCCCGACAAGGGTCGTGGACGACAATTGCCCTTCACGAATTCTTCCAGCACCACGAGCCCGCTACGGTGTGTGTAGGGAAAGATTCGATTCACATAGAGAACCGATGGATCGGCCCAACAAGATGTATCGGTGCGATCACAGTGAGTCGGGACGGGAAGGGAGCTCTTCCGATTTCTTTCAGCCGGGCAAGCAGTGAGCCAGCACACTGAAACAATGGCGCTGGCACAAATTATTTTGCAAACTCTTCTCACGGTGTACTCCGTGCACCCGCCGGTGCGCTCGTTTGGTGCGCTGGAAGCTCATACGCCGCGACAACTTTTAGGAAAGCCGATTTACTCCCATAGGCTGCAGCTTGCGTGTAGGGACGAATGCCCGATTGCCAACTGTCCACCCTTTGATTATCGATAATAAGCCCTCGCTGGCCTCCTAACCATACAATATGATGAATGCTCGTGAAGGAACCATCGGGCCTCTGTCCTTCAGCCATCTTGAGAACCATGAACATCTTCAGCTCAACCTTACCCCCTTTGACAGGAGCTCCATTCGCATCCAGAATTTGCAGGAACCACTTGTTGCCTTCACGTGTGAACTGGTCCTTAGATCCCAAAGAAAACTGACCAAGTGACGCAGTTGAGCCAGGATGCCTCCCTGAAATGACGTTGAACTTTTCCGTCCACCTTTGCGTACCAGGAGCTGCTGATGCCCAAGGTGGTATGCCAGCAGCTTTAGCTCCTATTTGTCCCTGAATGTAGATAAACGCATCAGATCCGCAACATTTTCCGCATGTCCATCGCATACCCCAGGACAGTTGTGTCAAAATACCTGGTCTATTTCTGTTTAGCGCGTCCTGAAGGCTATAAAGCTTCCTAGGAACCGGATGGTTGCCGTCGGGATCGAAAAGAGTCAGTGGATTGGATCTGGAGTACTCCTGAAGAGCATCAGCGTAGTTTGTGCTGGAGATTCCTTTCGGATCGTGAAGATATGCAGGATCAGGCCTATTCCACCTTCCCAGACCCACGACGAGGTGCCGAACTCCGATGGCGACGAGGCCGGTGTCGGCCTCGGCCTGCTTGCCGGTGTAGCCGAAGTCGGAGGGGGATCCGCCGGAGCGGTAGCGCTGCACGCCGTAGGGCAGGAAGGCCTGCTCGGAAACCACCTGTGCCTGAGCGTCCACGAGGAGGTGCCAGCTCCCGAGGTGGTCGGTGAGGATGACCACGGCGTCGGACGGGAAGTGGTCGATCTCCTCGGGACCGCGCTTGCCGGTGTCGCAGGACCAGACGACGAGCACGAGGGCTCCCGAGGCGACCCAGGCGCGCATGGGGACAAGCGTCTGTCGGGAGTAGGAGCGGCCCTGTGTCGCATGGTGGAGAGAACGGTGGGGCCAGTAGCGGCTCGACCGATAGTGGAGGGAGCGGCCACGGAGGAGGCTTTGCGAGAATCTGCGACGGCCTGTCCGGAGGCCGATGAGGAGGATGACAACGACCAGGCCCGTGCCGGCTGCGGCGGCCTCGCGCGAGGCGGCGACGGAGACGAGGTCAGATAGCGAAGAAGTGACGCTCCCGGGGGAAGGGGTGGCCAAGGAGAGAGAGCCCTGGCGCATGGTCGGGTAGGAGCCGGCGTTGCCGATGCGAGCGACTCGCTCGCTGCCGATGACCACGTACTTGAGGAGGCGACCGTTGTGGACCTCCCAGGTGAGGCCACCATAGATGGTGCTCTCCTCGCTGCCGCCAGGGCGGCGCACGGTGCGGCGGATCCGCTCTCCAGCGAAGTCGTACCCGGTCTCCACCTCGTCGCCCGAGGCGCCCTCGACGTGGGTCACCTGCTGGCGGCCGTCGTACCAGAGCCTGGTGCCGGCGGCGTCGGTGAGGTTGCCGGCGGCGTCGTAGCCATAGGTGAGGGTTTCACCGGCGGGGCGGCCGCCTGTGCCGCCAGTGACCACCCGAGTGACGGCGTGGGGGCCGGCTGGCTGCCCAGTGCCGGCCGTGCCGTAGGTGAAGGTACCGAGGATGAAGCTCGGCGTGGCCGGGGTGAGCTGGCCGTCCGCGGTTAGGATGTTGCCGCTCGGGCTGAGCGTCCACGACAGGGTGTAGCCGTTGCCTACGGCGTCGACAAGGCGGTCGAGGGCGTCGTAGGTGGCGGTGACGCGCTGATCCCGCACGGGCTCGGCGGCGATGCCGGGTCGCCCATCGGCGATCGCCGTCACGTTGCCCACCCGGTCGTAGGAATAGGCGAAGTCCTGGAGCTTCGGCCGGCCGCTGCCAACGCCTGAGCCAGCCGGGCCTTCTGCGATGAGGCTGCTGAGCCGGATCCGGGCGTCGTAGGTCCGGCGCACGGTCACGCCATTGCCGAGCTCGCGATTGAGGAGCTCGCCAGCGGCGCCGTAGCGCTGCGAAAGGACGACACCCCCGGCGCTATCCACGAGGGAGCGGGCGTTATACGTGTAGCGGATGCGCGAGTTGTCCGGGTAGGTTAGCGAGGTCACCCGGTCGGCCGCGTCGAAGCTCCGCTCGATACGGTAGCTCTTGCCGTCCACCTGCCGGATCTCGGTGGTGTTCCGGCCGCGCTCGTCGTAGGCAAAGGCCTTCACGCCGGCCTCGTCTTCTACCCACCCGAGCCGGCCCACGACGTTCCCGACAGACGAGGCGCCGCTCCAAGCTTCGTCGTAATGATAGGTGGCCAGACGGCGCTCAGTGCCCACGGTGTCCGTATGGGTCTCCCAGAGGATCCGGCCCCCACCGTCGTGGGCTCTGGTGAGCGTGCCTCCCAGGGGATCGATCCTGGCCACCTCGTTGCTCTCGTCGTCGAATCGGTAGCGCCAGGAGCCGCCGTCCGGGTCCTCGGTGGCAACGCGGCGCCCCATGCCATCATAGCGCCAGGAGCGGACGTGCCCTTCCGCGTCCTCGAAGGCAAGGAGGCTGTCCGCGGCATTCCAGGTGTAGCGCCGCCGGTGCCGCTCGCCTCCTCCGGCGTCCTCCTCGATGAGCATGGTGCGGCCGAGCCCGTCCGTCTCCTTGTAGGTGGGCGTGTTGGCATGGGGCGAGGACGGATCGGTGTCGTTCTCGTCGTAGCTCCAGGTGCCCAGGGGCACATGCTCGGTGAGGGTCTCGGAGCCGTCGGGCAGGATCTTGCGGATCGGACGACCGAGGGCGTCGCGGTGCTCCTCGATCCGCTCCTCGGTGGGATCGGGGGGGCCATACTCGCCCAAGGAGACGAACCGAGGCCGGAAGACGAGCGACTCCTTGCCCCGAGCGTCGTACACCTTGGCGGTGGACTCGACCCAGGCATCAGCGGCACTGGCTTCGGCGAGCTGGCGCCGGCTGCGTAGGCGCCCCTGGCCGTCGTAGTAGCTCACCTCGTCCAGAGTATCGGGCTCGCCTGACTGGACACGGCGGCGGGTCCACACGGCGGAGATGGGATCGCCATGCACATACTCGTAGGCCGTTGTGGGCAGGGAGGCGCTATCGCCTGGGTGCACCATGGCCTCTATACGGCCGAGGGGATCGTAGCGGTAGGTCACGGCCTGGCCGTTCGGGTCTTCGTAGCGGACGATGGCGCCGAGGAGCTGATCGTAGCCCGCCCTCATGACGATGTCCCGCTCGTCGAGGCTGAGGCGCTCCTCCACAGGAAAGCGATGGGTCTCCTCGTCGTAGGTGAGCGCTCGATCATAGCCCCGCGCATCTCGCATCCCCACCACGTTACCATGCTCGTCGTGGGCCAGGCGGCGCTTTGGGACCCACCGGTCCTCGTCCGGGCCGAGCCAGATCTCCTCTCGCTTGAGGAGCCCGCGAGCTACCTGACCCAGGGGGAGGCCCTCGTAGTCCTGGCCGTCGTAGTAGTGACGCTGCCATCGAAGAACGATACCCGAAGCATCCTGGAGCTGCCTCGCGGCGATGCGGTCGAGGATCCAATCCTCGCTGTTGACGGCGTACTCGGACACCGTGATGCGCTCGTCGCCGCCCAGGGCTGGATCGCCCGCCACCACCTCGCCCCACTCGCGCTTGGCGATCTCGTTGCCGTGCTCGTCCCACTCGTGCTCGGTGAGCACGACCCGCGGCGCAGTAGTCCCTTCTACATGGGTCACCTCGAGCCAGGCCTGCCGCGCCGCGCGCACGGTGCGGCCGTCGGTTCCGGTCGCAAGGGTCACGACGTCATAGGACGCATCCTCGACCCGGAAGATCTTCCCGGTCTCGTCCTCGAGCTGTCGCCGGAGCACAATGCCCTTGCGTGCCTTCTCCAGCCAGCCGACGTCGAACTCCACACTAGTGAGGAGGGTCGGGGTATGGGTGTCGCCCCGCTCGAGCTGGCGCGTTTCGCCAAAGCCGCGAAACTCCCGATCCTCGCCGTTGTAATGTCCGTCGCGGTACACGAAGTCGGTCACATGATCCGGGCCGATGGAGTCGGACACGGTGAGCCGCGCCAGCACCTGGGTGGGCACGGGCTGCTCCACGGTCCAGGGATCACCTTCGCGCCTGGCTGCAGCCGACATGGCACCGCTCGACGAGTACTCGGCCGTGAGCACCTGTCCAAGGCCGTTCCTTGCCTCTCGGAGAAGCCCCGGGCGGTTCTCGCCCATCACGTCCAGGTAGCGCCACGCCTCGTCCGGGCTCCCGGTCACGTCCACCCACAGGATGTCCGTGGAGCCGTTGCCGTTCATGTCGGCGAAGTGAACCGTGGTGCTCGTGGGATCCCGATAGGGAGTGCCTGAGATCTCCTGGCGCGCACCAAAGGTGCCACTTTGCTGGTTCAGCCAGTACTCGACCATGTTCACGCCGACACGAACCAGGTCGCCGAGACCGTCGCCATTGAGGTCGTGCACCTCCACCCACTGGAGGTCCGCGAAGGTGGGCGCGTCCTCCATCACCACGGCCTCGTCGAAGAGCCCGCCTCCCCTCTGGGGCCAGTAGACGAGCGAGTCCTCGCGCAAGTAAACCACGTCTACGAGGCCGTCTCCGTTCATGTCGGAGAGCTTCACGTGGGCCGCATCCGAGAAGCGGATCTGCATCGTGGAGTCGATCTCGGGGAGCACCTGGCCGGCGGCGTAGCTCGCTCCTCCCAGGTTCGCGTACACGATCAGCTCACCCTCGGCGGTGCGCACCACGTCGGCGCGGCCGTCGCCGGTGACGTCCAGGAGGCGCACCTCAGGATCTTCGAAGGAGAAGCCAGGGTCGTTCGAGAGCGGCACCGAGTCACCGAACCCGAGTCCCGTGCCCGTGCCGAACCCGTCGCCCGCTGGGAAGTAGCGGAAGTCGCCCACGCCCGGGCCCAGGCGAGCGAGGAGATCGATGCGGCCATCCCCGTCCACGTCCGCGAGCTGCACCCCAGCCTGCGACAGGGCCACCGACGGGCTCAGCGGCAACGCCTCCCGGGCCTGCCAGGAGGTCCCGCCGTCGTTCAGGTAGCACTCGTAGGCACCGGCGCTCGCCACGAGGAGATCCGGGAAGCCGTCGCCGTCCAGGTCGGCCAGGGCATTGTCCGGCAATGCCGGCGACACCCCAGGGGGCGTGGTCATGGTGACCACCTGATCGGCCTCGGGCGAGAACCGGTAGTAGTCGAGGCGCAGTGGCGGCAGCCCCGTGACCCCGTCCGTCCCCTTCATCGTGACCTGGGCGAGCCTGGAAAGAGCGCTCTGGGAGTCATAGGCCAGCTCGTAGCGCACAAGGAGCGACCCGCCGACCCGGCTCTCGATGGCCGCCAGGCGCAGGCTTCGCAGCACCTTGAAGCCCGGCCTATAGCTCGCCAGCACATCCGGGCGCGCCTCGTAGGCCAGCGTCACCTCCGCGACGACGTCGGGCGAGAAGTTGTTGTAGCGGATGTGGCGCAGGTAGGGCACCCCGTCGGTCTTCTCGTACAGGTACTCGACGTGGTTTCCCAGGGTATCGAGCTGGTCGGTCAGGTACCACGCGTACACCCTTGTGGCGTCGTCATGGCGGGCTTCGGCCACGGTCCCGAACCGGTAGATCCGGCCGGACTTATCCCGCACCTCCCAATGGTCTAGCCCCTTCTGCGCGCGTATGTAGGCGCCCTCCACCTCGAGCCGGTAGATGCCGTTGCCTAAGGGGACCAGCTCACCAGAGCCCACGCCCGAGATCGTGAAGATGTCGGTGCCGTCATAGCGCGGGATCCCCTTCTCCGTGCGCAGGGCAATGCGCGGCGTCCCCAGGGACCAGCCGAACCCCACCTCGCCGTTTCCCCCACCAGACGAGTATGACAGGGAGAGCTCGGGTGTGAGCTTGCCAACGCCGGCCGGTACCTTGATGGGCACGCGGTAGGCCATGGAGCCGGTGTTGAGGTCGGGCTGGAACGATTCGCCGAGCCCCTGCACGGAGCCAGGGCCCTTCGGGAGCGAGATGACCCCAGGGGCGATGCCGGACTTGGGTGCCTGAGCTCGCACCATGGGCGAAGCGACCAGGAAGGCCACGCCGAGCACGGCCGCCGTCAGACTCGCGGAGTAGGGAGGGCCGAGGGCTCTCCACGAGGGGGCGCGCACCGTGCGTCGGACTGTCCCGGCGCGAATGCGCTGGAAACAGGAGCACCTATCCCCTCGTGGAGTGTGCGCCTCAGAATGGAGTAAACACATCCACGCACTCCGCCTGCGTGCCTCCGCAGGGCAGGAACTTCAGTATGGCGCCAGTGCCGACCGTCAGGTTGCCAGGCTGCGTGGCCACGCGGAAGCGCGCTCTTCCGGCCCCGCCGCCGCCGCCGCCTGCCGTATAACCTGTCGTAGTGTTACACAATCCAAGAGTGCCATTGGAGCCAGTGCTGATAGTGGGGCGATCATCCGAGTACCCGCCGTCCCCTCCCCGAGCGCCGCTTCCCGACGGCTCACAGCCGTTTCCACTGCCGTAGCCGTCGGTGCCAGCGCCCGATCCACAGGCGCCTCCACCACCCACTGCACGAATCCAACCACCCACCTGAATGGTGGGTGCCTCGAGGAACAGGCTGCCTCCCGCTCCTCCTCCAGCACCGCTGCTCTGCCCACCTCCTCCCGACGCATCGCATCTTCCAAGAAGGTCTCCGAGGGGTGAAGGCGTGACGCTCAAGGTGATACTGTCCCGGGCGGTTATGATCAGTACCCCGCCGCCAGCCCCAGACTGCGTCACCTCCGTGCCGTTGCCGCGACCTCCACCATAGATGGGCTGCAACTGCTGGCTGCCTATGGCGGCGCCACCGACACCACCCGCGATGGTATCGGCACCAGTGAAGGTGCCGCCGCCGTTGCCACCGGCTCCGGCATGACCACCACCTCCTCCACTTGGGCGCTGGAACTCACACACTGCACCCGGAAGCGCCGCACCGACCAGACCGTCCGGCGAGGTCCCAGGACCGGTCCATGCGCTGCTGCCTGAGTACCTCCCACCCGCGCCGGGGGTGGCACCCCGAGCCGAGGCATCGAGGACACCTTGAATCGTAACGGCGCCCGCAGCCACCAGCGCAAGCCCTCTGCTGCCAACCACCCTGACGGAGCGAGGGGTCCCGATGGTCACGTTTCGGAAGTGGATCACCCACAGATCGGGTCCATACGTTTGCAGTACGATGAGACTCGGTGGAGTCCACGCTTGAGGCGGGTTGCCGGTGGTGCATTGGATGGTCCGCGCCGTGGTGTCGATGATGACGTTGCAGGTGGGATTGAAGTCTTCTTGCCCCATCTCCAGGGACGCTGCATCCACGTAGCGCGGCACGAAGGTCAGGCATCGGCCGGGAACTTCCCACGAGTTGCATCCCATGGAGCAGGACATCACGCTGGCGACGAGACCGTCCGTCCCACAGGTAACAACATCCTGACCATCGCACAGGACAGACCCAGGGAAGCACTCGTTGCACCGGCCGCCGCCCGTACCCTCGGTGCACCCGTTCACGCAGAGCTCCGCGCCGGAGGGAAGCCCGCCCGCGCCACATCGAAGCAGCGTGAACTCGTCGAGACAGGTGTCCGAGACGCACTGGCACTGCAGGGCCTCTGCGTTGCATCCCTGTTCGCAGTGCTCGCTTTGCTCGACCAACCCGTCGGGATCGCAGGCCGTCAGCTCGTCACCGATGCACGACACCGTGAGCGGCGCGCACTCGTTGCAGCGCCCCTCTTCCATGGCGCAGCCGAACTGACAGTCCTGGGTGGCGGTGATCTGCCCATCGCCGTCGCAGGTCACAAGCTCGGTCGCATCGTGGCACTCGATCGCCTCCGGCCTGCACTCGTTGCAGGTAGCCGTACCCGACCCCTCCGTGCATCCCCATGGGCAGAGCTCGGTGGCGATCTCTATCCCCTCGGAGCTGCACTCCACTCGCAAATCCCCTTCGCAGCTCTCGGGCTCGTTCCTGTCACACTGGTTGCAGCGCTGCCTCTCGGCATCGCAGCCCAGCAGACCACAGGGAACCCGGGTGGATCCGCTCCCCTCGACGTTGCACAGGATGAGATCCTGCCCATCACATCCCAGAAACGAGCCGGGATCGCAGTCTACGCTGCCGTCGGTCCAAACAGTGTTGTTGTTCGATGGGTCCTTCGAGCCCCCGCATCCGAAG
>JAVEWA010000196.1:0-10792 GCA_034004785.1 Polyangia bacterium
CTCGCTGAGCCTCGTCACGGCGGCGTCGCTCTGCCTCGGCTCGCTGAGCCTCGTCACGGCGGCGTCGCTCTGCCTCCGCCCGCTGAGACTCGTCACGACGACGGCGCTCTGCCTCCGCCCGCTGAGACTCGTCACGGCGGCGGCGCTCCACCTCTGCCTGCTGAGCCTCGTCACGGCGGCGACGCTCTGCCTCGGCTCGCTGCGAATTGTCACCCCTGCGGCGTTCTGCCTCGGCTCGCTGGGCCTCACCTCGCCGTCGCTCTGCCTCCGCCCGCTGAGCCTCGTCACGACGACGTCGCTCTGCCTCCGCCCGCTGCGCTTCCTCGCGGCGACGCTCCACCTCGGCCCGCTGAGACTCGTCACGGCGACGACGCTCTGCCTCGGCTCGCTGTGCCTCGTCACGGCGACGACGCTCTGCCTCCGCCCGCTGCGAAACCTCACCTCGCCGGCGCTCTGCCTCGGCCCGCTGCGAATTGGCACCCCTGCGGCGCTCCACCTCGGCTCGCTGCAGGTCTTCACGACTGCGGTGCTCTACTTCGGACCGCTGCGCCTCGTCACGGCGACGGCGCTCTGCCTCGGCCCGCTGGGCCTCCTCGCGGCGACGCCTGTCGGCATCCACGGCGCTCTGATGCTGACCTTGCCCACCGCGGCGCTGCCCCTCGGCCCAGGCGTCGCGGCGGCGCTGCTGATAGGGCGCCCGCCGCTTCCAGTGCCGATCCCTGAAGGTCCGGTAGTAATACCCGCGCTCGCCATACCACCGGAGGTAGCTCGACCGATGGGTCCGGCCATACCAAACGAAGTAGGTGTAGTGCTCGTGAGTGCTCGGCACGTAGTGCCAAACGCCGCCGACGAAGTAGCAGGGCCTGCCGACACTGTCGAAGAACACCAGGTAGCCCAGGTAGAAGAGCGGCTCGTAGTCGCTCGTGGAGAGCTCTGGCAAGGGAGCGTCCAGGCTCGAGTCGGGCTCCTGGTCGTATGATTGGCCTTCGCCATCCATTGGCGACGACAGACCAGGGGCCGTGGTGCTCTGATGGGCGGGCGGCCCATCCACGAAGCAGCCCGAAACAAGGGCCGAGGCCATGACCGCGGCAAGCGGCGCTCCCCAAAAGTGTCCCGGTCCGGTGGTCGCTGTTCTCTGGGTTCTCTGGGTCCTCATGGCGTTCATCCTTCCCCGATGCCGGCCGGGGGGCGCGGGCACCGGCCTTGCTCAAATGCCCAAAGACAGCAATCCTCGTGCCAGAGTGGTTTCCATGGTTCTTCGCCCATTCGGGCGTTCGCCCTCCAGCTCCCCAACTAGCTAAGTTCACTTCGGTTACGGTCACCCGATGACACAATGGCGAGGCCGGGGATCCCAATTCGGGAGCACCGAAGATAGGTGCATGGCCGGCGCCCAGAGGCGGACGCAAATCTTGCACCGTCATCCCTGGTTCACATCACCCAATCAAAGGGACTCCTGTCCCCCGGGCCCCCTGTCCTCCGGGCCTCCTTGACCCATGGACCCTGATCACGGATGATCTCTCCAAGATCGCCCAAAGGCAGTGGGTGCGTTGGTCCCAAGGCGGGCATGCTCGGCTCTTCTCGTTCCGGCTCGTCGATCCCCAGCAGCCCCGCTATTTGATCTTCCTTGGAGGAGTGCTCATGTGGAATCGCGCCGAAGAATCATCCATGAATATCAACCTCGGAGCCCGCGCGGGCGCGAGCCGGAGCGTCACCTCTTGGCAGAAGTCTAGCCCCCAAACCCGGCCATGGAGATCGGCTGCCCTGTCTGCGAGGCTCTCGGCGGCATCACTCCACCTCTGTGCGTCGCTCTGCCTTCTCCTTGCCGCCTGCGGCGACGGCGGGGGCCATGGGCTCAACAACTCGAACCAGAATCAGAACCTGAACGGGAACCATAACGGGAACCAAAACGAGAACCAGAACCAGAACCAGTCCCTCTGCGGCAACGGAGCTCTCGACACCGGCGAGGCCTGCGACGAGGGAGCGCTGAACTCGGACACCCTGCCCAACAGGTGCCGCACGAGCTGCCTGCTCCCATCCTGCGGAGACGGGGTCACGGACTCTGGCCATCCCTTGAACGAGCAGTGCGACAGCGGGGCGGGAAACAGCGACACCGCACCCGACGCCTGCCGTACGAGCTGTCTGCTCCCGAGCTGCGGCGACGGCGTCGCAGACCAGGGCGAGGAGTGCGACAGCGGCGCGAGTAACAGCGACACCGCACCCGACGCCTGCCGGACGAGCTGCCTGCTCCCGAGCTGCGGCGACGGCGTCGTAGATACGGGCGAAGACTGCGACGACGCTCTCTACAACAGCGACACCGTCCCGGACGCCTGCCGAACGAGCTGCCTGACTGCCGGCTGCGGCGACGGCGTCGTGGACACGGGCGAAGACTGCGACGAGGGCGCCGGAAACAGCGACACAGCCCCCAACGCCTGCCGAACGAGCTGCCTGGCCGCGAGCTGCGGCGACGGCGTCGTAGATCAGGGCGAGGAGTGCGACAGCGGCGCGAGTAACAGCGACACAGCCCCCAACGCCTGCCGAACGAGCTGCCTGCTCCCGAGCTGCGGCGACGGCGTCGTAGATCAGGGAGAAGAGTGCGACAGCGGCGCCGCCAACAGTGACACGGATCCGAACGCTTGCCGAACGAGCTGCCTGGCCGCGAGCTGCGGCGACGGCGTCGTAGATCAGGGCGAGGAGTGCGACAACGCGCTTTTCAACAGCGACACCGTGCCCGACGCCTGCCGAACGAGCTGCCTGGCTGCGAGCTGTGGCGACGGGGTGGCCGACACGGGGGAGGAGTGTGACGGCGCGGATCTCCGCTTCGTGGTCTGTCTTGGGATGGGCTACCCCTACGGCGGGACCTTGAGCTGCACTGGCTGCCTGATGGACGTAACGACCTGCTGCGAGCCTCGCCCTCCCGCGGTCACTTCGATGGACACGAGCTTTGCTCCGCTGAACGACGGCATCTACCGGCTCACCTTCAACGTCCCGGTGCTCGACGTCGAGGCAAGCCTCGCCTGGACGCAGATCACCGGCTCCGGCGTCCTCGGGACCGTGACCCAGGTGGACCCATCGACCTATGACGTCTCCTTCACTGGCTCTGCTCCTGGGGACGCCTATACCCTGACCGTCGGCCTGGGAGTCGCCGACAGGTGCGGCAACCACCTGGCCGCCCCGGTGAGCCTCCAGCTCGCCATCGACCAGCAGCACGGCGCCACCTGCGAGGATCCTCACGACGTCTCCGGGGTGTCATTCCCCTATGGTCTCGTGGGCCCCTTCGACTGGGACGGCCCGGGCGGGAGCTGTGACGCGACCGCCACCAACGCGGTGTTCTTCTCCTTCACACCGCAGGCCTCTGGGGATTACCGCGTCGAGCTCATCAACAACACGACTACGGCTGCCTACACGCGCCTCGCAATATACGAGGGGCTCGCCTGCGACCCATTCGGCCCCGAGCTTTCCTGCATGACCTACAGCGTCCCAGAGGGAGTCCTCTTCGCCAGCCTGGAAGGGGGCACGACGTACCTTGTCCAGGCCTACACCGACGGAGAGCCCTACACCATGGTGGACCCGCAGATCAGCGTCAGCCTCCTCGAGGATCCTGGCATGACCTGCCCACTAGCCGCGGATATCTCCTCCGAGCCCTTCCCCTTCTCGCTCACGGGCGATTTCGAATGGGACGGGCCGGGCGGCTCCTGCGACCCGAGCGCCACCAACTCGGTATTCTACAGCTTCGTCCCTTCGGTCTCGGACTACTACAAGGTAATCGTAGCGAATGGCACAACCGACTTCGCTGGATCGCGCATCGCCCTGTACCAGGGCGACGCTTGCAGCCCCTATGGGCCCGAGGTCGCCTGCGTCTCCTCGAGCGGCAAGACCGGAGCCGCCTTCCCGGAGCTCGAGTCCGGCACCACCTACTTGATCCAGGCCTACACTGACGGCAACTCCTACTCGATGACAGACCCGCAGGTCACCGTGGCCCAGGCCGGCGAGGGAGATCTCTGTCACCTGGCAGCCGACATCAGCACGGCAGCCTTCCCCTTCTCCCTTTCGGGCCAGTTCGAATGGGACGGGGAGGGCGGGTCCTGTGACACCTCCGCCACGAACTCGGTGTTTTTCACCTACATGCCCACAGCCTCTGGCACCTACCGGATCGACACGGCCAACAACTCCCCGAGCTCGGCCTATACCCGCATCGCGGTGTTCCAGGGAGATGGCTGCAACCCACGCGGTACCGAGCTGGCCTGCGTCACCTCGTACTCCAAGACCGGCTCCGCTCTGGTGGATCTGGAGGGTAGCAACTTCTATCTCATCCAGGTGTACACCGACAGCAACAGCTACACCATGGTGGACCCCGAGATAACCGTCTCCGCCGTGACCTTACAGCCCGCAGAGAGCTGCTCCAGCGCGGTGGACATCAGCTTCGAGCCCTTCCCCTTTGGCCTCGTCGGGACCTTCGAATACGACTTCACCGGCGGGAGCTGCGACCCGAGCGCCACCAACTCGGTCTTCTACACCTACACCCCGGCCACAACCGGCGCGTTCCGCATCGACACGGTGAACAACTCCACGAGCCCGGCCTACACCCGCATCGCGGTGTTCGAGGGAAACGGCTGCAGCCCACGAGGCCAAGAGCTGGCCTGCGTTACCTCTTACTCCAAGACCGGGTCGGCGGTGGTGGAGCTGGTGACCAGCACACCCTACCTGATCCAGGTTTACACGGACAGCGACGGCTACACCATGGTGGACCCCCAGATCAGCGTCACGCAATTGGCCCTCGGACCTGGCGAGTCCTGCTCCACCGCGGCGGAAATAAGCTCCGTGAGCTTCCCCTACGCCCTCACGGGCACCTTCGACCTCGACGGGCCTGGCGGCTCCTGCGACCCCGAAGCCACCAACTCCGTCTTCTACACCTTCACGCCAGCTTCGAGCGGCGCGTACGAGGTCACGGTGACCAACGACTCCACCACCCTGGCATACTCTCGCCTCGTTCTCTTCGACGGCGCGGGCTGCGCGCCCCGCGGACCCGAGATCCACTGTGAGACGGCGTTTTCGAAGACCCTCACGACCAGCGTGAGCCTCACCGCTGGAAGGCCCTACCTCGTCCAGTTCTACACGGACGGCAGCACCTACACCATGGTGGACCCTGTGATAATCGTGACCTCACTGTAGCAGGCACTGGGCCTCGGACATGGCCTCGTCCGAGCAGGTAGCGGCAATACACGTCAGGGAGGCTAATGTAAGCTACGGTCGCGGCGGGCGTTTGCGAGGCAAGCACGAAGAACCGGGTACGGCGTGGGAGGCAGGAACAAGGCAAGGATGGAGTGGAGAATGAGGAGTATTTGGCGATGAGGAGAGTGAGCTCGGCGTCGATCAGGGGAGTTTGCATGGCAATGCTCGCCCTGTGGAGTCTGGGCAGCTCCCTTTCCTGCGGCTCGAAATGCGTTGAGAGGGGCGGCCAGCACATCTGGGTCCTGAAAGGCAAGAGGAAGGTCTGCGAGCTGCCCGCCAAGGACGAGGGAAAGACCTGCGAGGACAGCGGGGCCTGCGAAAAGTCCTACTGCCGATGCCCAGCGGAGATCGAGCGGCGCCTTCGCAGTTTCTACGAGGAGAAGCGACAGTTCTCCAAGTCCCTTCCCCCCATCCAAACAAAGGGCACTTGCGAGCGCTTCCAGTTCAGGGGAGGGTTCCTGTGCGTCGTGCAGAAGGGCATGGCCTCGTCGGACTTCCAATACGTTGACTGAGCGCCATGCGGCGCCCCTCCCTCCGGCACGGGGCTCGCCCCCTACTCGACTCGCCCTCGACCAGGGTGCGCCGCCAATCCCAACCAAGGTAGTCAATCTCGGCTATCACTTGATCGAAGGATCTGCTCAAGGCGTGGAGGAGTCGCGCTGCGGGGCTGCGCCGCGCAGAGGGGCGGAGCTATAGACCCAGGACCTGGACAGGGACGTTGCTATTCGAGGTTGCATTGTTGCCGAGTTGGCCATAACTGTTCTGGCCCCAGCACCAGACGGTGCCGGCTGAAAGGGCCGCGCAGCTGTGATACAGGCCTGTATCAATGTAAACCACGCCGGTCAGACTGGAAACTGCGACCGGGACGTTGCTGCTCGTGTGCGTCCCGTTGCCAAGCTGACCCGGCACGTTGTTTCCCCAGCACCAGGCTTCACCACCAGCGAGAACCGCGCAGGTGTGATGGGCGCCGGCTGAGATGGCATCCACATCAGTCAAGCTCGACACCTGCACTGGAACACTGCTGCTCGCAGCCGTCCCATTGCCGAGCTGACCCGAGTCGTTCCATCCCCAGCACCAGGCGCTGCCCCCTGAGAGCACTGCGCAAGTATGAACGTAGTTTCCCTCCCACCCTCCTCCCGAGATGCCAACAACCCCGGTCAGCCCCAATACTTGAACGGGCTCAGTGCTCGAGTTGTTGCTACCATCACCGAGCTGACCACCCTCGTTGCTTCCCCAGCACCAGGCACTGCCCCCCGAGAGCGCCGCGCAGGAGTGCATATCCCCCGACGTGACCGTGCTCACGCCGGAAAGGCTCGCGACCTGTACTGGGACATTGCTTGAACCACCTCCTTGGACACCAAGAACGCTTCCCCAGCACCACAAGCTCCCGTCTCCCAAACCCGCACAGGACTGCACGGAACCCGCGGAGATTGAGACAACCCCGGTCAGCCCTGACACCGCCACTGGCAAGTTGCTGTCCAACTCGGACCCGTTCCCTAGCTGGCCATATTGGTTGTCTCCCCAGCACCAGGCACTACCGCCAGTGAGGACCGCACAGGTGTGGGCGTACCCAGCGGAGATGGCGGTCACTCCAGTAAGGCCAGAGACCTTAACGGGCAAGAGGTTGCCCATGTTTGTCCCATCGCCCAGTTGGCCATCGTTGTTCGAGCCCCAGCACATTGCGCTGCCATCTGCCCGAACCGCGCAGGTGTGATACCAGCCCGCGTCCACGCTCGTCACGCTGCAGTCCGCAGGGCACACTGCCAGCCCTTCCCCTGGCTCGCACAGGCCATCTCCGCAGGTGAAGCAGAGATAGGTGTCCCTCTCGCAGGATGAGGTGCAGCTCAGCTCTCCGCCTCCAAAGCCGAGCCCAGAGCAGCTCTGGCCGCCAAGAGCCACCCCATCGCACTCCTCGCCCTGGTCCACGACTCCGTCGCCGCAGCTCGCGGCCAGGCAGCTCGTTCGGCAGGCGTCCGGAAGAATGTCGCTGTTGTCTTCCCCTTCGTCGCAGGCTTCGTCGCCGCCGAGATAGCCATCGCCGCACTGGGTCAGGGTGCAATCCAGGAGACAGGGGTTAGGCGACACTCCGTTCTCCGCTCCATCGTCGCACTCCTCGCCCGTGTCCATCACCCCGTCGCCGCAGTGATAAACTTGGCAGTTCTCGCGGCAGGCGTCCGCCACGATGTCGGAGTTCATGGCGCCGTTGTCGCAGGCCTCGCCAGGATCGAGCGAGTCGTTTCCGCAGAGGCTCAGATCCTGAAGGCAGTCCGCCCTACAGTCTCCGCTCCCCTGGTCCTCACCGTCGTCGCAGACCTCGTCGCCGCCAATGTAGCCGTCCCCGCAAACCGTGATAGTGCAGTCAAAGCGGCATGGGCTCGGCGACACTCCGTTCTGGCCGCCGCTGTCGCAATCCTCCTCACTGTCTATGACCATGTCCCCGCACCGAGGCAGGCGGCAGTTGGTGCGGCAACTGTCGGGCGCCGTGTCGTTGTTCCCCTGCCCCTCGTCGCACTGCTCGCCAGGGTCCAGGACGCCATCGCCGCAGACGCCCGCAGAGTTGTTGTTCTGGTTCGAGTTGTTGGTGTTCCCACCGCTGTCATCGTCCCCACCGCACGCCGCGAGGAGCAGCCCAAGAACCAGGTATCCACTTCTTCGCAACATCGCTGGACTCCATGCCCCGCTCCCTTGCGGCGGTACAAGCTACTATCGCAGCCTGCCTGCTTCGTGGTCAACCAGTTAGGACTTCCCCTCAGGACTGCCCCTCAGAACTGCCCCTCAGAACTGCCCCTCAGAACTGCCCCTCAGGACTGCCCGATTCTCTTTCCTCACCGCCCTCGGTAGATCCGCGCGGTTGCGCGGGCCTTCTCTGCCAGCCGCTCCCTGAACCACCTCGGCTCCACCACCTCCACCTCGGGCCCGAACCCGAGGAACCAGTTCAGGAGCTCGTCGTTCGCCGCGAGCTTGGCCGAGAAGCTCACGTGGTCCCCCTCGGCGACGATCTTGCTACCCCTGGGCCAGCGCCGCTCCCGCTTCAGGTAGTCGTAGAACCTCGGCGCAAAGCGGGCCGTCACCGTCACCATCTCCCCTGGCATCATGCCAGTCTTGGGGTTGAAGAGCCCGCTCGGGTCCCATTCCTCGGGGTAGTCGTATGGCGCGTCCCTCATCACCTGGGCGCCGCTCATCCGCGCGAGCGAGAAGACCGAGGGTCTGGCCCCCTCGGGAGCATGATCCACCACGGCGGCCAGGTAGAACGCGCCCTTGTAGAAGACGAGGGTGAAGGGCCGGACCAGGTGACGCCGCGGCTTGACCCCGGCTACGGCTCCCGCTTTGCCGCCGGATCCACGCGATTTTCCTGCCCCCTCCTCATTGCCGCCGCCCGTCGCGGGGCGGTAGTCGAACCCGAGCTTCCGCTGGTGGAGCAGCGCCGTCACCACCGCGTCGAAGGCCTCGCCTCGCAGCCGGTACTGATAGGGCAGGAAGGGCAGCGCGAAGAACTTCTGCGCCCGCCACCTCATCCCCTCCGCCTCGGCTACGTCGCGGCTCCCGATCCACCTGACGATCTCCTTTTGTAGAAGGCCCAGGGACTCGAAGAGCACGCTCCCCTCGAACTGCTCCAGCCAGGTGAGCGCCACGTTCAGGGCGACCACCTGGGAGAGGTTGATGTCGAGGGTGAACCGCTGGGACGAAAAGGGCATGAAGTAGGCGCGCCCCTTTGAAGGCTCGTCCAGGTAGTCGAGGGGCACCCCCAGCTCCCCGAGGGCCTTCAGGTACCGCTGCACCGTGCGCCGATCCACGCCCAGCTCCTTCGCCGTCTCCCGCACGTGGAGCCTCCGCCCACCCTGGAGCCACCGCATCATCCTGAGCAGCCGCATGGCAGTGGATTCGTCTCGGACAGGCATGCTTGCTCCCTTCTTCCGTTCGCTCCTTCACGGGCCCGACCCGACGGCCCGCAAAAGACCTGCCCAGGTCTCTCCCTCTGCGCCCTCGCCCACCCACAGGTTGGAACCTACGTGCGTCAGATTATGTCGCACGGAATGACGCCGCCAGCACTAGGCCGCCAGCACTAGGCCGCAGCACTAGGCCGCAGCACTAGGCCGCAGCACTAGGCCGCGGTCACCTCGAAGACGTTCTCGTTGTGCCAGCGCAGGAGCTCTGGAGATGGCCGATCATCCCGCCTGCCAGGCAGCGTGATGCTCCTGCCCTGCATCTCGTAGTAAATCTTTCCGTTCTCCCATTCTTTCTCCAATCGGCTGCTCACGACGAAAAGGTGCTCGGGCGTGACTGTCACGTAGCCCGCATCGAAGAGCCGGTGTATGTCCGCTCGCAGGAGCAGGCCGTTGGCCACGTCGTGTCCGCCCTCGTCGGCATAGGGCCTGATGTGCGCGGCGTCCAACACCGGGAGCGAGTGCTCGCGGCTCACCGCGCAGGCGCCCCCGTAGGCGCCGGTCACGGCGACGCGGAAGCTCCCCTGCCCGAGACGAGGACGGACGAGCTGAGACCTACCGTAGCGCTCGGCCGGTTCCTCCCCGGCCGCGACCGCCGCCGAGAGCGGGCGAGCCAGGGCTGCGCGCTCGAGGCAGGCCTCCCATATGCGCCGCCCCTCCCCCTCGGTCAGGTCTCGGGCCGAGCCCGAGACAATGTTCTTGGACCAATCGCGGGGCTGCTCGATCCAGTCGCCGTCCTCGAAGAAGATGGGGGAGGCGACCATGATGCAGCCGATGCGGTGCGCCAGCCCCCCTGTCTCGCTCGAGTACCGGGCGATGCGGCTGCGCATGGCGTCGAAGCTGGGCGCGCCGTTTTTCTCCCCGAAGGCCTCCCAGGCCAGCCTGGGAGTAGCGGCCTCGTAGCGGGCGAAGATGCCGAAGCCGCCGATCGCATAGTGCGGCTTCTTGAGCTTGAAGAGGAAGGGAGTGCCCGGGGGTGCTTTATAGCCGTGGGCCGAGGGCTGCCAGAAGTTCACCTCGTCGAGCGGGGCGCGCGCCCGGAGGAAGGTGAACCAGTCGTGATCCGTCAGTGCGAGGTAGCCGCGCATTGCACCCTGGCCTTGTCGTCACTGCGAGCCCACCCGATTCTTACAGGAGACTCGGAGAAAGGCCAGCGCCCCGAACCTCGAAGCCTACCCCATTCGCTCTCGACCGCGCTTCGCGCCCGCCGCTTGGGTGCAGATCCTCGAAGGTGCCCGCACCTCGAGCCGGGCCCGAGGAATTCCCGAGAGTTCCAGCCAAGGGCCGCGTCCGAAGCGCCTTGGCCGGGCTCCTCGTCATCCTCGAGACGACACGAGTGGAAGTTGAATAGGTGGGGAGCTTCCGTGCACGCTGGATTGGGGGACACAAATTCGTCAAGCTAAAGACCCCATCGTTGATCCTACCCAGCCCGCCCGCGGCGACAGCTCTCCCATTGCCGGGACATATCTCAAAAGGATGCTTCATCCTATCGAGTTGTGACCCGACACCGGGCCCAGGCGCGGCGACTGCTCTCCCAGTGCCGGGACATATCTCAAAAGGAAGCTTCATCCTATCGAGTTGTGACCCGACACCGGGCCCACGCGCGGCGACTGCTCTCC
>JAVEWA010000197.1:0-10779 GCA_034004785.1 Polyangia bacterium
AACGCCATACCCGGCACAGGGAACACCCTACCCAGCACAGGGAACGCCCTACCCAGGACAGGGAACGCCATACCCAGGACAGGGAACGCCATACCCGGCACAGGGAACACCCTACCCAGCACAGGGAACGCCGTACCCGGGACAGCAGCCTCCTCTTCCCAACGCCGGCCAAGCGGCGCCCTGGGCCGGCCAGGGGACTCCGACTCCTTTCTCGGGCCAGACCACGCCCCAGCCGCCCGTGCCCACGCCCTTTCCTCCCGCGCCGGGCTCTGGAACTCCTCCGCCCGGCGCCTTTGGCCTTCAGGCCCCGGCCCCCTACCTCGGCACCGGGCCCGCTCACGGAACCGGGCCCGCTCCCGGAACCGGGCCCGCTCCCCGGCCGAAGTCCTTCTCGATCTGGATCATACTTCTCATCATCGCGCTCGTCGGCGCGGGAGTGATAGCCCTGGCGGTGGGGCTCTCGGGCGAGGGGTCCAGCGGCAGCGGCTCGTCCAAGGAAGGCCAGGACGACCCGGCCGCGAGCCTGCCCCTTCCGGGCGCGCTCGTGCTGGCCAACTGGACCAAGGACTCCTACTGGTATCCGGCCACGGTGCTGGAGACGGACGGCGGGCGGGCGCGGGTGCAGTACGCCGACGGGCAGAACGAGTGGATAGGCAAGGACCGCATCGCGGCCCTCGCCTTCCGGGTGGGCGACCGGGTGCAGACGATCTCTGCGAGCGCCACCTACGTCTGGGCCACGGTGGTCCAGGTTGAGGACGGGCGGCTCCTCCTCAGGGACGCCCTCGGCAACCAGGAGTGGCGTCCGGTGGCGCTCGTGCGCATGATGCGATAGCGCTCGGGGCGTAAGAGCGCCGCAGCGCTCGGGGCTCCCGAGCGCCGCTCCCCTCGCGACCTCTCGTGCATGTCTCAGTCCGGCGACCGCTCGAGGAGCGCGAGGCCCTGCCAGCCCCCGAGGCCGCCATTGCCGTGGAGCAGGCCGACAGACGGCCCCCCCGCCTCGCAGAGCCGATCCGCCATGACCGCCAGGGCGTGGAGCACCGGGTTGTTCCAGGGGGCCCGGGCGAGGTTCATGCCGCCCGTGACGGTGATCTCCCGCCTGGCGAGCCATGGAGCGATCTCCCCGGTGGAGCCGAGCACTCCCGTGGCGAGCAGGAACCCGAGGGGCACCACCGGGAAACAGGTGTAGGCCTCGAGCAGGATCCGTCCCTCCTGGATCCGGGCGGCGAGAGGCGCGCCCGCGAGCTCCTCGAGGCGGCGAAAGGCCCTCGTGAGGTGCTCGTACCTGGCGAGGCTCGGGATCTGCGCCGGGCCGTCCGGCAGGATCTCGACTGCCAGGGCCCAGAGCCGCACCCCGGGCCCTCGCGCCGGGCCCAGGCACTTGGCGGCCCGATCCGTACCCACCAGCACCGCGCCAGCGAAATCTATGTCGGGGTTGGCGCAGTCGGCCAGCGCGAAGAGGTCCGTCACCGAGGTGGCGCGGCTACCTGGTGAAAAGAGGTGGAGCCCGCGCCGCCTGGCGGTGGCCTCGTAGCTCCCGAGGAGGGCGTCCGCGAGCTGGCGGAACTCCGCTGGGGAGACCCCGTGAAGGGCCATCCAGACGCGGGCGAGCTCCGTGTAGGCCTCGGGGATGGACATCCCAGGCAAGATCGCCATGTGTGCCCGGCGCTCGGCTCGTGAGTAGCCGCTTCGCAGGGGCTCGGCGCCCCTCACGAGCACCGCCTCGGCCTCGCCGGATCCGAGCAGCTCCTGGGCGCGGCGGAGGGCGAGGAGCGGCGCGCAGCCCGACTTGAAGCGGCGGCCCTCGGGCTCCTCGGGGGCGTCCCATGGATCTGCCAGTGTGGCGATCTCGAGCGACGGGACCTCGAGTCCCTCCGCTCCCAGGCGAGCCAATGCCTCATCCACGGGAGCGAGGCTCCCGAGGCCATCCACGATGGCGCCCCAGGCGAGTAGGCGAGGCTTCGCTTTGCCGGAGGAGCTCAAGGCGTGTACCAGATGGGGCTCGACCAGGCCCGCTCATGGATCACTGGCTTCACCTGCGAAGGAGGCTCGTCGCAGGTGGCGGGCCGGAGGGCCGAATCCATGCGGAGGCAGTCCCAGGTGGACCAGCGGCAGGTGGGGTTCTGAACCGCGCGGGCATAGTAGAAGGCCCGCTCCGAAGGGTCGAAGTCCGGATCGGACCACACCGCGCAGAGGGTCTCCTCGCCGCTCCCGAGGGGAGCGCAGGTGGCCAGGTCCACGCTCGCTCCGTTGCCCTCGTCGCCCGCCACGTCGAAGACCCTCTCGTGGGTCTCGCCGACGGCGTCCAGCCAGCCCTTGATGATCTGCAGGCGCTGGAGCCCCACGCCGGGGTGCTCCAGGGTGCCCTCGTCAGCCGCGGCCCAGACCACGAAGGTCGGCGAGGTGGCCTGGCCCGGCGGCCTCGGGAGCTCCTGCCCCATGGGCACCCCTGAGGCGTAGGCGTCTTTTTCCCATCCCTCGTGGGCGCAGAGGCCATCGGAGTAGCGCCAGCCCCCAAAGAGCCGGATCCGGATCCTCGGCCCGCTCGTGCCGAAGACCTCCCGCCGCCGCATGGCGAGGAAGATGGAGTCGCGGGAGCGCTCCTCGGCCCAGACGCCCATGAGGCCGCCCGGGTTGTTGATGATGGTGTCGTGGGTGAGGTTTCCTGGCGCGAGCCGCTTTATGGCCTGGTTGTCCACGTCCCCCACATGGCCGTGGAAGGCGTGCTCCAGGGTGTAGCCCGCCGTGCCATTGTGGGTGTCGGTTCCAGCGACGATGCCGAAGCGGTAGGGGTTAAGCCCGAGCCTGGCCTCCTCCGCGAGGCCGTCCTTCAGGGTGTTTCGCAAAAAGTCTCTTCGCGAGACGCACCCGCCTAGCCGCATTCCGCCAGAGCCCACGCTCTCGCCGCAGTCTTCTGCGTCGGGCGGTCGCTGCTTCTCGAAGTCGCAGAGGGGATCCGGCTCGCTGCCAGGTCCCTGGAGCCCGAGTCGGCACTCCATGTCGCCCTTGTGCTGGAAGATCTCCACGAGGGGCTCCATGCGCGCCCGCAGCGCCGCCGCCTCCCGCTCCTCGGCCTCGGTGCGCGCGCCGCCGTAGCCCGGCCAGAAGTAGTTGCCGTTCGACAGGTTCGAGTTGTGCCCGATGGTGAGGACGTCGCAGCCCGCGTCGGCGTCGAGACACAGGGCGGCGAGGCCTCGCCAGAGCGAGTAAGGATCCGGAGCCTCGTAGTAGGAGATGGGCGCAACGAGGACCTCCGAGCCCCTGAAGATCACGTTCCGGTGCATGTTCACCACGTCGGGCGTGGCGGTGTACTCGTAGCCCACGAAGGATACGAACTCGCAGGCCGCCGTTCGATCGTAGGCCTCCTCGGCGGCCTGCCAGATGGCCTGCCAGCGCTCCTTCAAGGCCGCCTCCATGCACCCCGGGTTGGCTGCGCCGCAGAGATCGAGCCTATCGGGATCCTGAAGGGCCGTCTGCATCCCGAAGTAAGTCACGCCGTCGTCGCCGCCCCGCCTGAAGGCGTTGCAGGTCGGGGAGTCGTAGCCAGGAGAGCCCTCACGGGTGCACAGGAGCACCTCGCCCAGGAACTCCGCGTGGTCGCTGACCATGGCGAAGTCCAGGGGCCGGTCGAGGCGCACCGCTATCTCCTCGTCCGTCGCGTTGGCGGTCGGTATGACGATGGCCTCGCCCCTGGCGAAGCGGTAGGCGTCCTCGGGGGCAAAGTGGTTTCCATAGACGTAGGCGTCGAAGGAGAACCCGGTGTGCAGATGCAGGTCCCCGAAGTAGGCGCTCCTTTGAGGGTTGTGCTGGGCGCAGGGGACCCGGACCTCGGCCCTTGGATCCAGCGTCTCCTCCTCGCAGCCCGCCCACAGGGAGACGAGGGCGCCGAGGAGCAGGCAGTTGCTCGGGGTTCTCGGGCGTTTCACGACGGGGTGGGTCCACATGGCGTGGCATCATGCCGACCGGATTCGAGAAGTCAAGCGGGCGGCCCTCTCGACTGTGCATGGAGGGCGAAGGCTCATATACTGGGAGGTCCGGGCCCCGAGGCCCGCCCCACGAGGACGGAGAGTGCGATGCGACGGTTGCTCCTATTGACGGCCTTGCCGCTCGTGAGCGCACTGGCTGGCTGCAGCGACGACGACGACAAGAGTGACGCTGGCCCGGGCTGCGGCAACAGCGTGATAGACGAGGGAGAGGAGTGCGACAGGTCCGACCTGGGTGGCGAGAGCTGCGCCAGCCTGGGCCTCGAGGGCGGCAACCTCGGCTGCCTCGAACAGTGCCGCTTCGACGTGTCGCAGTGCACCGGGACCCAGGAGTGCGGCAACGGGGCCATCGAGTACCCCGAGTCCTGCGACGGTGAGAACCTCGGAGGCCGCAGTTGCCTCTCCCTTGGCTACAGCGGCGGCGCCCTGGCCTGCGACAGCGACTGCGCCCTCGACCCGAGCGGATGCGCGCCTCCGCCGCGGTGCGGGAACGGTGTCCGCGAGGGCACGGAGTCCTGCGACGGCTCGGACCTCGGCGGCGCCACCTGCGTGGAGGCCGGGCACGTCACTGGCCCCCTGGGCTGCACCTCGAGCTGCACCTTCGACACCTCGAGCTGCCTCGACCAGCTCTGCGGCAACCGGCTGCTCGAGGGCACCGAGGTCTGCGACGGCTCGGACGTCCAGGGGGTCACCTGCGCCGACCTCGGACACGCGGGCGGCCGCGTCTTCTGCGCCCTGGACTGCGTTCTCGACGACTCCCACTGCGCTGCCTGCGGGGACAGCTTCTGCGATGGGCTGGGCGCAGAGACCTGCAACGCCTGCCCCGACGACTGCGGCCCCTGTCCACCGTGTGGAGACGGCAACTGCGACGAGCCCTACGAGTCCATCGCCAACTGCCCGGCGGACTGCCTCTGGGGCTGCGGCGACGGCAGCTGCCAGATCTGGGACGGGGAGAGCTGCCAGACCTGCCCCCAGGACTGCGGCGACTGTCCGAGCTGCCCGAATGGCCTCTGCGAGCCGGCCGGCGGGGAGAGCTGCCAGACCTGCCCCGCGGACTGCCCGACCTGCCCGGCCTGCGGCGACGACGCCTGCGAAGAGGGTGAGGACTGCGCCTCCTGCCCCCAGGACTGCATGTCCTGCTACTGCGGCGACGGCCTCTGCACGCCGTCGCGGGGAGAAGACTGCGTGACCTGCGCGCAGGACTGCCCCTGCCCGGCGGTCTGCCCGAACGGGCTCTGCGAGAGCGGCGAGGGCTGCGCCTCCTGCCCGCAGGATTGCGGGCGCTGCCCGCCGATCTGCGGGGACGGCCGATGCGAGCCCGGGGAGGGCTGCGATCTCTGCGAGGCCGACTGCGGACCCTGCCCGGGTGGGGATCCCTGCGGGGACGGCTACTGCGACGCACACCTCGGAGGAGAGTCATGCGGCTCCTGCCCCGCCGACTGCGGCCCTTGCCCCTGCGGCGACAGCGTCTGCGAGGCCTACGAGTCCTGCGTGACCTGCCCCGCCGACTGCGGCCCTTGCCCCGCCACCTGCGGCAATGGCGTCTGCGAGGCCGCCGAGAGCTGCCACAACTGCTCCAAGGACTGCGGCCCCTGTCCCGAGAGCTGCCTGGACGGCGCCTGCGGCCCGAGGGAGAGCTGCCTGTCCTGCCCCTCGGACTGCGGCGAATGCCCTGCCTGCGGCGACGGCATCTGCCAGGGCGGACAGGGCGAGAGCTGTCACCTCTGCCCGCAGGACTGCGGCCCATGCCCCGAGCCTCCCGCCTGCGGGGACGGCCTCTGCAACGGGCTGGAGACCTGCGGCCTCTGCCCCATGGACTGCGGCGTCTGCCAGGGCTCCTGCAACAACGGCACCTGTGAGCCGGGCGAGGACTGCCTGAGCTGCCCGGACGACTGCGGCAATTGCAGCCCGCGCTGCGGAGACGGCCTCTGCTCTGGAGCCGAGTGGTGCGGAAGCTGCCCCAAGGACTGCGGCCACTGCGGCGCCGTCTGCGGGGACGGCCAGTGTTCCTGGTGGGGCGGCGAGAGCTGCGTCACCTGCTTTGGCGACTGCGGCTCCTGCCCGGACGGGTGCGGCGACCAGTTCTGTAGCCAGTCGGAGGACTGCAGGAACTGCCCGGTGGATTGCGGCCAATGCCCGGCCGAGGGCTGATCACTGCCCACTTTCTGCTTCTCCCGGCACGCCCGCCAATCTCCTCATGAAGGCTGCCAGGCGGCCCCTGCCGAGGTGGCCTAAGTAGTGGCCGGCGGGTGGCGGCCGGAGTATAGTTTGCTGTCATGGCTCGACTAACATGCGCATCGGTCCTTGTTTTCTCGGCGCTCATGGCGGCGTCCTCGTGCAGATCCGCCGGGCCAGCGAACGGCCCCACCTCGCCCAAGGCTCACAAGTCGTGGAAGGAGCGTGACTTCGCGGGGCTGTGGATCGGCTCGAGGCGCGACCAGCCCCAGAAGGGGCTCATGAGGGCCAGAACCCTGCTCTTGGACCTCCGGGCCGGAGCGGCGGGGGGCCTCGGGGGAGTCCTCGAGCTCCGTGGAGAGCTCGGGGCCTCGCGCGGGAGCGAGGGCGCGACCGTGCTCTGCGCCCCAAAGCCACAGGCAGTGGTCACCCGGACCGCCGCCGTCACGAGCTGGCGCGTCTCTGGCGCGGCCCTGAGGCTCCAGCTCGCGTTGCCGGAGCAGTCGGGAGAGACCGCCTGCGGCATCCGGTTTCCCCTGGGAGAGAGCTGCGAAGGCAGGGGGCTTTCCGACGGAAGCATCGAGCTCTCCTGCGGGCAGGAGGCCTTCACGCTGAGGCGGGTGAGCCTCACCGGGACCTGGAGCTTCGACGAGGAGCGCGCCGAGCGCAGCGGAGACACCGTGGTGCAGCGGCTGCGATTCCATCTCGTGCAGGCCGACCTGAGCCTCTCGGGAGCCGTGGACGACATCCGGATACACATGTCGGGAGACGAGCAGAACTACCGCTGCAACGGCCGCCTTCGCTACGACAGACAGGCGCGGCACCTTCTCGCGGGCAAGCTCGCTGGCAGGCAGATCATCTTGAACGTCGGGGCTGCGGAGCCCAAGGGAGGCCCCTGCCAGGGAGATCTCTCCCTGCCGGAAACCATCACAGGGCAGTGGAATCCTCTGGAGGACCGCCTCGTCTTGAAGATCGGCGAGGACGAGCGCAGCCTCTGGCGGCGGCCATAGCAGACAGGAGCATCGGGTGATCACGAAGGAGTTCATAACGAGGCTTCCGAAGAACGACCTCCACCTGCACCTCGACGGCTCGATGAGGCTCGGGACCCTCATCGAGCTGGGGGAGCAGTACGGCGTGGAGCTGCCGGCCACCACCGAGGAGGGTCTCAAGCAGACCGTGTTCAAGGAGCGCTACGACAGCCTCGCGGACTACCTGAGGGGCTTCAAATACACGGGGAAGGTGCTTCAGTCGGAGCTGGCCCTCTCCCGCGTGTCCTACGAGCTGGCCGAGGACTGTCAGGCGGAGGGCTGCCGCTACATCGAGGTACGCTTCGCGCCGCAGCTCCACATGCACAGGCACCTCTCCTGTGAGAACGTGCTGAAGGCCGTGAACGAAGGGCTGCGCAAGGCGCAGGCCGAGTTCAACCTGCGGCCCGAGATCCGCGATGGCAAGGAGCCCCCCTTCGAGTACGGCATCATCGTCTGCGCCATGCGCATGTTCCTCCCCAGCTTCTCCGAGTACTACTCCGACCTCTGGCGAGTCCACTCCCACTCCGAGCCCGAGATGCTCTACGCCATGGCCTCCCTCGAGCTCGCCAGGGCGGTGGTCCGCGTCCGCGACGAGGCCGGGATCCCCATCGTCGGCTTCGACCTTGCGGGGGAGGAGGCGGGGTTCCCTGCCGGCGTGCACAAGGAGGCCTTCGCCTACTGCCACAAGCACTTCATGAAGAAGACCGTGCACGCCGGAGAGGCCTACGGCCCGGAGTCGATCTTCCAGGCCGTGACCGAGCTCTACGCGGACCGGCTGGGCCACGCCTACTACCTCTACGATCAGGACACCGTGAAGGACCCGGAGATTACGGACCGCGAGGCCTACACCCGGGCCCTCGTGGAGTTCATCGCCGACCGGCGGGTGACCCTCGAGATCTGCCTCACCAGCAACCTGCAGACCATCCCCAAGCTGCGCGACCTCAAGGAGCACAACTTCGCCAAGATGATGAAGGACCGGCAGAGCACGACCTTCTGCACGGACAACCGTACCGTGTCCAACACCACGGTCACCTCCGAGATCCTAAAGGCCGTGGAGCACCTCGGCCTGGGCGTCCGGGACCTGCGAAACTCCGTCATCTATGGGTTCAAGAGGTCGTTCTTCCCGCACAGCTACTCCAGGAAGCGCGCCTACGTCAGGCAGATCATCGACTACTACGACCAGGTGGAAGCCGAGTTCGGCATCGAGCGGAAGAATTCTTGACCGCTGGCGGCCATTCAGACCGGATGGGCGTCGAGAGAGCATCGCGGCCCGGACGCCACCGGAGGACCGAGGGATGAACACGATCATGCACGCCCATAGCGCTTCCCAGCGTCCACTGACCAGGTTGGGGGGCCTCGCCGCCATCCTCGCCATCCTGGCCTCCTGGCCGGTCCCTGCCGCGGGTCAGGAGATCTCATCCGAGGCCAGGATCCGCACAGCCAGGGTGACCGGCGACCTTCCTGCCTCCAAGGCCTTCGCCCAGGCGGCGCAGGAGAGACAACCCGAGCTGCTGCGTTGCTACCGCGAGAGCCTGGCCAAGGACCCAGGAGCGGCGGGGCTCCTGGCTCTGATTGTGAAGGTCGAGCCCACCGGCAAACCGGCGGAGATAACCGTTCAGCCCTCGCGATTGCCGGCGGAGCTCGTGGAGTGCGCCAAGAAAGCCATCACGAGCTGGCGCATCGCGGCCTGGAAGATGCCCCACAGGGTGCACGCCGAGCTGGACATCGTGTTCCAGCGGAGCGCTCCCCCTGCGCCCTCGGCCACCATCCGCGGAGGGGTGCCGGCCGAGGTGGTGGCCGGCACCATCGAGGCTCGCCTCCCGGCCCTGCACAAGGACTGCTGGAAGGGGGAGCCGCCAGCCAGGTCGCCGATCATCAGGCTCGTGGTGGACTACGACGGTACGCTCCAGACCACTGACTTGTCTGGCCGCATAGCGACGCGGTCGGTGCACCAGTGCCTCCTCGGCAAGCTGCGCGCCTGGATCTTCCCTCCGCCGGACAACGGGTACAGGACCTGGGTATACTACCCGCTCTTCCCGGCGAAGCGCCCGGGCGCGGCCGGAGCGCCCCGCGAGGCTCCAGCGCCCCGCGAGACACGTTGAGCCATGGCGTCCATCCTGAGCACCCTGCGCCTCCTGCCGCGCTCGGACCTGGCCGAGCTCATCCACGTGCTCGATTGCGGCGGGAGGATGGATGACACCGAGGACGCCGCCACCCTCGCCACGAGGGTGCTGTGGGACCTGAGACGTCTCCTTGGCCTGGAGGCCGCTCCGGAGGCCCAGCTGGAGCGCCACCTCCTGCGCCAGGTGGCCAACGCCCTCGGCGTGGACTACGACCCCGAGATGGACGCCTCCGGGCTCACGGATCGCCTGCGCGGCTTCATCTCTGACACCATCGTGGAGGACCTCCGCCCCTTCATCCAGGTGGCGGTGTGCATGGGCTGGGCCGACGGCTGCCTGAAGCCCGAGGAGATCGGGGTGGTGGACGCCGCGCTGTCCAGGCTGAAGCTCCTGAAGCGCCGGAGGAGCGAGCTCTTGCAGCTCTGCAGCTCTCCCCTGGGCCCCGAGGATCTCGCCAACACCTTGCGGGCCCTGCGGGGAGACGAGCAGAAGGTCTGGTCCCTCCTGGCCTTCGGCTGGGGCGTGGCCCTGTCGGATCTCCGCACCCACCCGCTGGAGATCGAGGTCTTTCACCGCCTGGCCAGCTACCTCGGCGTGGACCCGTCGAGGGCGGATCAGCTCAGGCTCCTCGTCACCCGGAGGTTCGAGGACAGCTTCGGCGCGCCTCAGGATCCAGCCGTGCTCCCTTCCTCGGCCTCCCGCGCCCTGGCCAAGGCCACCATGGGCGCCATCAGCGCGGCGGAGCTGGACAGCTACCTCCAGGTCAAGACGGGGCTGAAGGCCCTCTCCCTCCTGGTCTCCTCTCCGCTGAACGTCCAGGAGCCGCAAAGCTCCATCGACGTGGTGGAGGACGTGCTCGGCCGGGATGGCTGGGTGGGGGCGCCCACCCTGCTGGCGGGCACCCTCTTCCTGAGACGCGTCGCCCGGGATCCTCTGGCCCAGAAGCTCCTCGTCACCGCGCTCCTGTGCCTCGAGCGAGGCCGCTGATTTCTCCTCCCGCCCGGGCGCTGCCCAATTCCTATCCCAGCGCGAAGAACCAGCCCGTGGCAGTGCCGATGAACACCTTGCCCTTCCGGATGCAGGGCGAGGAGATAACCCGCCCGCCCAGGCTCACCTTGGACACGAAATGGCCGTCGTCACCCCTGAGCTGATAGAGGTGTCCGTCGTAGCAGCCGAAGACCACGCGGCCGTCCACCACCGCCGGAGAGCTCCAGACCGGGGCCGGGAGCAGGTGCTCCCAGAGCTTGGCGCCAGAGAAGGCGTGGAGGCAGTAGAGGCGCTTGTCCTGCCCCCCCACCCAGAGCCGATCCCCCACCACGGCGGGCGTGGACCACCAGCCGAGCTTGTTGCCAAACCTCCAGACCTCCTTGCCAGTGGCCGCTTCGAAGCAGTAGAGGTTCGGCGCTTCCTCCTCGGCGGCCGTCCACACCCTGCCAGCTGCCACCACCGGTGAGACGTCGGTGTCGCCCCGGGTGC
>JAVEWA010000198.1:0-10718 GCA_034004785.1 Polyangia bacterium
CCCTGGAGGTGGAGCAGGGGCCCGAGTTCCTCGAGGGGCAGTTCGAGCTGACCGACAGCGAGGGCTACTCCTATGGATCGGGAGACCCGATTCTCGGCTACTGGTTCGAGTCGGGCAAGCGCCTGGGTTTCGTCATCCCCTACGGGATCGCCGCGGGGCCCGCCAGCTTGAGCCTCGGCGCCGAGGGGAGGGGACCTTACGAGTTCGGGGTGGAGATCGTCCGCCTCTTCGGGGCCCTCTCCACCTCGGGGCGCCTCACCTTCCACGACATCTCCTCGCCCGATCGGACCCGCGGAACCGCCCAGGTCGGGACTGGGCCCGGCTCCATAGGGCTCTCGGCCAGCGGGGACCGGCTCGTGGCGGTGGCCCAGGGCGCGGGAGAGGTCCACTTCCTCGAGGTGAGGGCCGACGAGCTGGTGCCCTTCGCGCCCTCCTTGAACCTCGGTTTTCCTCTCAAGCGCGCCGCCCTCGTGAGCACCGGGGCCCTGGTGGCCGCAGATCAAGGGGTGGCCTACATCGAGCGGGACTTCGAAGGCCGCCTGGTCTTGAACAAGTGGCTCTCCACGGGCCCGGTGACCTCCATCGCGGCGGCCGCTGACGAGGGCAGAGCCGTCGCCGTGGGCACCACGACGGACGCCTCGCCAATGGACGTGCTCTTCAGGCTGAACGTGGCGGTGCGGCCTCCAGAGATCACGTCTCCGACGATCATCCTAGGGGGCTCCTCCGGAGGAGTGGCAGACGTGGCGATCTCTCCCGCGGGGGGCCTCGCCGTCTCGGTGAACACCCTGGACGAGCAGGTCACTCTGGTGAACCTCCTCGACGTGGGGCAGGCCCTTCGGAACTTCCCCCTGCCCGCCGAGTGCCTGGCGCCGAGCCGCATCATCATGGCGCGGCGGGGCAACTACCTCGCGGTGCTCTGCCCGGGATCCAAGGTCGTTGCGATCTATGAGGTGGACGGCGGAGGCATCCTGTCCCTCGGCGCGGTGGCCGCCGACCCCCGCACGGGCGATCCCGCGCAGGCCTCTGCGCCGGTGGACGCTGGCTTTGCGCCGCCCCGGACCCTCATGGTGCTGCTCGCCGACGGGGCGGTCTCCCAGATGGATCTGGGGCAGGGAACCCTGGCGGCTGCCCTCGTGAGGGGGGCGCAGGACGGCGGCGGCAGCGCCCTCGTTGTCCAGCCTTGAGCAGGCGCTTGCTCGGTCGGCGCCGCACCACGGATTTCCATCTCCAAAGCGCAGATCTTCAGGGTCGCCCAGGGGGGCGTCATGATGAGCACGGAAGGAAGGCCGGGGGGCGACGAAGAGGGGCGAGAAAGCCTGGACGCGAGGATCCCCGGGGCCTAGCGGGTCGCCACTGGGATGCGCACCGGGCCGCCGGTCATGCCGGTGATCTCGAGCTGCAGGCCGCCCGGGGCCTTTGCGAGCTCCTGGCCCTTTGCCACATCCACCACGAGCTTCTGCTCGGCGTCCCCAGGTTGCACGAGGACCGAGGCTTGGTCCAGAACCTGGCCCGCTGGTCCGAGGAGCCTGAGGGCCATGTGGGTCGGCGCGCCCACCGGGGGCACCTTCACCGCCACCTTGCCATCGGCCTTGAGGGGGCTCGAGCCGAGGTTCTGCACGTAGATGGCGCCCGTAACGAAGTCCACCACCAGGCAGACCACGCCCGGGATGATCCCCGGGATGAACCATAGGATGTCGAGGATCAGGGGTACGGTGTCGAGGCGTCCGGAGGTGCGCCCGGCGTTCCTCCGCTCGGGGTGCAGGATCCAGGCGCAGGACATGGTGGCCGTGCCAAAGGTGGAAAGGGCGGCTACCAGGGCGATACCTTTGAACCAGTTGCTCAACTTCATGATGCACTCCTCTTTGGGTTAGGGTTCGGTGATGCTAATACCCTAAGGCTCTGGGCGCAACCCTTGACGTGCTTTGGGGGATCTTGGAGGAGGGCGCGGAGATATGCCTCTGATTACGGTTTGTTAGCCAACAAACGGCTTGGGCCCGCGTTGGCCAAGGCTGGGCATCGCCAAACGGTCTGACAATCTGGTAAAACCCTGGGAGCTGCAAGGCCGGGAGGCCGGATGGCGAGGTTGCGCGTTCCCATTCTGCCGAGAGGGGAGCTGTTCCCAAACGACGCGCCTGGCCCAACGCCGGAAACGAGGGTGTCCATGAGTCGAAAGCTGTCTGCATCTTGGAAACTGGCGAGGAGCGGCGCCCTTTGGGCTGCCCTTGGCGCCGCCTTTTTTGCTGCCTCTGGGCTCGGAGCCTGCCGCCGGGCCGCCAAGCCAGAGACCGACGTGGGGGAGGCCGTGGCAACCCTCCAGGTGGTTCGGCCCGAGGTGCGCATCATCGGGCCGGACGGCGCCGGGCGGCTCGCTGGTTGGACCGCCAGGATCCCTGCGGGGACAAGGGTGCTGGCCAGCTCGGGCCGGGCCTGGGTCCACCACGACAGAGGGCTGCGGGTCCTCGCCTCCGCCGGGGCCGAGCTCCAGGTGGACGCCGAGGGGCTCACGGCGCTCGGGGGGCTGCTCTGGGTCGAGGCGCCCCGAGGCGAGGAGGGGGGGATCCGGGTGGCCGGGGCCCTCGTGAGCGCCGCTGGCGCGGGCTTCGAGATCTCGGTGCCGGCAAAGGGCCCTGCCTCGGTCTATGTGACCAGGGGCCACGTGGAGCTGCGCCTCGGAGACCTGGTGCGTGAGGTGGCCGCGGGGCAGCGAGCGGTCATCGATCCGGCCAAGGCTCGGGCGGCCCGGGTGACCCTCGTCGACGAGGCCCTCTGGGAGGACTGGACCGGAGGCCTGGCCTGGCCAGCCCCGGACGCGCCGGCGGTGCCGCCCGGCATGGGCGAGATCGGGGCCCGCATGCCTGGCTCCCAGGGCCAGGCTTCCTTCCCCCTGGCGGTGCGGTCCCTGAACGTGAGCGCCCGAGTGGATGGCGACCGCGTGGCCACGGTGGTGGACCAGGTGTTCTTCAACCCCGCGAGCGACGACCTCGAGGGGCTCTATCGGGTCCGGCTGCCCGCCGGGGCCATCCTGCAGGCCTTCTGCATCGACCGGCCGGGCATGCCCGGCCAGCTGGCCTGCGGCTACGTCAAGGAGCGGCAGCAGGCCAGGGCCGAGTACCGCGCCCAGGTATACGTGGGCTCCCGCGAGGACCCGGCCCTCCTGGAGTGGGACGCTCCGGGGAGCTACCGGGCGCACCTCTACCCCCTCAAGGCTGGGAGCACGAGGAGGGTGGTGCTCCTATACTCCGAGTGGTTGCAGCGCGATCAGGAACAGGTGGCTGGCGCCGAGCCCAAGGAGGGCCGTGGCAAGGCGGATGCGGTGCGCCACTGGCGCTACCCGCTCGCAACTCCAGGGGGCTCTTCACCGCTCCTGCAGGAGTTCCGGCTGGAGGTGGACCTCTCCGACAGCGGGGCGAAGAGGGCAGAGGCTGGTCTTGGCGCCCTGGTGGACGGGGGCCTCGTGGTGCTCCAGGCCTCCGACTTCAGGCCGAGGGCCGACTTCGTGCTGGCCCTAAGGGGCGGCGGGCAGGCCGGGGCGGCCCGCGGCTACAGGTCGGGTGAGAAGAGCGACGAGGGGCGCTATCTAATGGTCAGGGTGGCGCCCGACGAGCTCCAGACCCTCGGCAGGCGACAGCCCCTCGATCTGGTCATCGTGGTGGACACGAGCGCCGACACGGATCCGAGCGAGCTCCTCCTCGCCAGGGCCACGGTGGGCGCGCTCCTCGGGCACCTCGACAAGGACGATCGCGTGGCGGTGCTCGGCGCGGATCTGGACCTTCGCGCGACCGGCAAGGGCAAGCCCGCCCTCGGCCCCGCGAGTGCCGAGGCCCGGGAGGCGGCTCTCGAGGCCCTCAGCAGGCGGGAGGTGGGCGGCGCCACGGACCTCGGCCGCGTGCTCGCCGAGGCCGCGGGGCTCCTGGATCCGAAGCGGGGCGGGGCGGTGGTGTACGTGGGAGACGGCGTGCCCACGGTGGGCGAGATGGACGCGGCCACCCTGCGAAAGCGCCTCGAGCGCCTGGCCAGGCCGGTCCGGCTCTACGGCGTGGCGGTGGGGCCCGAGGCGGACCTCGGCTTGCTCACCGGCCTAGCGAGCCACGAGGGCGGCCTGGCCCTGCGGGTGTCGGACCGGGCCGAGGCGGCGAGCGCCGCCCTCCAGGTGCTCGGCCACGCCAGCAGGCCCGCCATGCACCGGGTGGAGGTGTCCCTCGGGCCGCAGGTGGAGAGGATCTTCCCTGCCCGGCCCGTGACCCTGGTGGCAGGAGAGGACCTGGTGGTGCTCGGGCGGATCCGGGGCCCGATCCCGGCCTCGGTGAGCTTGAAGGGCTACCTCGGCGGCCAGCCCATCGAGCGGAAGCTCCCCCTCGCCGTCTCGGACGTGGCCGACGACGGGGACCTCAGGCGGCGCTGGGCCACCTCGAGGCTCCACGAGCTCCTCGCGGGCGGGGCTGGCCGGGAGGAGGTCGCCGAGCTGGGCACCCGGTTCGGGCTCATCACCGCCCACACCTCTTTCTACGTGCCGAGCGTGAGCGAGACGAACGCGGATTCGGGCGTTCAGGCCCAGGTCCGGCTGGCGAACCAGGTGCTCGACAAGGAGCTGCAGAAGCAGAAGGCCAAGCAGCGCGAGCGGGTGGAGGCGCAGAAGGCCCAGGCCGGCAAGGCCGCGCGCAGGCCGCAGAGCTCCCCGAGGGGGGGCGACGGGGACCGCTTATCCATGTCGGCGGAGATGGACGAGGAGAAGAAGGCAGAGGCCCCGGCGGAGAGCAAGAGCGAGGCGGCCTCGGAGACCACTGTGGCTCCTTCGAAGGACTCGCCCAGGGCGCTGCTCCGTGGGAGCCTATCGGACAGCGCTGCTTCCTCCAGGGACGAGCGCGTCAAGACCTCGGGCTCCGGCCCTCCAAACCCTTCTGCGGCGCCGCCTCGTCCGAGGACGGCTCTCGATGGCCTCTTTGGGGATGGCGGCGGCTCGGGCGGCGGCCAGGGCGCAGCCCAGGAGCCCGGCACCGGGAGCGGCGAGGGAGAGAGCGGGCGCCCCGCCATGAGGGGCGGTGGATTCGGCGTCCGAGGTAGCGGCGGCGGCGGCGGCGGCGTGGGCCTTCGCAGGCCCCTCCGCGCGAAGGCGGATGGCAAGGCCGTGCCCAGGGACAAGACTGGCGCCGGGAAGGAAGGCATGCTCGGGGCGATAGGCGCGTTCAAGAACGAGAAGGACCAGGCGGACGAGCTAGCTGCTCAGGATCCCAGCCCGGGGAAGCCCCGGGTCTTCGGCTCCCCGATGCAACAGAGGCACAGGCGCGTGGACGTGCATGTCCACCTGCATGGCGACGCCAAGCCCCACGTGCCCAAGCACTGCTCTCCAGCCTCCCAGAAGCCCCTAGAGCAGCGAGCGATCCTCTGGCGCGAGCGGCTGGGCGGCAAGGGCTCGCCCCATGGGGCCCGCGAGATCTGGATCGACGCCCTTCGCCACTGCGAGGCTCCGCGCTGGAGGGACCGGCGCACCCTGCTCGGGGCGATCCTCGACAGGCTTGGCCGGGTGAGCGCCATGGTGGGCTTTGCCAGGCTTTCTCGCCCGGTGCTGGACTTCGGGGCCTGGTACTACCTGCAGCGGGCCATCTACGCCCGGATCCGCACCGCCGCGGACCTCAGGGTGGCCCAGGCCCTCTTCCACCCCGGCCAGGGAGTGGACTGGAACGAGGTCGAGCGGCTCCTCGAGAGGCTCGGTGACGACAAGGCCAGGGCGCGGGAGCTCCTCGGCCTGCTCGCCCAGTACCCGGCGGACGTCCGCCTGAAGAAGCTCACCCTGGAGATCCTCGAGCGGGCCGGGGAGCACCAGGCCGCCGAGAGGCTCAGCGCGGACGTGGCGGGCAATCCCTACGCCGACGCCGAGCTGCGCACCGCGGTGGGCGAGTACTGGGCCAGGAGAGGCCAGCCCCGACGAGCCCGGCGCATCTTCTCCGAGATAGTGGAGTTCAGGCCGACCGATCCCAGGGCCAGGAGACGCCTGGGGGATCTCTACCGGGCCTTCGGCTGGTACGAGGAGGCCTATCGGCAGTATCAGACCCTGGCGGTGCTGGCGCCCCACGACACCTCGGTGCTCCTCCTCATGGCCCTCGCCGCCGCGGGCGCGGGCCGGGTGGACGAGGCCCTGCGGCTGGAGCAGCGGGTAGCGGAGAGCGCCGCCGGCAGCGGCGGGGCCTCCCGCTGGGCGCTCCTCTGGTCCTCGGTGCGCCTGGCCGAGCTCCGCGAGGAGGCGCGGCAGAAGAAGGACGATCTCACCCTGGCGGCCCTCATCGGCCGCACGCGTCAGAGCGGCGTGCTCGCCCAGGCGCGGCCCCTGCGGGTGATCCTGACCTGGGCTCACCCGGAGGCGGATCTGGAGCTCTGGGGCGCTCACCCCGGCTGGCGGCCGCAGCGGGCCGACGAGCTGGGGCCGCAGTTCGGCATCGAGGCCTTCACCCTGAGGAGCGCGCCCAAGGGGCGTTACTCCTTCGAGGTGCGGCGGGTGGGCCGCCGGTCCACCAGGACCCTCGAGGCAACCCTCTGGGTGCTGTGGGACGAGGGCGAGAAGGAGGAGCGGCTCCAGCGGTTCCAGCTGACCCTGGCTCCAGAGACCAAGGTCCTGCGCTTCGCCGTGGAGGGCAAGAACGCGGAGGCGGTGAAATGACGTACTCGAGAAATGCTCGCCTCCGGGCGCTCTGCTCCATCGGGCTCCTCTCGGGGCTCCTCGCGCTCCAGGGCTGCAAGCCCACCATCAAGGTGTCTCCCCCACCCCGCCACTCGGTGGGCATCGTGACCCCGGTGCGCGGCGCAATCGACTACCAGGCGCCGGGCGCCAAGGGCGCCACCTCGGCCTCGACGGACCTGCGGGTCGAGGAGGGCGCCAGGGTCTCCACTGCTGGCCACGGCAGGGCAACGCTGGCGCTCGACGCCGGGGGCTTCGTGCTCATCGATCGCGACACGGTGCTACATGTCTCCGGTCAGGCCCTCACCCTCGAGAAGGGCAGGATCTGGGTGGACGCCCAGGGCGCCACCCTGAGGGTGCTCGCCGACGCCGGCGAGGTGATCGGGACGGACGCGGCCTTCGACGTCCGGCGCCTCCCCAAGGGCGCCGAGGTGTACTGCGGCTCGGCCGAGGTCACGCTGAAGGTTGGAGAGAAGACCCTTCGGCTGGTCTCTGGGCTCCTCGCGCTGCTCTCCCCGGAGGGCATCGCGCCGCAGCTTCGCAAGATATGGGACGACTGGACCGGGGGCCTCGCCCAGGCCGGGCCCAGGGCCAGCCGCTCGGCGGCCGGAATAGGCGTGCTCGAGGCCCGCACCTCCTCCGAGGTGGGCTTTGCCCACTCGCCGCTCCTCGTCAGGGAGCACCGCGTTGAGGCCAGGATCCTCGGAGAGCTGGCCCTCACCCAGGTGGAGCAGCACTTCTTCAACCCCCGCTCCGATCAGGTGGAGGGCACCTACCGGGTGCGTCTGCCAGAGCAGGCCATCATCAGGTCCTTCGCGGCGGGGCCCAAGGACTCGGTGAGGGAGGCGGGGATCGCCTCCCGCTCCAAGGGAGGAGGGAGCGCCTCCCAGGCGGTGCTCGAGTGGGAGGCTCCTGATCAGTACGTGGCGTCCCTCGGGCAGATCAGGCCAGGAGGCACCGCGGTGGTGCGTCTCGCCTATGTGCAGTGGCTGCACCGCAGGGAGGGACGGCGAAGGTACGTCTATCCCATGGGAGGGGGCAGGGCGCCCAAGCTCGGTGAGTTCTCCCTTCAGGTCGATGTGAAGGAGGCCGGGGCCGCCTCCCTGAAGGCCGGCCTCGAGGCCAAGCGCGAGGGAGACCGGGTGATGGTGCGAAGGAGCGACTTCGAGCCGAGGGCGGACTTCGTCCTGGAGCTCATGGACCCCGAGCGCGAAGCCAGGCAGCCGGTGCTCTACCACGCCCGGAGCGGCGTGGCGGAGGAGCCCTCCTACGCCGCCCTCACCCTCGTGCCGCCTTTTAGACCCGGGGCGAGCGCTGGGCCGAGGCCGGTCAAGCTCGTGGTGGTCGCCGACGTGAGCGCCGGCGCGGGCGAGGCCGAGCTCGCCCTCACCCGCCGGGTGGTGGACGCGATCCTCAGGCAGCTCACGCCCGAGGACCAGGTTGCCGTGCTCGCGGCCAGCGTGGACGCCGCCTCGGTTACGGGCAAGGAGGGTCTTCTCCCCGCCACTGCCGATAACAAGTCGGCCCTGCTTGGAGCCCTTGGCAAGGTCAAGCCCGGTGGAGGGAGCGATCTAGAGCAGGCCCTGCTCGGGGCGTCGCGCCTCCTGCCAGCGGGCGAGGGCTCGGTGGTGTACGTGGGAGACGGCCAGCCCACCCTCGGCACCCTGGCCCCTGGCCTCCTGAGGGACCGGCTGGCGCGGCGCCTGGCGCCGCCCAGGCTCTTCGCTGTGGGAGTCGGGGATCACGCCGCCCAGGATCTCCTCGCGGCGGTCACGGACGGGCTCGGCTTCGCCCTGGCGGTAAGGGACGCCTTGGAGGCTCCCCGGGCCGCCCTCGCGATAGTCGCCCACGCCGCCCGGCCCACCTACCGCCAGCTCAGGGTGGACCTCGGACCCAACGTGGATCGCATCTACCCGCGCCGCCCGGTGACGGTGGAGGACGGCACCTTCCTGCACGTGCTCGGTCGCCTCAGGGGCGAGCCCCCCAGGCACGCCATCCTGACGGGTCTCCGCGATGGCAAGCCCTTCAAGGCCAAGGTCGCCATCGCCGCCCAGAAGGTCGAGGACCACGGGGACCTTCGGAGGCGCTGGGCCTTTCACCGCACCGAGGATCTCCTCAGGGACGGAGCCGGACGCGAGGCAATCACCGAGGTTGGCGTTCGCTTCGGCGTGGTCACTCCCTTCACGGGCCTCCTGGTGGGCGCGGGCGGGAGCGGCTCCTGGTACGAGAGCGCCCTGCCCGAAGACCCGGCGGGGACTTACGTGCCAGAGGCTCTCCGGGGCGGTCCTCCCGCCGCCGGCACGGTCATAGCCTTCGAGCCGGGCTGGTCCACCCGGGGTGGGTCGCCCCTCTCCCTGGAGGAGCTCTACAGGCATGCGCTTCATGCCAAGCTGTGGACCGCGGTGCGGGCGAGCTTCGATCGCAAGGCCACGGCCCGCCCGGATCTCTCGGGCACGGTGGTCCTCACAATCGAGGTGAACCCCGATGGGAGCGTCCACAAGGTTACCCACGAGGCCGAGCGGTCCTCCCTCAGGGATCCCGACGTGGTGGAGGACATCCTGCGCCTCGCCCAGTCCGTGCGCCTGCCCGAGACCCCCACCGGGGAGAGGGTCACCTTTGCGCACGCCTTCACCTTCGCCCCCGCGGACATCTCGGACGTGCCCTCCCGGTGCCTGAACCCGGACGGCACACGCAAGCGCTCCCCCGAGTCCTTCCGCTATCTGGACGTGAGGCGGGCCCTCTGGCGCGAGCGCCTCTACAGGGACCGGAGCGCTCTCGGCGCCCACCGGCTCTGGAACGCTGCCCTGGCCTGCGGGGAGATCCAGCTCGACACCGACGGTCAGGCCCTGCTGGTGCTCGCGCTGGACATCCTGCCGGGCACCCGGGCGCGGGTGGACCTCTACCAGCGGCTGCGCCAGGAGGCGTACTGGGTGAGGAGCTTTCTCAGGCGCGAGATTCTTCGCAGGGTGAAGACCCTTGATGACGTGGAGGCCGTAAGGGCCGGCCTGTCCCTGGACGGAGGGCTGGACAGGGCTCTCCTCGAGCAGATGCTGAAGAAGGCCGACAAGGACCAGGCCAAGATAGAGGTCGTGAGACGCTTTCTGAGCCTGTCCCCACAGAGCCTTACCCTGCGGATGATGCTCATGCATCTCCTCGAGCGGACGGGCAAGCTGGAGGAGGCCGAGCGCACTGCCTGGGAGCTGCGCTCCGACCCGGCAGCCGACGCCGGCGTGCGCCAGCAGGTGGGAGCGTTCTTCCTCAGGCGAGGGAACACCGCCGAGGCGCGGCGCGCCTTCTCCGAGCTGGTGGAGTTCGCGCCCTACGATCCATGGGCCAGGCGCAGGCTGGGGCATCTGCTCCTGGCCCAGGCCGCCGACGCCGAGCGCCTCGAGGACGCCGCCGAGCGGGCCTGGGCGAGGCGCCTCTTCGAAGACGCGTACCGGGAGTACGAGACCCTGGCCTGGCTGACTCCTGGGGATCAATCCGTGCTGCTCTTCATGGCCAACGCTGCCTCTGGCATCGGCCGCATGGACTGGGCTCTGCGCCTTACCCAGCGGGTGGCCGAGTCCGCTGAGGCCAGCAGGGGGGATTCGGGCCCTGCTGGCTGGGCTCGTCTGGCAGCCAGCGTGAGGCTCGCCAGGATGCGCAAGGAGGCCGCGGCCAAGCCCGAGCTCCTCGGCAAGATCCGCTCGAGGGCGCTCGGCATGGGCGTCCCGTCCTTTGCCAAGGACGTCGCCTTGATCACCAACTGGACCCACCCGGACGCCGCCCTCGAGCTGTGGGTCCGCTGGCCCGGGCAGGAGGAGCCGAGGCGGGTGGGCATGGGAGGCGCCCAGGTGGGCCTCGGAGGGCTGCGGCGCCGGCACGCCGAGATCTGGGGAGCCAGCGCCCCCAAGGCGCCCACAGAGGCCGGGCAAAAGCCCAGGGAGCGCGGCCCGGCGGTGGATCTTGCGAGGACCCCCCTCTACGTCGAGATCCGGTGCGGCGACCTCTCACCAGACAGGGTGACTCCATACCACGGCGAGCTGTGGCTCCTCTGGAACGAGGG
>JAVEWA010000199.1:0-10691 GCA_034004785.1 Polyangia bacterium
ACCACCGTCTCCGGGAGCCGCGCCGGCTCCCGGGCCAGGAAGGCCGCGATGGCCTCGCAGGCCGCGAAGTCGCTGCGCGCGCTCACCCAGGCCAGGCTCCCATCCGGCCAGAGCGCCGCGGGGTTCCCGTCGAGGATCTGTCGCTCCGCCCGACCGAGGGCGCCTCCCGCCGCGGCCGCCGGTGTCGGGGCTGGCGCCTCCACCATTCGAAGCCGAGCCAGCACCCGCCGCCACCGGGGCGGCCAGAGCGCCTCCGGCTCGCCCAGCACCACCTCGTGCTCGGGCAGGGTCCTGCCCTCGTCGAGGGCGGCCAGCGCTCGATCCAGGCGATCGCTCTCATCCGGAGCGACCGGTGCCGCCACGCCCGCCAGGCCGGCCACCAGCGCCGGCATCCCGTCGGTCGTGACGCCGTCCCAGCCGCCGAGGCGCAGCTCCGCCCGGCGCGCGAGCAGCTCCGCCGCCGTGCCCCACCGGTCCGCCGCCAGGCTTTCCGAGAAGCTGGCCTCGGGCGCCGCGTCGAGCGCCTTGGCATACTCCGCGATGCGGTCAACCTGGCTCGGCGCCTCGGCCAGCAGGCCGAGCTGCGTCTCGAGCCAGGCGAGAAGCTCTCCGGGGCCACCACGATGCCGGTTCCAGGAGGCGGAGCCAGGCACCGGCTTCGCGTTCGAGGCCGCGAGTGTGATCTCCAGACGGGTAGTGTCGGTCATGCTTTCCCTCTCGGCGGGCGGCTGCCAGCTACCCGCATGGTGCCAGGCCTCGAGGGCGAAATGCAATCGCGGCCCGGTGACCCGGCGGCCAGGCAGACAGGAGACCCAGCGAACAGGCGGCCAGGCGAAGCTGCGGCCATGCGAAGCTGCGGCCATGCGACCCGACCAGAAGGCGACTGTGACCGGCCGATGTGACAGCTTCTGACGCAGCCCGCACGAAAAATGGCCGCATGAAGCCTCTCGCCCGAGAGGGTCGGGAGAAGGAGCCCCACGCCCACATACTGATCTCCTTGTCGCCCCACGAGTGGTCGGAGCTCATGACCGCCTTGGACGCGACCGGTGTGTCCCTCTCCACTTTCCTCGTCACCGCGCTGCTCATCCAGGCCCGGCGCGTGCCGGCGTCGATCTCGACGGGGGGCGGCCTGGCGGAGACGAACTAGCAAGTGACAGCCCCTGTCTCACCCCGGCCCTAGCATGGACTCGATCCGGGCAGGTTATGCGAACATGCCGACGGCCATGACGATCGCGATCGCGACGACGACGAAGGATGATTCCCCGCGACGCAGAGCATGGAAGAGATCCTGGCGCCAGGGGATGAGGCCGATACGCCGCACCCTGCGGGGCTCAGGCAAACATGCCGGGCGTCGGCGACGGATCTGTTCCCCATCTAGAGGGCCTTCACCAGAGGATCCTCACCAATACCTCTTCACCAATACCCCTTCACCAATACCCCTTCACAAAACCCCTTCACCAATACCCCTTCACAAAACCCCTTTCACCAAAAGCCTTGCCTGGTGGTATAACAAAAGTTATACTCACCACGTGAAGACAGCCATCTCCATCCCTGACGACCTCTTCCGCGCCGCCGAGCGGGCGAGCTCCAGGCTCGGGATCACGCGCAGCGAGCTCTACCAGCGTGCGCTTGCCCTGTTCCTCTCCAGAAACGACGATCGGGCTGTGACCGAAGCGCTCGACCGGGTCTATGGAGAGGAGAGGGAACCGCTAGACCCTCTCCTTGAGCAGATGCAGGCGGCGAGCCTTGAACGTGAGCCGTGGTGATTCGGCGTGGAGACGTCTGGTGGGCGAGCCTTCCAGACCCTCGCGGCTCCGAGCCGGGCTACCGAAGGCCGGTCCTCGTCGTTCAGGCGGATGCGTTCAACGATAGCCGGATCTCCACCGTGCTCGTCGCGGCCCTCACCACGAACCTTCGCCTGGCCGAGGCGCCAGGCAACCTCCTGTTGCCACGTCGCTGCGCCAAGCTGCCAAGGCAGTGCGTGGTGAACGTCTCTCAGTTGCTCACCCTGGATCGTCGCTTCCTGTCCGAGCGGTTGGGCTCGCTCCCCACTGAGATCCTGGAGGCCGTGAATGAGGGGCTGAGGCTCGGCCTGGCTCTGTAGGCGCTTCTGCCTGGTAATGGGGGACGCCTCGGCGATGCTAGCAGCAGTGGCAGGACACGACTTGATGGACGCTGCATCGGTGTGACTGGCTGGGACTCGAGAGCAGAAGGTCCTCCTGCCCCCCCCCGCTATCCCACCACAGGGAGTACGGAGCCTAGCGAGCTACCTAAAATCTGAGTACACCATCGCGCCACGCCGGCCGCCCACGTACATGACCTTGTCGCGGTAGTTCGAGTCCAGTCGCCAGGTGTCGTAGCTGCCGATGATCACGCGGTACACTTTTCCCTTCCGCTCGACGGCCTTGTCCCACATCTCGACGGAGTCGCCGGTGCAGCATACGGGCTTCCAGCCCTGGCCGTCGGGCCACTCGGCTTGGGGGATCCGGTCAGCGGCGATCCAGGCCATGCGCAGCAGCCCATTCAGGTCGCTGCGGAAATAGTCTTCGAGCTGAAAGATGAGCACGTCTCGATCGAGCCCCTCCTTGACCAGGGCCTTTCGGCAGCGAGCGACGAAGCGTCGCTTGGCGGTGTCGGTGCCCTCCGGCTCGTTCTTCCCGTGGTGGATGATCCAGGCGTCCTGGTAGGCGCCAGGCGCCCTGCGACAGTAGAGGTGGCCGGTGAGCTTGGTCTCATCCCAGATGGACCGAACGATGCTGGTCACGTTGGACATCAGATGCCTCCCATAGTCCAAGGAAAGCGCCGCCACGACACTTTCTCAAGCCCAAAGTCAGTTCCCAGAGTCTTCCGAGGATTCGAGCTGCCGCGGAGCACGAGTCGGACGTAGAATACTGCGCGAAGCGAGGCGCGAGAGGTCCTGAGGTTTCCTTGTGGGCCCCGCAGGAAGGAGCGTGAGCATGGTGATGCTTTGCGGACGGAAGCGCGGAGTCACGGCGCGGCGGGGAGTGGGCCCGGCGGAGATGGGTGCAAGAACGCGGACCTTCGAGGCGGGGGCGAGCTCGGTGACGGTGAGTGGTGCGCGGCCCCTCGCAGCGATGGCGATCCTGCTGGCCTTTGTATTTGAGCAGGCGGCCTGTGACGAGAAGACCGAGCCTGGGCTCCCATTCTGCGACGGGCCGACCCGGGTGATCTACGCGCCGGAGACCGGGGATTACGACAGCTTCCCGGACGACTACTTCTCGGTGGAGGACCCCACGACCCACACGGGGCGTCGCGTGGCGATGGTGCCGGGCGTGGACCTGACCGTCTCGGAGAACATCGCGATCTGGGACGACACCTTCCACGACCTCTCCACGGTGGACGGCTTCGGCACCACCTCGGCGGTGACCCTGCGAGTCAGCGGGCCGGTGGACCCGGAGAGCCTGCCCGCGGGAGGCGAAGGGGGCGAAGGGAGCGGGCAGCCCGGAGGTTCCCTCGTGCTCGTGGCCCTCGACGAGGCCCCGCCGCGGTTTGTCGACTTCACCCTGGAGATCGTCCCCGAGGGGGGCGGAGATCCCGGCGTGACCCTCGTGCTCACCCCCACCGCGCCCCTCCGGCCCGGGGCCCGCCATGGCGTGGCCCTCACTAGCGAGGCCACCGACGCCGAGGGGCGGTGCCTCGCACCCTCGGCCTCCTTCCGCGCCCTCATGGATGGCCGCGCCCCCACCCCGCGGCTCGGCGCCCTCGCGCCCCGGCTCGAGGCCTTCGCTGCTGTGCTCGTGGACGCGGGCACCATCGCCAGCGCGGCGGACCTCGCCCACGCCCAGGTCTTCACCACCCAGTCCACGGTGCCCGGCTCGGTGGCGGTGGCCAAGGCGATCCGCGAGATGAGCCCGGCCTATCGGTCCCTGGGTCCCTGCGCGATCGGGAGCCTCTATCGGGAGTGCGAGGGCGAGCTCGACGCCTTCGACTTCCGCGTTGACGGCCGGGCGGTGGACGACGCCTCCCCTGCGCCCGAGCGCGCCTACCTGCTCCCAGTCACCACCTGGCTGCCCCTCGAGCCGGCTCCCGCGGGAGAGGCCTACCCGACCCTCGTCTTCGGCCACGGCCTCTCGGGGGATCGCCACCAGGCCGCCCGCCTCGCTCGCTACGCCGCGCCCCTCGGCTGGGCGGTTGTGGCGGTGGACGCGGTGAAGCACGGCGATCACCCCGACCAGCCCGAGATGCAGAGCGCCCTCCGGGTGCTGGAGTTCTTCGGCATCTCCACCTCCATGAACCCGCCCCTCGACGGCCTCGCCCTGCGGGACAACTTCCGCCAGTCCACCTACGACAAGCTCCAGCTCGTGCGGGCTCTCGCGCCGGGCCTCGACGTGGACGACGACGGCACGCCGGACATCGACCAGGCGCGGCTCGGCTACCTCGGCGTGAGCCTCGGGGGCCTGATGTCCGCGGAGCTCGTGACCCTCGCCCCGGAGATCGGCATCGCCGTCATCATCGTGCCCGGGGCCCGAGTGGGAAGCATCATCCAGCACGGCCCCCTCTTCTCGGTGCTCGTGGAGCTCCTTCGCGGCGAGGCAACCGATGGCCAGGTGGCCCGGTTCTTCCCGCTGCTCCAGACCGTGATCGACCGGGGCGACCCGGGAGCCTGGGGCCTCCACGTCGCCGCGGCGCGCCTGCCCGGCTTCGAGGCCGACGTCCAGGTGCTCATGCAGATGGTGCTCGACGACGAGGTTGTGCCCAACGTGAGCAACGTCGCCTTCGCCCAGGCCCTCGCCGCGCCCCTCGCCGGAGACGCGCTCCTGCCGGTGCCGGGCCTCGCCGCCGCGCCGGCCCTGCCCTACGCGGGCAACCTGCGGCCTGGGGTCACCGCCGGCCTGTTCCAGTTCGACGTGGTGCCCACGGGCCCGGCCACAGGTCTGGAGCTCGAGCCCGCCACCCATGACAACGTGGCCGACAGCGCCGTCGGCCTCGAGCAGTCCCTCCACTTCCTCGAGTCGTGGCGCGCGACGGGCATTGCGGAGCTCATCGACCCCTACCGAGAGCTCGGCATCAAGGAGTAGGGCGTCCTTCGACGCCCTTCGACGCCCCGTCGCGCAGCTCCAGGTCGCGCACCGCGAGGTCGCACGGCCTCCCCCGCCGCGGGCCATCCGCGGCGCGCCCTTCTCTCCGCATCGAGGAACCAGGTTCTTTTTTCGGGGGTTCCGAGAGAAAATGCAGACGATGAAAAACAACGCCGTGGATTCCACTCCTCTGGCCAACGCCGCGCTCGCCGCCAAGCCTGGCCCCCATCGAACCTCTGGGCGTGTCCCTTCGCTCGCCGCAAGGGTGCTCGGCGCCAGGGTGCTCTCCGCTGCGATGCTCGCCGCCAGTGTCTTGCTGATGGCTCCTCCGGCTCGGGCCATCAACGTGGGCGAGCGGGCCAAGCCCTTCCGGCTCCAGGGTCACGACGGCAAGTGGTACACCCTGTCCTCCTTCACGAAGCGCATCCTGGTCATGTTCTACGAGGGCACCAAGAGCATGGAGCAGAATGCCCGGTTCAAAGACAAGTTCACTGCGATGTATCGCGCCGGGACCATCAAACAGAAGAACTTCCACAAGATCGGGTTCGCCAACTACATGGAGTCGGGCATCCCGAACGTGGTGTTCGACCTGTTCATAGCGCGTGAGATGAGAAAGAAGTATCCAGGCGAGCTGGTGCTCCGAGACCGGGACGGCACCATGATGCGGACCTACGGGATGCGCAACGGCCGCAGCAACATCTACGTCTTCAACCAGCAGCGCGAGCTAATTTGGAAGAGCTCCGGCCCCCTCACCCAGAAGAGAGCCGAGCAGCTGCTGCGTCTGCTGCGGCGGATTACCAAGTAACGGGGACAAACTTCGTTGACTACTTCGAGAAAAGGGCCGCCGTTCTGCCTTGGTCTCCGCCTGCCTGCGCCTCCTTCCTCCCTGGCCCCGTGGATACCACGGGTCTTGCCTCGCCGAACGTGCCCGTGCGCTCCCAATTCCTGGGCGCCGGGTCCTATGGCAAGCAGTCGGACTGGGTGATCGGCACTGCAACGAGGGACTGAGCTGACAGGGCTCTACTCGATCCGACCGCCGCGCCGCCGCCGGATCCAGCCGAAGAGGAGGAGCCCGAAGAGGGCCAGGGGGAGCGCGCCGAGGGCGCCGCCGGCGCCGAACGTGACGCCGGGCTGATGGCAGTTGCAGCCCCGGTCTGGCGCGGACTGCCCGCCATCGCAGGCGTCGCCGACGCCGTCGCCGTCGCTGTCGGTCTGGTCGGGGTTGTAGATGTCGGGGCAGTTGTCCTCGAGGTCAGGCACCCCGTCGTTGTCGCGGTCCTCGAGGGTGCAGCTCGAGCTGCAGCCGTCGCCCGAGACGAGGTTGCCGTCGTCGCACTCCTCGGAGCCCACGACCAGATGATCCCCGCAGATGGGCACGCAGACGCTCGGCTCGCCGGTGCAGTCCCAGCCCGCCTCCTGCTGGCAGTTGGCGTCGCAACCGTCCCCAGAGACCGAGTTGCCGTCGTCGCAGCTCTCGAGGCCGCCGATCACGCCGTCGCCGCAGGAGACGTCCGAGTCCACGGTCACGACGGTCTGGAGGGCGACCGGCGCGGCCGGGCCCGCGCCGTCCTGGTCCGCCTGCCCAGTCACCGTGATGGAGGCGCCCGCGCCAGGCTGCACCTGGGCGTCGAAGGTGACCGTGACGGTGGCGCCAACTGCAACCACACCTGCGCCCTGCCCGCTCGAGTGCAGCTCCATGGAGCTCGCAAAGGGCGCCACCCCGCCGGAGCCGTCCGGGACGGCCTGGCCGTTCATGCGCGTGGAGCCTGGAACGTAGGAGAGGCCCGGGCCAAGGGGGATGGACAGGGTGGCCCCGCTCGTCGCGAGGCTGCCATCGTTCGTGATGGTGGCGGTGAATCCCACCGTGTCGCCAAAGGAGTGCGGCCCAGGCGGGCTGCTCTGGAGGCTGCCCGAGAGACGGGGCACGTCGAGCTCGATGGGATCGCTGATCAGGGAGTCCGACTGGGTGAAGCCATACCCGCAGATGTCGAAGTCGAAGGCAACAGTGGCCGCGGACTGGAAGGAGGCGGGCGCGCTGCCACCGGGCGGCGCCTCCACCCTGATGGTGTAGATCACGATCTTGGTCTGCCCGCTCGGCACCGAGCCCACGGCCACGCCGGTGGCGAGCTGCGCTGTTCCAACCGGGTTCCCCTGGTAGTCGCCCGGAACGCCGTTGATCTGGAAGCTCGTCACCGTCATGCCGGCGGGCAGCGGGTGCTGGAGCACCACGTTCACCGCGTCTCCGAGCCCTGCGGGGTTGTCCAGGGTGGCGGTGACCGTCACGAGGTCTCCCACCTGGGCCTGGGTGGGCGCGAGCTCCAGTTCGAGCGCCAGGGGCGAGGGGGCCTGGTCCACCTCCAGGGCGGCGAGGGCAGGCAGCAGGCTGTCCCCTGTGGTCGTCACCCGCAGCACGGCCTCCGTCTGCACGTTCATGAGCTGCCCGGCGGCGCTGGAGATGCCCAAGGCCGTCACGTCCCAGCCCTGGCGGCCGCCTACCACGTTGACCCCGCTCACGGCGTTGTGGTTCACCGCGCCGAAGGTGCCCCGGGTGTCGAGGGTCCCGGTCATGTCGTTCATCTGAGACGCGAAGAAGTTGTTCGAAGGGTTGTTCGAGCCGCTCAGGTTCGTGAAGGGCGATCCGCCCCCTGCCCCGATGAGGGCCTGATCCCCGGTGCGATCGGCGTCCCCCTCCAGGGCGGCGAGGAGGATGCGCCCCGTGACCGGCCCCGAGATGGGCGTGCACATGCCGGGGAGGGAGAAGTCCTGGCTGTCGTTCTCGTCGAGCCAGCCGAGGCCCGTGTAGATGATCACCGCCCGCCTGGGCAGGGTGTCGTTCTCAAAGGCCACCACGAGGGCCCAGCCGGCGGCGTTCAGCTCGTCGATGAGCCAGTCCTGGGTGGCGGGCACGCCGCCCACGACGAAGGTGCCCCCGCCGGTCTGGGTCACGAAGGCCGTGACGTCGGCGGAGCGGAGGTAGTAGTTGACGTAGAAGTTCCCGGTGGTGGAAAGACCGCTCAGGGTGAGGGCGCTCGTGGGATCCGGGGCCACGGAGGTGGAGGCCCCGGAGCCGTGACGGAGCGTGACGGACGAATTGAGGTGGGCGCTGACGTCTTCGCTGCCAAAGGCGTAGCCGCCGCCCCACACCAGCTCTGCGTGGCGCACCACCACTCCCTCGGGCAGGTCGAGCACCGCCGCGGAGGCGTTCTGCGTCCAGTCGTTCGTGGTGCCCTGCGGGTAGGGCGTGCCGCTACAGGCCGGAGAGCTGTCGATGCCCGTTGTCCCGTGGGCGATGAAGGTGCCGATGGAGTCCTCGGTGCCCTGGCAGTTGACGTCGAGCGCCTTGCTCAGGCCGAGGGTGTTTCCCGTGATCACCAGGCTCTGCCGGCCGATCTCGTGGTAGCGCACCTGCTGGGCCCGGGCCTCGGTGGCGACGAGGCAAGCGAGGAGCGAGGCCAGCCCGAAGGCCACGGCGACCCTCGAGCAGCGCGACGACAGGGGAGCTTTTTCGTTCTTCATGGTTCTTCACCCGTGGCAAGTGGTCAGGTCAAATCCAGGCACTTCGCGCAATCCGTTCAATCCAGGCAAACCAGGTAACCCAGAAAAACCTCTCAATCCTTGCACAGCCAGGCGCGGGTTCGCAAGCTCAGATGGCGTCATACACCTATGACGGCAGCGGGCACCTCATCGAAGTAGAAGAGATCGGCTACATCCCTTCCGAACGGATCAGGAAGCGCATTACGGTGGAGTGGCTCCCGGGCTACCTCGAGATGTACGAGCGACACGATCGGGACGACGACGGCACGGTAGAGATGACCATCCACAAGGTCTGGGATGCGCACGGCAACCTGCTTCTTGACGAGGAGGACTACGACGGCGACGAGCTCTGGGACCACTGGTACCGCGCTGAATGGGAAGGCGACCTCCTCCTCGCAGTCGAGCACGACGACGACCTGGACGGGGTCGTCGATTACCGCGAGGAGTTCACCTACAACTCCCGCGGCCTCCTGATCCGCCAGGAGATCGACACCGACAGCCCTCCCGATGGGGTGCCCGAGACGGTGATCGCAATAAGCCGCGACAAGGCCGGCAACATCAAGAAGGAGGAATACCGGGATGTCGCCGCCGGCACCGTGGACACTACGACCTACGACTACTCCTGCTGGTAGGATGGCGTCGCGAGGGCGCGATGCTCCTGGCGGCGACAGCGGGGCCGGGGCTCACCCGTTCTTTTGGCTCGCTTATTTGAAAGGAGGCAACTGTCACCACGAGGGGGAGTTTGTCGTTCTCCCCCCCGATTTGGCGGTAGGGCTGTGGTGCCAAGGCTCCTTTGGTAGCCAGCAATACGCTTTGGCTCTGCTATCTGACGAAATGAGGGCCGATGAGTGAAAAACCACTGGGGGGGCCCTCGTCGCGACTGCCACCACGAGGGGTAGTTTGCCGTTCTCCCCCCCGATTTGGCAGTGATGTGGGTTGGAGAGCAGGATCTCGCGCCCACCGGGCGGGAGGCACGACCTATCAGCTGCGCCGGCGCTCCTGGCGCGCGGCGCGCTAGCGGGGCCCTGTCACCGCGCCGAGGGGCACGAAGGCGCCGCTGTTCATGACCACGAAGGGCCTGACCTCGTGGTGGATGCGGCCCTTGCCGTCGTGCCGGATCACGTCCAGCTTGCCCATGCCGTAGCCCATGGGTCCACGGTTGTAGTAGTGGGCCTCGAGCCGGTAGGGGTAGGCCTTGGGCACGCCAGGGATGGCGAAGCACTCGGGGCCATAGCCCGAGGTCACGTCCGCGTAGAGCGCGCCGCCGCTCGGGAGCCTGGGCGCGCGATAGGAAGCGTGGGAGCCGCTTCCATCGTGGATGTGGAAGTCCACGTCGTTGGCGTCGGTCTCCCAGGTCAGCACGAACCGGAGCGAAGGCTTGTCGGAGATGCGCATCCCGAGGGCGGCCAGGGCGCGCAGGATCTCGGGACGCCGCGCCGAGGCCTTGGATGCCCAGGCCGCGGCCACGAGCTCCAGATCCTCGCCGAGGACGCGACGCGCCTCGAGGAACCGATCGGCGAAGCCCCTCTTGTGGGCGGCCTCGAGCGCCCTGAAGGCGCGCTCTGGTTTCCCCGCTGCCAGCAGGGCGTAGGCCAGCAGACGGTGGCCCGACGGGTGGTCGGGCCGCTGCCGGACCGCCTCCTCGTAGGAGTCCACGGCGAGGGCGATCCCGGCCTCGCCCAGGGTCTCGAGCCGGCCCGCGGCGAAGCGCCGCAGATCGGCGCGGGATGGGTAGAGATCGATGATGGAGCCGAAGGCCCGCGCCGCCTGCGGCCTGTCGCCAAGGGCTCGCAGCGCCTCGCCAAGGGCCAGGTAGGCAAGGGCGCTCCCGGGCTCGGCCGTGCGCCAGGCGATGGCCTGCTCGAGGGCCCGTTCCTTCCGGCCCGACTCGAGGCTTTGCATGACCGCTGCCATCCTGCCCGAAAAGGCCGCTACCCTCTTCTCGACGGGATCGAAGACCCGACGGGAGGCCCCTTGCGAAGAGGGGGGAGCGCCTCCGTCGCGCGGCAGCAGGCTGAATGGATAGGTCACGATGGACACCGCTCCCTCGGTGCGCGGGAAGCGCCAGCGCCGGATTGCGGCGACGATGCATCGCTCAGTTGCCGAATGGCAGATCGG
>JAVEWA010000200.1:0-10635 GCA_034004785.1 Polyangia bacterium
GGTGTACCCGCTGCGTTTAAAGAGGCTCCTCCTGCCGCCTCTTGGACATGCCCACCCGTTCCATCAGCTCCACCAGCTCCTCCAGGAGGGCGCGAACAGAGGTGAACCTGGCCGATGGATCCTTGGCGAGACAGGTCAGGATCAGATCGTCGAACCTGTCGTCCTGGCTCCCGGGCGGCAGCCGCCAGGACGGAGGAGAAGGGGGCGTGCTGATGTGAGCGTTCAGGATCTGGGCGACGTTGCCGTCGAAGGGCACCTCTCCGGTGAGCATCTCGTAGAAGAGCACACCCAGCGCATAGAGGTCGCTCGCCTCGTCGGGAGGAGAGCCGCAGCAGCGCTCGGGAGCGAGGTAGGCGGGAGTCCCGGCCAGGTTGTCCTCCACCCGCCCGACCCTGTCCCGCTGGGATCTCTTCAAGCGGCCGAGGCCGAAGTCGAGCACCTTCACCTGATTCCGGCGGCGGTCCTGGAGCGGCCCCTCTCCGGTGCTCAAGAAGACGTTCTCGGGCTTGATGTCGCCGTGGATCACGCCCCGCTCGTGCATGAATGACACTGCGTCCGCGGTCTGAGTGATGATATCCAGCGCGACCGTCGGCATCTGGCGCCGCTCGCGATCGAGCCGGTCGGCCAGGCTCTCGCCCCTCAGCAGCTCCATCACGATGAAGGCCCCTCTTCGGATGTCCTCACCGAAATCCGTGATGGAGACTATGTTGCGATGCTCGAGAGAGCTGGCCATGCGCGCCTCGGCGTAGAACATGTCCCTGGCGTGCGGGTTCTCCGAGAGCTCCGAGTGGATGATCTTGAGGGCAAAGACCTTCCCAAGGTCTAGATGGCTGACCTTGAAGATCTTGCCCATCCCCCCGGTGCCGATCTGCTCCAGGATCTCGTAGCGGTTCGCTATGAGCTTCTCCCGGGAAGGGACCGGACGCCCGATGACCGGGACGTGGGGAATGACCTCCTCTACCGGAGGAGGAGGCAGTGGCTCCGGCTCGGGCTCGAGCTCCACCGGCGTGAGGAGCCCCTCGACCCTCTCACCGAGATCGATCCGTGGCAGCGTGGGAACCCCGAAGGGCGCGTGAGACTGCTGCTTGGGTCTGGATGAGTGCGCCAAGGTCCCTCCATGTACGCCGTGGTATCTTACTTCACCTGGGTGTCCCTGGCCATGCTCACGGGCTCACCATCCACACCTCGAGAATCCACCGGCACCGGTGCAAGCCTGACGCAAGCCTGGCGCAAGCCTTGAGCAAGCCTGGCGCAAGCCTTGAGCAAGCCTGGCGCAAGCCTGGTCACGGGGCGGCGCATCCGATACCATGGTGGGCACCATGGCCACTCGCGCCCTGCGATACAGGCGGCCGACATGGGGGGTGCTGCTGCTCCTTGCCTGCCCTGGAGCATCCATGGCCAAGGAGTCCCCTGGGCCCGATGCAGCAGGCCTCGGTCGAGCTGGCGCGGTCGCCGCCGCGGACGAGCACCTCGGAGCCCACCCGTGGAACCCTGCCCTCGTGCCTTTGGACTCTGCCCGAGGACCCCGCCTGATGGTCGATCTGCGCCTCGATGCGCGCCAGGTCACGGTCCGGCGTTGGGACAGCCAAAGCAGGTTCCACGCTCCCCTGGAGCCAAAGCTCCTGCCGTCTCTCGACCTGCAGGCGCCCCTCGGCCTCCCCGGGCTCTGGGGCAGCGCCTGGGCCCGGGCCCTGGAAGACAACGAGACCTGGTTCCCCGGCCAGGATCCGGACTCTCCCCTGCTGCCCGGCAAGTACGACCTCCAGCGCTACGGGGCCCTTCGCTACCGGTTTCAGCAGAGCGAGTACGGCATCTCCCTCGCCTACCGGCCTCGCAGGTGGCTCTCACTTGGCGCCGCCCTGGTAGGCCGCACGGTGCGCGTGGCCCACGAGCGCGTCCTATGGGCTGGCACCGAGGCCAGCTTCGCCACCCAGCCAGATTCCACCGCAGATGACCTCAGGATCCGGATATCCATCCGGGATCCGCTGCTGCCCGAGGGACGATTCGGCCTCTTCCTGCGGCCCCTCGAGCCGCTCCGCCTGGGGCTCTCCTTCTCCCTCCCGGGAGTGGCGCGAATGGAGGGGCGGGCGTCACTGCCCCCCATGCCCTCGGGCCGGGTGATCACCCTCAAGGCGGACACCGACGCATCCCTTGGGCTGCGACTGCCCTGGGTGCTGAGGGCAGCCATTGGAGTGGACCTGGGCAGGGTCTCCCTGGACTCGCAGGTCACCTATACCGACGCCCCGCGGCCCAGGGCCCCGCGGGTCAAGACCCTGGGGCTCCTCGTGCATCGGGTGGAGAGCCCAACGGTGCAAGTCCCCATCTCCGAAGTAAGACTTGGACCCGTTTTTCGGAGCCGGCTCGCCCTCGGCGCCAGCGTCAGGGTCGTGGCGCTAAGGCCCTGGCTCGAGCTCTCGCTCGGCTACGTCTTCTCGCAGGGAGCCGCGAGCCCCGCCTGGACGAGCGCCGCCCTGATAGATCCAGACCTCCACGCCTTCACGGCAGGGCTGACGCTACGGCGCGGCGCCCTGCGCCTCGACCTGGGCTATGCCCGCATTCTGGCCAGCCGCCGCGGCGGACCTGGCCTCGCGCGTCAGGAGAACCCCATAGCCCCAGGGGCGGCAGCGGCGATCTCGTCTGGCCTGGAGACGAGACATGGAGACATGGCGGCGGTTTCGGTCACCCTGGAGCTGGCCCCGCGCCACTAGACATGGTCAGCGCTGTCTGTAGCGCTCCGAAACGGCCACGACCGAACGTGCCGCCACGCGCCTCACCGGTTGGAGCGCAGCGGGCAGCGCCCTCATGGCGCCGTCGAGCGGGGTGATGCACTGGAGGAAGTCGGCCCGATGATGCGGCGGCACTGGAGGCCGCCTGGGCCGCTCGCGCTTCTCGGGATCCACATAGACGCCGTTCACCTTGAGACCGAAGTGGAGATGGGGGCCGGTGCTCATGCCCGTGGAGCCCACAGCTCCTATCAGCTCCCGCTGACGAACCTTGTCCCCTTTCTTCAGCCCCCGCGCAAAGGAGTGCATATGCATGTAAACGGAGCGAACGCCTCCCTCGTGCTCGAGCACCACCATGTTGCCCGCCGCCCGATTGCGGCCTAGGTAGATCACCTCTCCGTCGGCCATCGCCCATATGGGAGTGCCAGTGGGCGCGGCGTAGTCAACGCCAAGGTGTGGCCTCAGCCGGTGCAGGATCGGATGCATCCTGTTGAGATCAAAGGGTGAGCTGATCCGCGAGTACTTCAGGGGGGCGCGCAGGAGGGTCCGGTGCAGCGAACGCCCCTCGGCGTCGAAGTACCCTCCTCCGCCTCGCGGCGCACGGTACCAGAAGCCCTGCAGCCTCCGCCTGGAGCCCTGGAGCTCCGCGGCAAGCAACCGGCCGTAGCGCAGGAACTCCTCTCCCTGGAACTCCTTCTCAACGAGCAGGCGGATCACATCACCCTTCCTGATGTCGGTGTAAAGGTTCAGATCCCAGGAGAACATCGCGATGAAAGAGGCGAGCAAGCGGCCGTCCTCGCCGAGGTCGTTGAAGGCGCCCCACAGGGTCTCGCGAACAGGGGCCATCATCTCGAAGACCCGCGTCACGACGGGCTTGTTCACACGGCTGCCAACCAGCTTCTTTCCCTGCCTCCCTATGCGAAAATTCTCCTCCGGGCTGGCCTGGAATTCGAAAGCCAGGAGCCGTTGACGGTCTTGGCTCAGCTTCACGCTGAAGCGCTGGCCCGGCCGAGCTTTTCGAAAGTCGTAGAGGTGCTCGAGGGTCCTGACGATGTTGTCCCCGAGGAGGCGGTTGACTCCCGTGCGCTTGAGCGCCGCGTAGAGGTTGTCGCCCCTTCGGATGGCGCCGTGCACCGTGTAGGCCTCCACCTCCAGCAGGGCCTCGTCCTCCTCCTCCTCGAGCGCCGCGGCGGTGATGGTCTGGGGAATCCTGAGATCCAGGAGCTTGCTCTCGGACACAGCGGTCTTGGGCAACCCCGCGTCGGGCTGGTTCCTCTGCTTCTGCCCGAGGGTCGCCTGGACCTTGGCGTTCCGATAGACGGTCCTCACGGAGCGCTTGCTCCACACGAAAACGTATAGGTTCAAAAGGACCAGCAGACTTACCCCTGCGAGCGCCAGGAACGTCCGGCGCCCGAGGGCGCCTGGGCTCCGCGGGGGCGGAGGGAGCTCCAAGGGGCGGCGCCTGGGTGCGCGCCTGGTCTTTCGGTTCCGGGAGGCCATGCCTTAGGTTTGAGAACTAGCACGAACCCATGAGATGGTCAATTAATGGGGTCGGCTGTCCTGGCTGAAAAAGCTTCTGTTTCGTGGGGTTGAACAACTGTAGGACACTCACCCACCTCGGCGTTTCCTGGCAGCGCCCCCCACCTTGCGCCTGGCCTGGGCGCTTCGGATCAGCTCCGCCGCGGCCTCGCGCTGCACCTTTGTCACCCTGCCGCCCCCGAGCATCCGGGCCACCTCTTCCTCGCGCTCCCTGGGCGCAAGGAGCGAGATGCTGGCGAGAGTCCGGCCGCCTACGAGGCGCTTGTCCACGCGGAAGTGCTGGTCCGCAAAGGCGGCGATGGCCGGCAGATGGGTGATGCAGACGACCTGGCGATGCCTCGAGACCTGCGCCAGGGCGAGGCCGACCGCGTCGGCGGTGGCGCCGCCTATTCCAGCGTCCACCTCGTCGAAGACATAGGTGACCACCGAATCCCGATCCGAGATGACGAGCTTCAGGGCCAACATGATACGGGAGAGCTCGCCACCGGAAGCCGACCGCGCCACCGGATGAGCCTCCTCCCCAGGGTTCGGAGCGATGAAGAGCTCCACACGGTCCCATCCAGAGGGACCCAGGCGCTTCTCCCCGAAGATCCGCTCAGGCGGGTCCCCACGCCGCGCCTCCTGGTTGCCCAGACGAACCTCGAAGCGAGCGCCGCGCATTCCGAGGCGCTCGAGGTTTGCCTCGACCGCCCTCGCAAGTCTCTCGGCGGCCTCTCTGCGGGCCATCGAGAGCGCATGGGCCGCTCGGGCGCCGCGCTCGCGAGCTTGGTCCAGCTTGCCGCGGAGCAGCTCCAGCCTCTCGTCCATGGAGGCGAGCGCGGCCATCTCCGACTCCAAGCGCGACTGCAGGTCAACGAGAGCGTCGGCATCCACGCCATGCTTGCGGCAGAGGCGCCGCATCTCCCCTAGGCGCTCCTCGACCGCCTCCAGCCTGTGGGGATCTCCATCCACCGACTCTGCGTATGCCCTGAGCTCTCGCGCGACGTCCTCGACGAGAGTCTGCGCCTCCACGAGCCGCTCTGACGCCCCGGCGAGCCTCGAGTCCAGCTCCGCGGCCTCGCCCACCATTCGCGAGGCCCTTGCCAGAGTGTCGAGCGCACACCCCTCAGCTTCGTAAAGCAGCGACACGGCGCTCCGGGTCCCCTCCTCCAACTCGACCGAAGACGCCAGCCTGCGGCGCTCCTCCTCGAGCGCCTCTCCCTCTCCAGCCGCCGGTCGAATCGCCTGCAGCTCCCCAAGATGGTAGCGAAGTAGATCCAGGCGCGCTTCCCTGTCCCGGTCATCGAGGTCGAGGCGCTGCAGCTCCTCGGCCACCTCGTCGATGAGTGAATGGGCCTGGCGCATCTCGGCGAGGAGCTCCTCGGCCACGCCGGACGCGTCGAGGAGATCCCGGTGGTTTGCCGGATCCGTGAGTCCCTGCCCGTCGTGCTGCCCGCTGATGTCCACGAGGGGCCCCACCTTCTGGGCAAGCTCCGCGGCAGTTATCAGCTCCCCGTCGAGGCGCTGGCGCGAACGGCCGCTCACGCCCAGCACCCGCGCCAGGGTCATGGGCTCGCCGCCCTCTGAGCCAGCCTGGAGAACCGCCGGACGGAGCAGCGCCTCCACCACGGCCTGCTCTGCGCCGTCGCGCACGCTCTCCCTGCTGAGGCGCCCGCCCCGAAGCATGGCGATAGCCCCCACCAGGATCGATTTACCCGCCCCCGTCTCTCCTGTGATCACGCACATACCAGGGCCGAACTCCAGCTCGACGTCCTCGATGATGGCGAGGTTCTGAATCCGCAGGTACTCGAGCATGGTTCGAATGAGGCCTCAACCTCTCCCTGAAGCGCGGCTGCTCGCGTGCGAAGCGCGTGGAGAGATGCTCTCGAAGCGCCGGCAGCCCGTGGTCATCGATCACTCTCGGCGGAGAAGGCCTCGGCGCTCCCATGGCCCTCTGCTTCTCCACCCTCGGCGACGCTCGCCCTCAGGGCATCCAACTCGGCCTTCGCCTTTCTGTGCCTGAGCACGAGCAAGAACAGGTAGCATGCCAAAACGAGCCACATGAGGCCGAAGGCCACCAGCACCAGGGCGCCCGACGAGATGGCATGGCTACCCCTCCCAGGATGATCGTAGTCGTACGGCGCCCAGTCACCTCCCTCGGAGGCCTGAGGGCTCCCCTTGGTCGAGACAGGTGCGCCGGTAGCCCCTGGCGGCCCATGAGCCATGGCGTCGGAGACGAGCCCGACAGACACCATCATCACGAGGAGCGCCGCGACGACGCATCTTGCCTTCATGGCATCCACTTCATTCACCCACACGACCGCGCCTGACCAGCGGCTCGAACATCCACATCGCGAGGAGCAGGTATAGCAGATCCAAGCCCACCACGATGCCCAGGCCGTTCCAGTAGGCGCCCGCAGCGGGTCCCGATTCCGCGAGGGCCTGCGTGGCGTGCGCTCCAGACAACACTATCGGCACCCCCAGCGGCAGGAGCACTAGGGCGAGGATCGCCTCGCGTCCCTCGCCCTGCCCGAGGAGCGGAGCCACAAGGCCGCCCACCAGCGAGAACCCCACCGCTCCGCAAAGGACGAGCGCCATCGAGCGCAAGGGGGCCTGAACCAGCGCTCCGGAGTGCAACAGAAGGGACGCCAGGAGCAAGGCGATGAAGGCAGACAGCACCGTGAACATGGCTATACAGCCGGTCTTCCCGATGAACAGGGCCATGGCGCGGACCGGGCCGCACAGCAAGGCCACGAGGGTCCCATCCCGCTCCTCCCTCTCGTAGGCGCCGGAAGCTGCCACTACTCCCGCAAAAGCGAGCGATACCCAGACCGCTGACGCCGCGAGGCCTCCGCGAGGCGCGCCTGAACCGGCCAAGGCGCAGGCCGTCACCACGGTGATCGACAGGAGCGCCGCAGTACCTGCCATTGCCCAGGTCCTGCCCTCGGTCATGAGATCCTTGAAGAAGATGCAAGACGACTCCCTCAAGAGGTTGGGAGCGGCTGGATGGTTCGAGGTTGGAGTCATGATCCGCCGCAGGTTATACCGTCCCGAGGCACCGCCGCAAGGCGCAGCCGCTTCCCCTCCCCATTTGTCCATGGCCGAGCGGCAGCCGGGCAGAGGGCGCCCGCCACCGGCGCGTGCTATCCTCATCTGTCGAGAACACTGCCGATGACCATGCCCACCGTCACCTTCTGCTCGCCGCGCCGCCTCCCGGATCCAGGCTCGCTGCCGGGGCGGGTCGTGGTGCTGGACATTGCCTTCGCGGCGAACGCGGGCGGCGGGGTGTCTTTCGAAACCACGACGCTCCCCTTCATTGCTGGCCTGGGGGATCGCCTGGCGGCTTGGATCGACCACCATGACCACCCGGAGCAGGCCCGTTTCCAGGACGACGAGCGGTTCATCCTCGCCACGAAGCAGCAGGCCGGCGCCTGCCCCGAGATGATCACTCCCGCCTTGGTGGAACGGATCGGACCCGTGGACAGCATCCTGGCGCACCTGGACCTGGATGGGCTGTACGCCGCGGCCAAGTGGCTCAGGAGAGGCAAGCCAGCGTACCCGGAGGCCGACGCCGACTCGAGGGCCGTGGACACGAGGGAGGGTGAGCCATCGCCCCTGGGCAAGGCCGTGGATCAGGCCCTGCGAGTGAAGTACCGCGACGAGTCGTTCCGCTACAGGGTCCTCGGGTTCCTGGTCGAGGGGGCGCCGAGGAGCGGCCCCACCTGGGCAGAGATCAAGGCCGCCGGCGATGCTTTCGCGGAGCTGGCCGAGCAGACCCGGCAGGCAGCGAGCCGCTACAAGGTCATCGGCCGCGTGGCGATCGTGCGCCTCTCACCAGGGGAGCGCCGGATCGACAAGACCTACCTGCTGCTCCTCGGCCAGGAGATCGCCCCGGTGGCGGTAGTGCAACAGTCGGGTATGATCACCGTGGCCGCCCCATTTGGCTCGGGCTTCGACTTCCCGCCGATCCTGGGCATTGGAGGCGGAATGCCCACCAGAGCCTCGGCGCCCCAGGACCGCCTCGAGAGGCTGCTAGAGGCGATCAATGGCAAAGCCGACTGATCTCGAGACCCTGACCGGATGCACAGGTGCGAATTGGACCAGGAGACGCCGCCAGGATAGACTCGCGCTGTGAACCTGTTCGGGGCGCTAGGCAGCCTTGCCCGGCAGTGGGCAGAGGACGATGACCCGGCCCTGGAGGCCGCCAGGCGGGCGTGGGATCAGCTCGATCATGTTGCGATCTGGGCGCTCGTGCTGCTCGGCTCGACCGTGGCGCTGGTCTCTTCCGTCCTGCTCGTCAGACAACGCCCTGCGACGATGCGCCGCCGCCTCTGGGCGCTAGGGGTCTTGTGGAGTGGAGTCGGCCTGTTCTGCCTGGTGGTAGCTCGGATGGGCTTGGTCTGGATCGTGGCGGATCCTGTCGAGGCGGGGGGGCCTCCCATAGGAAGCGGTACCTATGTCCTGTGGCTCGTGTGGCTGGTCGGCTCGGCCCTCGCCGCAGTCGTCGGTGTCGTGGCGTCCTTCATAATCGCCGGAGCAGAGAAGCTGTGAGGCCCCACCTCCACCTCTGCCTTGCCGCGCTGTTCGGTTCATTCGTGGCCGTTGCCCAAGCCCAGGCCGCCAGCCCGAGCCCCAGGAAAGGGCGGGCAGCCAGGGTATTGCCCCTGAGCGTCGAGGTGATCCAGCGGACGGACGTCCACGCCACCCCTTCGAGGAAAGGGGCCTACATCGGCACCCTCTCCCGGGGAGCGCGGTTCCCAGTGCTAGGGGAGGCTCGAGGTGGAGGCTGCAAGGATGGACGCTGGCTAGAGGTTGGCCGAGGGACATGGATGTGTGCCGCCCACGGCGTCCTGCGCTGGGTCTTCCCCCGCCTCCCGCCCCAGCCCCTGCTGTCCGAGGGGAAGCTCGTCCCGCGAACCGCCTACTATGCCCGTCGGGACGGAGTTCCAGTCTTCCTCACGCGCGAAGACGCATCGGCCGGTCGCCATGACCGCCTCGTCGAGCAGGGCTTCTCCTTCACCCTGCTGGCTGGGTTGCGCCTGAACGGGAGGAGCTTCATCCGGACCCGCAAGGGGGAGATCGTGCCCAGGGAGGACCTGTACCTCTACCAGCCTTCGAGCTTCAAGGGTCGCGAGCTGGACGGCGCCCCAAAGGAAACCATTGCCTGCAGCATAGGCTACAAGCAGACACCCATCAGAGACAATCCCAGCGCCGCCGCCAGGAAGATCGGCAACCTGCCCCACCACGCCTGGGTGACGGTCCAGGAGACCGCGGGCAGAGGGGATCGCCGTTTCGCCCGGATTGCTCCTGGGCAGTGGGTGTCCGCCGATTCTCTTCGGATATTCCACTTCACGGCGCCCCCGAAGGGCCTGGGCCCCAATGAGAGATGGGTGGAGGTCCTGCTTCGACACCAGACCCTCGTGGCCTACGAGGGAGACAGGCCTGTCTTCGCCACCCTGGTCTCGACTGGCCGCTGGGAGCACCGCACACCACAGGGGATCTTCAGAGCGCGCACCAAGGTCGCGATGTCCACCATGAGCAACCGGCTAGGCGCTGGCGAGCTATACCGCGTGGACGACGTCCCCTGGATCTTCTACTTCCAGGAGGGCTATGCCCTTCACGGAACCTACTGGCACGACAGCTTCGGCGTCCCCAAGAGCCATGGCTGCATCAACCTTGCTCCTACCGATGCTCGCTGGCTCTTCGCCTGGGCCCCTCCTCGCCTACCTCCAGGCTGGGAGGCCGTGGAGACCAGCGGCGCCCGCCCTGGCATGCTCATCCGCGTGAGGAACCACCCTGGCACCCCTGTGGAGTACCGCGGCCCCAGTGACCAACAATTGTCTCCGATAGCCGATTCAGCGCATTGATGGGTCGGGGAGGCCGCGTCTCAGTGCGTCTTCTTTACGGGCGGTTGTCTTGGGGGAGATGGAGCATCGGAGGTGAACCCTGCCTCCTCGACGACGCTCTGAATGGCTATGCACTGAGGCGCCTTGAAGGCCGCTTGAGCGAACTCCTGGCAACCTGCCTTGGCCATCCAGCTCTCGACCATGGGAGGATCCAGTTGCACCTCGTTGCCATAGCCCTTGCCTGTCAAGCAGCCCATAACCTCGGCCCTCAGCTGACCGAGCGCCTTGGATATCCTGTCTTTTTGGGCACGCTCTTCCGCCGTCACCGGGCGCCCCATGTTGACCTGGAAAACCTCGTCAAAGCAGGACCGCACCTTGGCCACAAAACGGTCGGCCAACGGCTCGAACTGGCTATCGGCCTTCGGAGTGGTCGGCCCCGTGTCCTTCCCATACCCACAGCCGAGGCCCGACAGCCCCAAGGCCATACAGCAAGAAATCAGCTGAGCAGCTCGCATCGTCTCCTCCCGGGTGTCGCCAGAGTTGGCCCT
>JAVEWA010000201.1:0-10629 GCA_034004785.1 Polyangia bacterium
ATCCTGCGGGCCCTGGCGCGTCCCTGGGCTTCGAGGCTCGAAAGGAGGCCGCAGGCCAAAATGACGGCTGAAAGGAGGAGGCATGAGCGATAGGGACGCATCGAGGGGATTGTAGCCGGAACCGCGACTTATGCCAACGGCCTGACGAGCTTACACGGCCTGAGCAGTTGCGAGACGAATCGCGAGGAGAATATGGGGCGGCGGGGCGCGGTGAAGGCTACTGGCTCTTCATCTTGATGAGGATCTGCAGGTTCTTTTTGGCCACCGCGTTCCTTGGCTGGCCAAGGATGATGGCCTGGAGCAGGGCGATGGCGCCGTCCAGCCGCTTTCGGTCGACGAGGGGCTGGAGGTATCCTCCCAGGAGGTCGGCGAGCTTCTTGTCCTTGCCCACGGCCTGCTGCAGAAGAGCGCTCCCCTTGGGGGTCTGACCGGCGAAGAGGAGGGCCACGCCCAGGCCGATCTGCGCCAGCGGGAGGTCTGCCTGCAGCTCGTGAGCTTTCGTGAAGGCAGGCAGGGCGTCATCGTACTTCTCGGCCCTCAGGCGCCCGAGGCCCAGGTTCACCCAGACGCTCGCGCTCTTGGCGTGGGCCTTGGAGGCGCGCTCCAAGATTGGCAGGGCCTCCTGGACCTTGCCCTGCCTGAGCAGGATCGAGGCGAGGTTCGCAAGAGCCAGGCCGTGCTCGGGCTCCTTGGCGAGGGCCGCCTCGAAGGACTTCTTTGCCTCGGCCAGGTTCTTCCTCCCGAGGAGCAAGGTGCCGATGCGGGCGTGGACCTCGGCCGAGTCGTGGCCCTCCTTCGCGGCCTGCCTGAAGGCCGCCAGGGCAGCCGCCGCCTTTCGCTGTCTGAGCGCCACGATGCCTCTCAGGTAGTGTACTCGACCCACCTGTTGCCTGAGCTTCACGACCTCCGCGAGGGCCTTGTCGGCCTCGTCGTTCCGGCCGGAGTGGATCAGGCACAGGGCGTGGTTGAAGCGCGTGTTGAAGTCCTCGGGCTTGAGCTCGGCGGCCTGACCGAACCAGTCGGCCGCGTCGCTGTGGCGCTGCCGCTCGAGGAAGATCTGCCCCAGGTTGAAGCGCGGCTCGAAGTACTTCTGATCCACCGCCGCGGCCTTCTTGTAGTGCTCGATGGACTGATCCACGAGGCCGCGCTTGTGAAGACGAAGTGCAAGGGCGAAGTGGAGGGGAGCCCTCGACGGGTCTTTCTTGATCGCCTCTATAATCTGCTCGTCGGTGATGGGGTCTCCCGGGCGCGGCTCGGGGCGGGCTCTTGGCTCGGTCCTAGGGTCGGTGGGCGGGGTGGCTTCCTTGCCCCCCTGGCGCGGAGGCGGAGACGAGGCCTTCGGGCAGGCCGCAAGGAGCGAGAGCAGAGCGGCGAGGACTGGCCAGGCGGCGGGCATCCCCAGGGAGCGACGGGGCCTGGGGAGGGTGGGCCGGGCTTCGAGTGACCTGAGGGAGCTTCTAGGCATGGCGGGGCCTCCACTTGGGGGTGAGAAAATCGCGGCGGAAGGATAGCGCCGATGGCCCATGCGCGTAAAGACCTGATGCGAGCCTTCTGCCAGGCCGAGGCCAGGCCGAGTCCCGCCCGGGCTTCTGCCGAGGCCCGCCCGGGCTCTGTCCGGTCGCCTCTCTCCCCCCGTCTCCCCCTCTCTCCGTGCGTTGGCTACTTGTCCAGCTTTGCCTTGAAGAAGGACTTCAGCTCCCTCAGGGCCCGGTCCGGCTCGGTGATGGTCTGGGGAGCGTAGCTGTCTATCTCGTCGCCGAGCTCTCGCAGGAACTGCTGGTAGGCTTCCTTGTCGTCCAGGATCTTATCGGCGGTGCGGGCCCGCACCACCTCATCCGGCATCTTCTTCACGAACTCCTCGAGCTTCCCGAAGAGCTCGCCCAGGTAAGTCTCCAGGTGCTTGGTGGAGGAGCCGAGGGCCTCGACCTTGCCCGAGATCTCCACGTCCAGGTCCCCGAGGCCCGAGGAGGCGGCCAGGCCAGCGGCGATTCTGAGCACCGCCGCGTCGTCCACCAGCCCTACTCCGGTCAGGTAGTCGGGCACGATGTCGATCTTGCGCATGAGGTAGGACAGACCTCCGGTCAGGAAGCGCTTGGCCTCTTTCGGGGTCTCCTTGGCTTCCAGGGCGGCCCGCATGGTCTTGGCGTCCTCCGCCAGTGAGCTGATCCACTCGTTGAACAGATCCACCAGTTCGGTACTCATCGCTGTTCTCCCATCTCCTGCCACGCGGTCGCGGTCCCGAGGGCGCCAAGCGCGCTCGGGGCGGATTCTTCGCCGGGGGTCCTTTCCCCTGGGGAGCCGCGGGCGGGATGAATGGTACGGGCCTTGCCCGAAGGGAGTCAACTCATTAAATGCGAACCAAATGAGCATCCTGTGCGCTGCCTCGGATGGCGCTCGGGCGCCTGGCCCAAAGGCGCCAAGGAACCGCGAGGAGGCTGGGGAGGACGGGAGGAGGGGAGAGTGACTACTTCACCGTGCCGGGCCCGTCGATGGGCACGGTCTGCCACCTGAAGTTGTCTATGATCACCGCCGAGTCGAGGATCTCGTCTCCCTCGTCGTGGATGGAGAAGATGAGGTCCACCTCCTCGCCCGGGGTGAGGGGAGAGGTGGTCCTCAGCCAGCCGCTCATGGAGCCCCGGTACTTCGGGGCCGCGTAGGTCGGGAGGGTGCAGCCAGAGATCGGCGCGAAGGTCCAGGAGGCGTAGCTGTCGGCCACCTCGTAGCCCGTGCCGGTGATGTCGAAGGTCCAGGGCGGGATCTGGTACTCGAAGAAGCCGTTGTTCACGGTTATCTCGTTCTGGTTCTGGTCGAAGCTGATGTTCGTGCGCTGTCCGCCGTTCAGGCCTGGATCGCCCTCCACGAGGGCGTAGAAGGTGTCGTTGAACTGCGTGCAGACGAACTCCGGATACTCAGCGGAGAAGAACACGAAGTCGAAGCTGAAGCCCGTCACGTTGGCAGGAACCCTGAGACGGATGTGGAACTGGGTCAGGTCGTTGATCTCGGCGCCGTCCTGGCCCGAAGGCGGGGCCGGGTCCTGGGCGTTGTAGATGCCCAGGTCGCTGGAGGTCATGTCGTCCTGCGGATCCGTGGCGCGGGCGGCGCCGCTCGACAGGATCACGAACTGGCAGTTGCTTGTGGGGAGGCCCTCCACCGAGGGATGATTGGCCTGGGTCCTGGGCGCGACCGAGCCCCAGGAGTTGAAGGCGCCGTAGGCCACCGCGTTGCCGTTCGGGGTCGCGGAGATCACCACTGCCTGGTTGCAGATGCCGAGGGCCTTGAGCATCTGCTGCGCCACGGTCTCTCCCGGCTCGGAGGCCTGGCAGTCGCAGTCGGGCTCGGCGTTGTCGATGAAGCCGTCGCAGTCGTTGTCCACCCCGTCGGTGGGGTCCTCGATGGAGGCGGGGCCGATCAAGAACTCGTTGTCGTTGCAGTCGGCGTAGGGCCTGTCGCAGGGGCCGAAGCCGTCGCCGTCCTTGTCTGGCTCGGCGTCATCGACGAAGCCGTTGCAGTTGTTGTCGATCCCGTCGTTGCAGTCCTCCCCCGCCAGGGGATGGATGTTGGGGTCGTGGTCGTCGCAGTCGCCGTCCAGCACGCCCCAGCCGTCGCCGTCCAGATCGTCGTCCACCTTACCGTCGCAGTTGTTGTCGATCCCGTCCACCACCTCGATGGCGCCGGGGTGGATCGCCGGGTTGCGATCATCGCAGTCTCCTTGCGCCTCCGAGTAGCCGTCGCCGTCGTCATCGACGCGGTCGAGGCCCGCGTCCTTGCCGCCCCAGCCGTTGTTGTTCAGGTTGCTCGAGGGCACGCAAGAGGCGCCGAGGATGGCCGCGAGAGCTAGCGAAAGTGCAAACCGAGGAGAAATGCAGGACATGATTATTAGCTCCCTGCCCCACTTGGGGCGCCTTGCCCATCGGGGAGGGCATGAAAACGCGGCTTAGCCTCTGCTCTGGTGGCCAGAGCTTTTGGATGGACCGTTCCCGATACTTCGCATAGTAGCGCAGATCAGCAGGGGGATTCAATCGGACAATACCCAGAGCGTAGCGGAGAGGCGCCTTGGGGGCTGTATTCACTGGCGCGAGGCCAGGAGGGACCTAGTCCTCGCTCTTCTTTCGCTTGAGCTTCCGCTTGATGAGCTCGCGCTTGAGCCTGCCAACCTTGTCGATGAGCAGCACTCCGTCCATGTGCTCGGTCTCGTGTAGGAAGGCCCTCGCGAGGATCCCTTCGCCAGTCATCTCGAAGGTCTCCCCTTTTAGGTCCATGGCGCGGATCTTCACCCTGGCGGGGCGCTCCACTGGCACGAAGATCCCAGGAAAGGACAGGCAGCCCTCGTCTCCATCCTGCTGGCCTTCGCCCCCGAGGATCTCCGGGTTGATGAACACGAGCACCGGGTCCTCGCGGCTCTGTCCCGCGAGCACCGGGTCCGCGATGAAGACCCTCCTCGGGTCTCCGATCTGGATGGCGGCGAGGCCCGCGCCCTCATGGTAGTACATGGTCTCCTGCATGTCCTCCACGAGCTGGCGCACGTCCTCGCTTACCTCGGGGACGGGCTCGGACTTCTCCCTGAGCCTCGGATCCGGGAACACCACTATCTCTCTTAGGGCCATCTCGCTAGTTTTCCTCTGTTTCGGCTGTCTCGTCCTAGCCTAGTGAGCCGAGCCGCAGCTTCCGCAAGAGGTCGCGCTGCACCCGGAGCAAGAGCTGCTTCCAGTCGAAGCCGTGAACTTCCCCCCGACCGAGAAAGCCACCCTCGAGAGCAGCCTCTCCACCTTTGGCGACTGGCACTCGGGGCACCGGACATCGTTCTTGCCTCTTCTCACGAGCTCTTCGAACTGGTTCTTGCACTTGGTGCAAAGGAACTCGTACATGGGCATCTGGCACCTCTAACCCGGCTCGCCTTGACCTCACCTCCCTCCGCAAGGCCGGGAGAGGTGCCGCAAGGCAGACAGCAGTGACTATGATGCCTGAGGGCGAGCCTGGCAATGGCATTGTCGGCTTCTGCCGGGAGATCTTGCCAGGAGATCGTGCGCGCCGCCCGGGGCCGCCTGGTCAAAGGGCCGCCGGGGCGGCCGGTTTCAGGGGGTGGCTCCCTGCGGCCAGCGGCCCCGCTGTCCCGCCCCATGTGATATGATGCCTCTGTCCTCCAGCGAGCGTCCCCTGGCTCGGCAGGGTGGCGCCAGAGGGCGGCAGAGCCACGAGGGATCATGTCGGCCGCGCGGCGAAAACTCAGTCGGATCCTGTTGGCCTCGAGCCTGCTAACCTCACCCGCCTGGCATCCTGGTTGCTCCTTTGACAGGGCTGGGCTCGTCCCGCCGGATGGTGCCGTCAACCCGCGGCCGGATGGCTCCCACGCGGACGGGGCCATGCCCGACGGGGCCCGGCCCGATGTCTGGCTGCCCGACAGCTCCACGCTCGATGCCTCCATGCCCGATGGGGCGGTGGCGGATGGCTCACAGCCAGACGCCGGGCCCGATGCCCAGACGCCCCTCTGCGGAAACGGTCACAAGGAGGCCGGCGAGGACTGTGACGCCAGCGACCTCGGAGGAGCCACCTGCGCCAGCGTCGCCGGCTCGGGCGGCGAGCTCGGTTGCCGCTCTGATTGCACCTTCGACGTGAGCGGCTGCTGGAGCTGCGGCAACGGGGTCAAGGAGCCGACCGAGTATTGCGACGGGCCCGACCTCGACGGCATGAGCTGCCTCTCCTTCGGCTTCACCGCTGGAGATCTGTCCTGCGGCTCCGACTGCTCCTTCGACCTGTCCCTCTGCCGCCGCTGCGCTAACGGCGTGCTGGAGCCCGGGGAGCTCTGCGACGGCGCTCAGCTCGGGACGGAAGACTGCCTGTCGCAGGGCTTCGACGGCGGCGCCCTCGCCTGCGATTCGAGCTGCCAGTTCGACACGAGCGGCTGCACCACCTGCGGGGACGGGCTGGCGGAGCAGGCCGAGGAGTGCGACCTTGCAGACCTCAGGGGCGCGAGCTGCGTGTCTCTCGGCTATCACAGCGGCGCCCTGGGCTGCACTAGCGCCTGCCTCTACGACTTGGTCCCATGCGCCGAGTGCGGGGACAGCCTCGTCGAAGGAGACGAGGAGTGCGACGACGGCCCCAACAACAGCGACCTCCTTGCGGACACGTGCCGGACGAACTGCACCCTTCCGCGCTGCGGCGACGGGGTCTGCGACACGCCGGAGCTGGGCGGGCTCTGCCCCGCGGACTGCACCACGGTGCTCCTCTGGGAGGACTTCGAGGGGAGCTGGCCAGGCCTCTGGACCGCGGGGGACGCCAACGACCACTGGGCCACGGGCAAGGACTTCTGGGGGCGGGTGACCAATCGCTACCACTCGGCCACCAGGTCCCTCTGGTGCGCCGAGAACGGGGAGGACGCCCTCGGCGGCTACGACAACAACATGGACGCCTGGGCCAACAGGACCGTGGACCTGGCGCCTTATGCCGGCCAGACCATCACGTTGTCGCTCTGGATCTGGGTGCACGTGGATGACACCGACGACTACTACCGGACCAGGTACTCGGCGAACGGCGGGTCCTGGGCGACCCTCGAGACCGTCACGGGCGACACCGGGGGCTGGGTCCAGAAGACCTATGACCTCTCGGCCCACGGCGGCGCCGCGACCTTCGTGCTCGGCCTCTACTTCCACTCCGATGGCCTAAATTCCACGCAGGAGGGCGCCTACGTGGACGACATCCTGATCACAGCCCTGCGCTAGAGCAGCAAGGAGCCAGCCATGTCTTCGAGGAGCGATCTTCCCCGGACTCAGATCACCATGCCCTTCGTCATGGCGCTCCTCTTGCTCTTCCTGCCCACTGGCGGGCTGCGGGCAGTTCCGGGCGCCCGCCTGCGCGAGCTGCCTGCGCCGAGCCCATGCCCAACCGGGCTCGTCTGGCACGGGGGCAAGCTCTGGCTGGCCGATCACAAGACCGACGCGCTCATGGAGCTCGACCCGACGAGCGGCAAGGTCACGAGGAGCCTGAGGTCCCCGGGGCGCCGTCCCATGGGCCTGGCCTCCGGCCGGGGCCTGCTGTGGAACGCCGACGCGGCCTCGGGCTGGATCTACGGCCTGGATCCCGCCACGGGCCACACCAAGGCGAGCTTCGAGTCGCCGAGGCCCTACCCCATCGCCCTCGCCTGGAGCGGCAAGGCCCTGTGGCTCTACACGCGGGGCGCCAAGAACATCCACCTGATCGACGCCGAGGATGGCACCACCATGAGGTCCACGCCCGTGCCAGGGACCTCGGTGGACGGGCTGGCCTTCGACGGCCGCTACCTGTGGATCGTGGACCGGATCTCGGATCGCGTGTACGTGCAGGACCCCGGCCGCGACGAGGTCATCTTCTCCTTTGCCACCCCGGGCCCTCACCCGACCGGCATCGCCTTCGACGGCCGCAGCATCTGGATAGTGGACTACCAGCAGCGGCGGATCGCCAAGCTCGTCCACGACGACGGCCAGGTCGTCGCCCGCACCTCCCGGCACCTTCTCGACGTGGAGCACACCTTCGAGCTCCACAACCACGGCCCGGATCGGCTGGAGCGGGCGGACCTCTTCCTGGCGCTGCCCGCGAGGCACCCCACCTTCGAGCTCGTCGGGCCCCTCGAGCTCCTAGCGCCGGGCTCGAAGACCGTGACGGACCAGTGGGGGCAGCGGGCGGCGCACTACGTATTCGACCGCGTGGCCTCGGGGGCCACCCTCAAGGTCGGGTGGCGCGCGAGGGCCCGGCTCTTCGAGGTGAGCGCCTTCCCCTACCCGCACAAGGTGGGGCCCCTTGGTCAGCTCCCCGCCGAGGCCAGGCGCTACCTGGCCGACGCCGACAAGTACGACCTTCGGCACCCGGCCATCCAGAAGGCGGTGCGCGAGGCCGTGGGAGGGGAGAAGAACCCCTACTGGGCGGCCCGCCGGATCTACCGCTACATCCACAAGCGCATGGTGTACAAGCTCTCCGGCGGCTGGAACGCCGCCCCCCGGGTGCTCGCGCGGGGCTCCGGCTCCTGCTCCGAGTACTCCTTCGTCTTCATCGCCATGTGCCGCGCCGCCGGGATCCCGGCCCGCTACGTGGGGGCGGTGGTCTTGCGAAAGGACCTGGCCTCCTGGGACGACGTCTATCACCGCTGGGTGGAGCTGTACCTGCCGGGCCTCGGCTGGCTTCCGGTGGATCCCTCCAGGGGAGACAAGCCCACCGAGGCCGAGCGGGGCGATGCCTTCGGGAACCTCACCGCGGACTTCCTGGTGACCACCCAGGGCGGCGGCGGGTCCTCGGCCCTCCGCTGGACCTACAACCACGACGCCCGCTGGTCCTGCCAGGGCCGCTGCCTCGTCAGGGACGAGTCCATCGCCGAGTGGAGCCCGGTCAAGACGCAGGCGTCGCCGGCCCGAGGGGTCGCCGGCGGTGCGCCGGCGCCGTAGGGCCCGTCCCCCTGATCGCCCACGCGGCCGTCCCCCGGGCGCCCTGAGGCGAGGCAGCCTGGAAGCAGCTTACACGTAGCGGGCGTCGTGGGCCGACTGCCAGGCGGAGCGCGCCAGGCGGCGGGCGGTGGAGTCCACCAGGCCCGAGATGCGCGAGGCGATGGTCTGGCGTCGCTCCCAGGAGATCCGGAAGAGGTCGGCCCGCTCGCTTGCCTCGAGGAGCAGGTCGTCCGAGGTCCCGAGGGCGTCCACCAGGCCGAGGGCCAGGCCCTGGGTCCCGTGCCAGTGCTCCCCGGTGGCGACCCGGCCGAGATCGAGGGAGGGGCGGTGGGAGGCGAGGAAGGCCTTGAACAGGCCGTGGGCATCCTCGAGCTGCTCCTTGAACTTGGCGCGGCCCTCCTCGGTGTTCTTCCCGAGCACGGTGAGGGTGCGCTTGTACTGGCCCGCGGTGTGGAGCTCCACGTCCACGTCGTGCTTGTCGAGGAGGCGGCTCAAGTTGGGCACCGTGGCAACCACCCCGATGGAGCCCACCACCGCGAAGGGGGCCGCCAGGATCCGGTCGGCCACGCAGGCCATGAGATACCCCCCGCTCGCGGCGATGCGATCCACGCAGACCGTGAGGCGGAGGGAGCGGGCCCGGAGCCGGTCGAGCTGGGAGGCCGCGAGGCCGTAGGCGTGCACCAGCCCACCCCCCGAGTCGAGGCGGAGCACCACCTCGTCCCCTGGCTCGGCCGCCGTAAGGACCGCGGTGACCTCCTGCCTGAGGCTCTCGATGGCCGAGGCCCGGAGGTCCCCCTCGAAGTCCAGCACGTAGATCCTCGGCCTCCTCTCGGCCCCGCTCTCCGCCTTGGCCTCGCGCTCCTTGGCGCTCCTTCGCTCCTCCTTCATGAGCCGCTTGAAGGCGCCCCCCGGGAGGGTCCTCGCCCTGATCTCCCGGCGAAGGGCCTTCAGGCGGCTGTTCAGCTTCTCCACCCGGAGCCGCCCCTCGGCGGGCCTCGGGCCGCGGGAGAAGAGCCTGGCGAGCAGCCAGGCGAGGAGAAAGACCACCAGGGCCAGGCCCACGGCCTTCGCGAAGAACAACCCGAACTCGGTCAGGAACTCCATTTCACTGCTCCTTTTCAGCTTCAACCGGCGGCCCCTCTCGTCCCTTGCGTCCCTTGCGTCCCTTGCGTCTCCCCGCAAGGGAGCCCGGGGCCGTCCTGCCTGTCCACTTGGGTAGCGCGTCTTTACCCCGCCGTCCACCTGGCCCGCCTGGCGCTTCGTGCGCGGAGCGATCCTGCCTGTGCGTCCGATGGTCCCTCGGTCGGAGGGTCTTGCGCCAGCGGGCCCTTGCGCCCGCGGGCCCGAGCGCCGGAGAGCCCGTGCGCCCCTCTCGGTCGGAGGGTCTTGCGCCAGCGCCCGGCCCGGGCCATCCTACGGCTCTCGGGCCGGACTACGCTGTGATGGGCCCGCCGAGGATCCAGGGATGAGCGAGCAGGTAGTGTGCGTTTCGAACATCGGGCCCCGAGAAGCTCGAAAGAGGCTCCTCCTCGGAGCCGTCTTCTTCGTCCTCGCCTTGGCCTTGGGGATGGTCTTGCTGCTGTCTGGGGCGTCGAGGCTCACGCGGATCTTCTTGTTCCTGCCCCTCGGCGCGGGCGCCCTGGCCTACTACCAGGCCAGGGAGCGGACCTGCGTGGCCCTCGCCCGCAGAGGGGTGAGGAACCTCGACCGGGGCATCGAGGTAGTGAGCGATCCCGCCGTGGTCGGGGCCTCCCGCCGCCTGGCCAACAAGGTCATCATCCAGGCCGTGGTGACCGCCACCTGCGCGACAGTCCTCTTCCTGCTCATCCCCACCTGAGAGCTGCGGAGCCCTGTTCTTGCTGCACAACCGGCTACTTGTCCTCTCTTCTTCTGGTCGTCGAGTCGGGCCGATCCACGACCCCATGGCCGCTGCCCCGTCTGACATTGTTCTGGTCGGAGCCTCTCTAGGCGGTCATCCGAGGTCAGTCCTTCCGGCAGAAGACGACGGTGACATAGGGAGGCACCGAGCTGGCCTCGGTGCTCGTTCCGCTTCCGCCCGAGCTAATGGTCAGCGTATGCGTGTGAGCGGGGACAGAGTGGGTGTGGCTGTTCAGGGAATGGACGTGGCTGGCGATGTTATGTGAGTGAGAACCAGCATTGCTGGTGCCAGGGCTGGCAGTTGCAGTTTGGTTTGCGCTTCCCGCCCAGAATGACGTGGTGC
>JAVEWA010000202.1:0-10594 GCA_034004785.1 Polyangia bacterium
CCACGAAGAGCGAGACCTGATCTCCCGGCCTCAAATCCACCTCCCGCTCACCTGGAAAGTAGTCCTCGCGGGTAACGCGGATCTTGTGATGGCCCGGGGCCACGACGCGGGTGACGGGGGCCACCCGGGCCTGCTTCTCGTCCTCGCTGTCCAGCATCACCTTGGCGCCTGCCACCGAGGCCGAGATCTGGATCGAGCTCTGCCTCTTGAGCTGGAAATCGAAGTAGTTGGGCTTTCCAATGTCCACCTGGACCTCGCGCTCGGCCGGGAGATAGCCGCCGGCCTCCACCCGGATCCTGAAGGTGCCAGGCTTCAGCTTGAGATCGAAGGGTGTCCGCCCCCTGAGCTCCCCGACGCCATCACCGAGGTAGATCGCGGCGCCAGCCGGGAACGACGTTATCTGCACCGGCACCTCGGCGCTCTCCAGCAGGTAGCGCAGCCTGTCCTGGGCGAGCTTGGCCCAGGAGGGAGCCGGCTTCGACTCGAGGTAGCGCCTCAGGTGGATCACCGCCTCCACGGGCTGCTTGAGCTTCTCGTAGCACAGCGAGAGGTTGTAGGAGATCGACGGACGGTAGAAGAGATCCGCCGCCGCGTGGAAGTGTCGAAGGGCCGCCTCGTAGTCCCCCTTCCTGTAGGCCTGCGTGCCCCTTTGATACCGCGTGTCCGCCTCACGCTCGATCGCCGCACGGCTCGCGGCATCCCGCCGCGCGGAGACCCCGGCCCCCTTGGCCGAGGATGCGCCGGCAGGCGCAGGCGCGGGCGCGGCGCTCGCCAGGGAAGATGCCGCAAACACGAGCGCCGTGGCCAGCAAGGCCGCGCCCTGCCCGACCATGACTCTCATTTGGGTATCACGTCATCGGGCAACATGGCCCGAGGCTGAACGCGCAGGGGGGTGAGAGCGATGAAGGGCAACTCCTGGCTCCGGTTGGGAAGCACCTCCTCGGTGCGGTTGATGTGGCCGGTCTTCCTGAAGACGATCTTCATCGGCACAAGCCCATGGGGCACCTTGAAGACGCCTGGACAGACACCGTAGGTCACCTTGTCGTCCCTGTCCGTGACCCGCACGTCCTTCTGCTGGGTCCGGCAGGTCAGCTCCACCTGAGGAGGGTGCTTCGGGGTAGCCGCGTCGGCGGGCGCCGCCTCGCGGGGCCTGTCAATGGTGGGGCGCAGAGCAGCGGCGTCGGCGCCGCCAGGGGTCCGGGCAGGCAGGGCGGCGTCTCGCGCAGCGACGTTGGCCGCCTTGGGCTCGGGCTCACCCTTTCTCTCCGTCGGTGTGCGGAGCACCGACAGGGTCACCACCACCCCCAGGACCAATGCGCCCAGACCGACCACCGCGAGCAGCAACGGACGACGGGGGGGTGCCGCCGACATGGACCCAGTCGATAGGCCGCCCGCCGCGGTGCGCTGGAGTCCGATGGAGGGCGTGGAGAGGGCGACGAGGACCTCCTCGGACAGCCTCTTCTCCTTGCCCTCGCTCCCCGTTCCAGTCCTCGATCGCTCCAAGGCCTCCGCGGTGGGGTCCAGGGCTCCGAGGGCGTAGAGCAGGGCCTCCTCCAGGGCGCCCGCTTCCGGGAACCGATTGCTTGGCTCCTTCTCCAGGCACTTCAGGATGATGTTCTGGAGCAGCACCGGGATCGCGGCGTTCAGGGACGCCGGCTCAGGCGGAGGCTCGCTGGCGTGCTTGGTGATGAGGCCGATGGGAGTGCGGGCGATGAAGGGTAGCCTGCCCGTACAGGCCTCGAAGAGGATGACTCCCATGGAGTAAATGTCGGCGCGGCCGTCCACCTCCCTGATGCCGTCGGCCTGCTCTGGGGCCATGTAGTACGGTGTGCCCAGGATCTGCCCGGTCTTGGTGAGGCGCTCGGCCTCGTCTAGCTCCGAGGCGCGGGAGATGCCGAAGTCCACCACCTTCAACTCCTCGGCCTCCCCCTCCTTCGCGGCCACGAAGAGGTTGCCGGGCTTGAGGTCCCGGTGGATTATCCCCTTCCTGTGAGCCGCCCCCAGCCCGCGGGTGGCCTGGAGACAGAGGCGCACCATGCGCGGAAGATCCGGCGTCGTCGATCGCCGGATGATGTGCGCGAGGTCCTCTCCCTCCAGGAACTCCATCACGAGGTAGGCGACGCCTTCATCGGTGAAGTCGAAGTCGGTTATGTCAATGATGTTGCGGTGACCCACCTGGCTGGCTGCCTCGGCCTCCAGCTTGAAACGGGTGACAGCCTCGCGGTCCCTGAGGAGGTCGGCGAAGAGCAGCTTCACCGCCACTCGCTTCTTGATGCGCTGGTCCTCCCCCTCGAACACCGCGCCGAATCCCCCTGCTCCCACGATGCGCTTCAGCAGGTAGCGGCCCCCGAGGATCTGGCCGAGGAACTGTTCGGCCAGGCCCTGGTGCCGATCCTTGAGGGTGGATATGCCGGCCCCTCCCCGACCAGAGCCAGGCGTGGCCACCGTTGCCTCGAATGCCACGTCCTTCTCGCTCACGCGTCCGGGTCTCCTGGGGGAACTCTATCCCACGCCTAGGCGGAGGGCCACCGGGCCAAGTATGAAAGACCCCTGGGGCGAAGTCAACCAGGGGGGCCGGGCTCCACGGAAAAACAGTCTTGATAATCACGCAGTTGTGGATGACTCATCCCCGGTCAGCGAAACCGGGAAGCGCCCACTCTGGCCTGATGCCCTGGATACAGGCCTGGCTAGATGGGCAGAGCCCCCTTCCGAGCCCTGACCCTGGGATCGCCATGGGTTGACTTGCCCGTTTGCCCTGCTACATTCCGCCCGGTCGCAACAATCGGATCCGGGCGCAAGCGACCGGCGCGACGCGCCTGGCCTCGGATTTCGGAGTCAGCCATGCAAGAACGAGAAAGAGTGCTCATCCTCGGCGCCGCGGGCCGAGACTTCCACAACTTCAACACGGTGTACAGGGACGCCCCGAACGTCCGAGTCGTGGGCTTCACCGCGACGCAGATCCCGCAGATCGACGGGCGGCGGTACCCGCCGGAGCTCGCGGGTGCGCTCTACCCGGATGGGATCCCGATCTTCGACGAGGCGGACCTGGAGCGCCTCGTTCGCAGCCTCAAGGTGGACACCGTGGTGCTCGCCTACAGCGATCTCGCCCACGTCACCGTGGGGCACCTGGCCGCCCGGGCCCTCGCGAGCGGCGCGGACTTCCGGATCCTCGGGCCGGTGAAGACCATGCTCTGGAGCAGCCGCCCCGTCGTGGCCATCACCGCCGTGCGAACTGGCTGCGGCAAGAGTCAGACCACCCGATACATCAGCCGTCTCCTCAGGGAAGCCGGCCTCAGGACCGTGGCCATCAGGCACCCCATGCCCTACGGAGATCTCGCGGCGCAGCGCGTGCAGCGCTTCGCGAGCCTCGAGGACATCGACCGCGCCAAGTGCACCATCGAGGAGCGCGAGGAGTACGAGCTCCACGTGGAGAACCAGACGGTGCTCTACGCCGGCGTCGACTACGGCGCGATCTTGAGGCAGGCGGAGCAAGAGGCGGACGTAGTCCTCTGGGACGGTGGGAACAACGACTGGCCCTTCTACCACCCGGACCTCTGGATAGTCGTCGCAGACCCGCTGAGGCCAGGGCACGAGCTCACCTACTTCCCGGGGGAGACCAACTTCCGGGCGGGGGACGTGATCGTCATAAACAAGGCCAACACCGCCGAGGCCGCAGACGTAAAGCTCCTCAAGGATCGCGCCGCTGCCCTGAACCCGGCCTCCGAGGTGGTGGTGGCCGCCTCCGAGGTGAGCCTGGACGACCCGAAGATCGTGCAGGGCAAGAGAGTCCTGGTGATAGAGGACGGCCCCACCCTGACCCACGGAGAGATGTCCTACGGCGCCGGCACCGTGGCGGCGAAGAAGTTCGGCGCGAAGGCTATCATTGACCCCAGGCCCTTCGCCGTGGGCTCCATCCGCGCCCTCTACGACAGGTTCCCTCACATCGGAAACGTGGTCCCCGCCATGGGATACTACCCGGAGCAGATCGCGGAGCTCCAGGAGACGATCCGGCGCTCGGACTGTGACGCCGTGGTCAGCGGGACGCCCTTCAACCTGCTCAGGGTGCTCGAGGTGGACAAGCCCTGCGCCACGGTCAGCTACGAGCTGGAGGACATGGGTGCCCCGCTCCTTCGGGACATAGTTTCCTCGTTCATCACCCGGCGGGTAAAGAAAGGCGGCGCGGCATGATCGGAAAGGACCTGACCGCCATCGAGCGGCTCGACCCAGCGGACGTGCTCCGTATCCTGGACCTGGCGGACGAGGTGAAGGCGCACCCCGAGCGCTACCGCACCGCCCTCGGGGGCAAGACCCTCGGCATGCTCTTCCAGAAGCCATCCACCCGCACGAGGGTGTCCTTCGAAGTCGGCATCTACCAGCTCGGGGGAATGGGGCTCTTCCTGTCGGGCGCAGAGCTACAGCTCGGCCGGGGCGAGACCATCCCGGACACGGCGCGGGTGCTCTCCCGCTTCGTGGACGCCATTATGGCGCGGGTCTTCGCCCACAGCGACATCGAAGCCCTGGCGGAGAACGCCACCGTGCCGGTGATCAACGGCCTGTCGGACTTCTCCCACCCCTGCCAGGCCCTGGCGGACTACCAGACGATGCGCGAGCACTCCGGCCACCTGGATGGCCTGACGCTCGCCTACGTCGGGGACGCCAACAACGTCTACAACTCGCTGCTCGTTTGCGGCATGAAGCTGGGGGTCAACGTGGCCATCGCGGCGCCGCGCGGCTATCAGCCGGATCCGGCCCTGGTGGAGCGCTACCGCGGCCACGCGGCACGGAAGGGGCTCCGCGCCCTGGTCACCGATGACCCCTTCGAGGCCGTCCGGGAGGCCGACTTCGTCTACACCGACGTCTGGACCTCCATGGGGCAGGAGAAAGAGAAGCAGGCGCGCCTCGAGGCTCTGGCGCCCTACCAGGTGAACTCGAAGCTCATGGCGGCGGCAAAGCCAGGAGCCAAGTTCATGCACTGCCTGCCGGCGCACCGTGGGGAAGAGGTGACCGATGAGGTGGCTGACAGCCGGGCGTCCATCATCTTCGACGAGGCCGAGAACCGGCTCCACGCCCAGAAGGCCGTAATGCTCATTCTCATGGGGCAGAAGGCCTAGAGGCGCGACCAGCTCGGCGCCACGACCCGCGACCTCTCCGGCAGGAGGCCAGATGCCCGCCGACGACTTCCTGAGACAAAGCACTAGGGGCTTCGACGGCACCCCGCTCTGCGCCTGGATCCGGCGCAGAGGCCCCAGGTGGCTCCTGACCTGCACGGGCTACGGAGGCACCCTGCCCGCCTGGCAGCCCCTCTTCGACGAGCTGGCTCCATCCTGGAGCATCCTGATATGGGACTACCGCGGCCAGTTCGGCTCGGATGCCCCGCCGGGGGATCTTCCCATCGTCATCGCCGATCACAGCAGGGATCTCGAGTCCCTCATGGCAGCGGAGGGAATCTCGGGCGGTGTGCTCATGGGGTGGAGCGTGGGCGTCCAGGTGGCCCTCGAGCACTACCGCCGCCGCCCAGAGCAGGTGCAGGCCCTCGTGTTGATAAATGGCGCCTACGAGCGCGTCCTCCACAGCCCCTTCGGGCCCGGCCTAGGGGCGCGCCTGACCAGGGGCGCCACCCACCTGGCAGCCCTCGCTGCCGATCACCTGCAGCCGCTCATGCGCCCGCTGTTCAGGAAGCCCGCGCTGGCCCGGACCGCGGTGGCTCTCGGGATGGTTCGAGGCAGTCAGGAGACCTTCGCTCCAGCCCTGGCTGCGTGGGAGAAGCTCGACCTCGGGCGCTACTTCCGGATGACCCTCACCGCAGACGAGCACGTGACCTCGGACATGCACGGCCTGGTTGAGGTTCCCACCCTGATCACCGCTGGCGAGAAAGATCTGATCAGCCCTGTGCGCCTCGCCGAGGAGCTCCACCAGGCCATCAGCGGCTCCGAACTGCTGGTGATCCCAGACACCACGCACTACGCAATAATCGAGAAGCCCTCCTTCTGCGCCCGGGCCATTGACAGGTTCCTGGCCGAAAGGCTGAGGCTCCGTCCAGAGACGACCAAGCCGATTGAGAGCGCCTAGACCGACCTACCCTTGAGGATCGCCGCGGTCAACCGGCCGTGATCAGAGTTACGAGGAAGCAGAGAGCAGAGCCCACGGCTGCTGAGGGCCTCGATGCCCGGAGCATCTTCCGGGGCCCCGAGCGCCACTATCTCTATTGTCTGGGTCTCGGGATCGGTCCTGAGATCCTCGCAGAGGGAGACCGCGTCGGCCCCTGGCAGCCGCAGGTCCAGGATCAGGACATCAGGATGGAACGAGGCAATCCTCCGGCCCGTCTCGAACCCGGTCTTGGCCTTCTCCCACTGCACCCGCTCCTCAAGTGAATCCAGCAGGCCACCCAGGGAACGGAGCACCGCCGAGTCCTTGGCGGAAAGAAGAACTCTCGTCTGACCATCCGGCAGCCTGTGCCCGAGAGGCATCGCATGGTCATTCATGAACTTTTCCAAGTCGCTGCGAAAAATCCGCCGGTGTCCTCCAGGGGTCCGGTAGCCCCTGATGAGGCCCTTGTCGAACCAGTACACGATGGTGCTCAGCGCTACCTTGCAGACCACAGCAGCTTCCTTGGTGGAAAGAACGTCACTTGCATGACTCTTTCGACTCGACTTGTACCTTGGCAAGTGCTACCTCTGGGCTTGAAGTTACAACGTGACTGCCAAACTGCAGACACAGGGTAACGTATGCACCAGGTCGGGTCAAGGATAACTGCAGATTCACTGGAACCCCTCAATGGCACCTCCCTCACCTCCCATCCATGGCTGCCGTCTGAAGGCTCCCAGGCTCGCGCTCTACTCTGAAATCTCAGTATACTCACTGAAGCCAGGTGGCTTCCAGCGTATGCGCGATGGCATGACCTTGAGGAGGACGAACCTCGGATCCCGCTCGCTCGAAAAATGATTCCGAACCCTTGGGTTGGCTTCTAGCAGGGCGGCCTTCTCCGCCTCACCGCCCCCTAGATCCACCAAGCCCTCGACCCGGGCCTGATTCCCCTTCCCATCCACGAACAAGATCTCGACGACCGGGTTCTCCTCCATCTCCCGGACCTTCCCGCTCTCGCGATAGGTCGAGCTCCAGAGGCAGCCATCCCCCTTCAAGACGAAGGCCATGGGCCGAACCCTGGCCCTGCCTCCCACGCAGGTCGCCAGGACGCCAAACCTGGCCTCGGCCATTATCTCCCGAAGCTTCTCCATGATCTGCTGCACTCCTACTGTGGAGCTTCAGGCTACCACAGTTCCCCTCGCCTGGACGAACCGCAAGGTGTTGCCTCGCCGCCCGCAGAGCGCATAGAATCGCACCGGAGCCCCAGGAGGAAGGTCTCATGCCATCGGAGCTGAGAAGGGCCCGCGACCAAGCCAGGACCGCGGCCCGCCGGGAGGCGCTGCTCGACGCCGCCGCAAGGGTGTTCGTCCGCCACGGCTATCACCGCACCCTCATCTCGGACATCGCCTCCGAGGCCAAGGTCGGCCAGGGCACGTTCTACCGCCACTTCCAGGACAAGCGGGCCGTCTTCGACGCCCTGCTGGATCGCTTCATTGCCCAGGTCTTCGAGTCTTTCTCGCAAATGAGCTCCAATCCCCCCCAGGACGGAGCCTCCTACCGGGCCGCCTCCGCCGCGGCCATCCGCCACGTGGTGAGAGTGATGGAAGATGACCGCGCCCTGGCGATGCTGCTCCTACGGGAGGCGCCCACCGTGGATCGAGAGCTGGAGGAGAAGATCACGGGCGTGTACGCAACTCTCGCTGAGATCGCGCGCTCCCACCTGGACCGGGCGGTTGCAGCCGGGTACGCCCGCCCCTGCCGCACCGCCATGGTGTCCCAGGCGATAATCGGCATCGGCGCTTGGATGTCGAGCGCCTGGTGGAGCGGCCGCCTCCTGGAGATCTCGGCCGACGACCTCATAGAGGAGCTGGTGGACTTCGTATTCCTGGGCCTTTCTCCTCAAATAGAGCCTGCCAAGTAGCCTATAGCCTCGGTAAAATTGCCGCGTTTTGGAAGGGAAAGCCCAGTTCTGCCGCACCCTTGGCTCAGTGCGTTATTTTCGGGATTGACTAGTCCGTCCGTTTCGGTTACTCTATTCTTGTCGAAGGGTAAGCGGCCTAAGCCGCAGAACGTGAGGCCATGAAGACAGGTTCATTTCACGGAAAGACGGTCTTGATTACGGGGGCAGCCAGCGGGATCGGGCGCCAGATAGCGGATCAGTTCGCAAAGGCCGAGGCCATCCTGATCCTCACTGATCGGGACGCGCCGGCCCTCGAGACAGCCACGGCCGAGCTGAGGGCCGCGGGAGCCGAGGTCCACTCGCACCTGGTGGACGTGACGGATCAGAGGGCGGTAGAGGCGCTCGCCTCCCGGGTGATCGCAACCTTCGGCGGCCTCGACGTCCTCGTGAACAACGCGGGCATCGGACACCACGGGGAGCTGGCCGACACCTCTCTCGAGACCTGGCGGAGGCTGATGGACGTGAACTTCTGGGGGCCCATCTACCATGTCCACGCCTTCTTGCCCTCCATGCTCGAGCGGCGCAGGGGCCACATAGTCAACGTCTCTTCGGGTCAGGCCTTCTTCCGGCTGCCCACCTGGGGAGCCTACGCCTCCATCAAGGTTGCCCTCGGGGCCTACTCGGAGATCCTGCGCTTCGAGCTGAGAAGGCACGGGATCCGCGTGACCACGGTCTATCCCTTCATGGTCAACACGCCCTTCTACCAGGACGTGCGGGGCGGCTCGCTTGGGAGCCGGCTCTCCATGAGCCTGCTGCCCTATTACTCCATGAGCCCCGAGCGGGTCGGGAGGATCATCTTCAAGGCCGTCCTGCGCAAGGAGCCAGTGGAGCTGGTGAGCCACATCAACAGGCTCGGGATGCTCATGCAGGCCGTGCCGCCCCTCGCTGATGCCGTCTCTTGGCTCTCGGAGCTGGTATTATCCAAGGAGTCGGCCCGCGCCGCCTAGGGCGCGCCACCAAGGAGGAGATCATGCAGAACTCGGGTTGGCTGAAGGCGCTGCGCGCCGGAGGGCTCGGCTTCAAGATGGACGAGGTCATGAGCGGATGGCACGAATACGAGCCAGGCTTCGGACCACCGGGGCAGCTCCCCTTCGAGTTTCGTGTCACCTGGGGCCCGCGCCGCCTCGGTCCCTGGCTGAACCCTTCGAGCGGCGAGTTCCTCAAGCAGGACCTCGCCGGCACGGTGTCGGCAGGCGGGCTCACGGAGGGCGCGCCCTGCAATGGCACGCTGGAGCTCCGCTACTTCACCGACCACCGGCTGCGCTACGACTTCGGCTTCGAGGCCGGCGGCAGGCCCTACCAGTTCGTGGGCGAGAAGGTGAACATCCAGCTCTGGAACCTGCCCGTCTCACACACGACCTGCTTCGGCGTGCTGAAGGAGACCGAGACGGGGCGCCTCGTCTCACGCTCGGTGACGCACTTCCACCTGCACACCGCCCCCAGGTTCCTCCGGACCTTCCGCCTCACGCGAGAGCCTACTTAGGGCCCGCGCCGCGGGCTCATGGGGCGTCGCACCAATCGGTCTAGTAGTTCTCTGCGAGGAGCTCGAAGTGCGCCTGGGGGTGCAGGCAGGCGGGGCAGAGCCCGGGGGCCTCCGTGGCCTGGACGAGATAGCCGCAGTTCATGCAGCGCCACCAAACCGGCGCCTCTCGCTTGAACGCCCTGCCCTCCTTCAGGTTCGCGGCCAGCTTGCGATAGCGGTCCTCGTGCCCCTTCTCCGCCACGGACACCTTGTCCCATATGACAGCGACCTCCAGGAAGCCCTCCTCACGGGCCACCCTGGCGAACTCCGGGTAGAGGGCCGTGTGCTCCTCGTGCTCCCCTTGGGCAGCCGCCAGGAGGTTCTCGAGCGTGCTGCCGACCTTGCCAGCCGGGAAGGTCGCCTGGATCTCCAGGTCGCCCCCCTCCAGGAAGTTGAAGAAGCGCTTGGCGTGCTCGCGCTCCTCCTGCGAGGTGCGTTCGAAGATCTCGGCCACCTGACGATAGCCTTCCTTGCGGGCCTTGCTCCCGAAGTAGTCATAGCGGTTGCGAGCCTGGGACTCACCAGCAAAGGACTTCAGGAGGTTCTTCTCTGTCTGCGTACCCTTGATGCTCTTCATGTTGCGATCTTCTCCTTCGAGGAATGTGGGTGTCCTATAGCACAGCTCGCACCAAAACGTGAACACCCCGAAGGGCTGCCCAGGGCGCCCTCACCGGAGATCCAAGGCCAGGACCTCGTTGTGGGTGAAGCTCCCCCTGGTGGGATGGGAGCCCAGAAACACCCTGTTCCCCCTCGAGCCCGCGCTCCCCAGCACGAGGCTCTTCTGGGGCTCCGGCGCCTGGAGCAGCCGCGCCGACCCGGTCGCCGGATCCAGCAAGAAGAGGGCCTGGCCCTGGCCCGCCGCGCCCGGCCCGGCCTTGCCCTGGGCGCCCGCCGGCGCAGCGGTCAGCAGCAGCTTGCCCTCGAAGACGGCGGGAGGGCCCCCGAGAGAGCCGAAGCAGGCGCGAAAGGCCTCCTTCCCGGTCTCCTCGACTACCCCGTGCACACACCTGCCCGCCTCGTCGGTCACC
>JAVEWA010000203.1:0-10585 GCA_034004785.1 Polyangia bacterium
ATCACGTGAAGCACTGGATCGACGGCGGCCAGACCACGCTCGAGAACATGATTCCTCTCTGCCGCCGGCATCATGTCCTGTGTCACGAGGGCGGCTTCAGCGTGGAGGCCTTGGCCAACGGCCGATTCCGCTTCCTGGACCGCCTGGGCCGCGAGGTGCTCGCCTCGCCGCCCTTGCCTTTGGTGACTGGTGACCCGGCCGAGACTCTCGTCGGGAGGTGGCTGCCGCCTGGAGTCGCGCTCTCCCCCTCGACTGGCATACCCACCTGGGAGGGTGAGCCCTTCGATTATGGCTGGGCCATCGAGGACTTGCAGGCCAAAGCCGGGATTGCATAGGGCGTAGCGCGTAGCGCGCGCCGGCCGCCGTGGCCCCCGGAGAGCCGGCGGCGGGCGGCGCGCGCGCCAGAGCATCGTCTCCCTGCAAACCAGATTCCCCGCGCAAGGGATGCCCAGGGTGCGAAGCAGTCCCGCCCTAGGCGCGACCTTCATTTTGGTCAGTCCGAAGCCGCACGGTCGCCGCCCAAAGGGCGGCTAAGCACCCAGAACAAACCTCTCGATGGGCAGAACTCGACCGCCCTGAGCCAGGCGCGAGCCGAGGAGAGAGCCCGGGCTACTTCTCCAGACGATAGGCCACCACCCGGTTGTCGAAGAAGGTGGGGATGAGGAGGAGGCGGGTCTCGGCGATGTACTCGAAATCGGCTGACTGGATCTTCTGCGCGGTGGTGTCGAGGATCGGCGTGACCTGTCCGCCCTTCCCGACTATCTGCGTCCGGCCTGCCCAGTTGCTCACCAGGAAGGCGCCGGGACCGACGGCCTTCAGGCCGTCCACCATGCCAAAATCCTTGATGGGAACGTGGAGCTCTGCCTTGCCGGTGGCTGGATCGACCTTGACGATGCCGCTGGCCGAGCCCACGTAGAGCTGGCCGTCCAGCATGAGCATTCCGTTCGAGCCCTCGAAGGGCTTCAGATCAGCGAGCAGCTCCAGCTTGTCGTCCTTGACCTTGTGAACCTTGCCCGTCGCCATGTCCGAGACGAACACCTCGCCACCTGGTCCCACGGCTATGTCGTTGAGAAACTTGGTGTCCGGGGCCTCGATCCTGCGCTCGGGGCGGCCGGTCCTCTTGTCTATGACGTGGAGGCGGTCAATGTCTGTCACCCAGAGCAGGTCGCCCACGAGCCCCATGCCCTTTGGCGCGTCCATTCCCCTCGCCCACTCGAGGTCGAGCACGGCGCCCTCGATGGATAGGCGGGCGATGAAGCCCTGGCCGTTCTTCTCGGTCGGCTTGCCGTTAATGCAGGACACGTAGAGCAGCTTGCGAGCTGGATCGTGCAGCACCGACTCGGGCACCTTCAGCCCCCTCGCGGCCCAGAGCTCCACGGCCCTGGCCGGGAGCCCCTGGGACGACGCATCCCTCCTCGGAGGCTCAGCGGGGCGGGCTCCTTCACCCGCCCGAGCCGGACGCTCTGGCCCGGCCGATTCGCGGGCCATCGACGCCGTCCCCCCCCGCTGGTCCTCCTCGCTCGGCTCGCTCTTCTTCGCGCAAGCAGCACCCACGAGGCCCGTAGCCACGAACAAGGTCAAGAGAGCTCTCCTCATGACTCAGCACCTCCTATCTGCATCAATGGACATGGGTAGGAGCGATTCGATGGACGAGGGCACGCCTCTGCCCCTGCCCCGCCGCCCAGGATGGACCTCAGCGCCGCCGGCGTAGGCCAATGACGATGAGGCCGAAAAGGAGAACGATGGGGAGCCCGGCGTCCGGGCCCGAGCCGCCCGCGGCGCAGTCGCAGCCCTTCTTCTTGGAGGGGGGCTGCCGGCACTCGTCGCCCGAGGGGCCGAGGGGCGTGGGGTCATCCTCGTCCTGGATGCCGTCGCCGTCGTCGTCGTAGTCCCAGTCGTTGGGCACGCCGTCGCCGTCCACGTCGTCATCCTCCAGGTTGTCGATGCCGTCGCCGTCGAGGTCGCAGTCCTCGTCGTTGGGGATCAGGTCGCCGTCGATGTCCGGGTTGATTGTGACCTCGATGGTGCCCTGCTCGAGGGGCGTGTGGTAGTTGCCCGTGTTGCGGTTGTCGTGCTTGTAGCTCTCCCACTCGATGCGGCCGTCCACCGACCCGGTGGTCCTCCAGGCGAAGAGCCAGCCGTCCCTCGTGCCTGTTATCACGTCGAGGAAGCCGTCGCCGGTGATGTCGCCAACAGCCGGGGAAGCCGCGATCCAGCCCCCGGTGAACTTGGGCCAGCCCGTGGGCTCCACTCCCCTGTAGTTCCACGCGTGGACGTAGTAGCCAGCCGAGCCGTGGATGGCCTCCGGGTGGCCGTCGCCGTCGATGTCGGCCACCGCCGGAGACAGGAAGAACTGGTAGTCCTCCACGCGCCTCGGGAAGTCATGGAGGAACCGGCCCTGCTTGGCGTCCCAGACGCCGAGGAGGTGGTCGAAGTCCACCCTGGTTCCGCCCGCCGCCATGGCCGCGGCGATGAGCAGGCCCCCGCCGCCCTGCAGGAGGTTCAACCTGCCGTCGCTGGTCAGGTCCGAAAACACAGGGTTCGTGAAGAAGATCATCAGGGGCATGTCGTCGGAGTCCGAGCCGGGCCCGAAGGCCTTCTCCGGGATGGAGGGCACGCCGTTCTCCATGGCCTTCCACAGGTAGCCGTCCCCGTCGAAGATCTGGGTGGGGCTCCCAACGCCGGAGATGGCGAACTCCATGCGGCCGTCCCCGTCCACGTCCGCCACCGCCGCGGTGCCCGCGATGCCCGTGCCAACGTAGGGGAGCAGGTTCGCCGACAGGACCCGGATGGGGAACCCGGGCAGGAAGGGCCCGCCGGAGTGGTCGTTCCCAGTGGCCCGGATGGCGAAGAAGGAGCCCCGCTCGCTGTGGGACTGGTTCGAGCCCACGAGGATGTCCACCTGCCCGTCGCCGTCGATGTCGCCCACCGAGGGCGCGGAGATGGAGCGCGCGAAGTCGGTGTCGCCCTCCACGAAGAGCTTCACCGGGAAGCCGGACACCAGGCCGCCGTCGTGGTGCCAGCAATAGACGTGCCCGTCCTGGGCCGCGACTATGATCTCGAAGTCGCCGTCCCCGTCCAGGTCCTCGAGGGTCGCCGAGGCCATGATGCTCGACTCGATGTTCCGGTCCTCCCGCGCGTCGAAGGTGAGGGATCTGTCGATCTCAACCGGGAAGCCAGGCTTGAGATTACCCGCGGGATCGAAGACGAGGACGAAACCCTCGAGGTTGGTCACCACGATCTCCAGCTCGCCGTCGTTGTCGATGTCGTGAATGGCGGGCGCCAGGTGCGCCGTGCCCGAGGGCACCTCGTCGCTCATCTCACCGCTCTGGAAGGCGTAGGAGGCGTTGTGGGACGCCGGGTTCGCCGGATCCAGGTAGGGCATGCGGTTCATGGGCTGGGGCCAGCCCTCGGCGTAGCTGCCGTCGCCCTTGATGACGTGGATCCAGCCGTCGCCGTCCACATAGACTATCTCGCGCACGCCGTCGTCGTCGATGTCGGCCGTCTTGGGCGGGCTCTCCCCCGAGGCGCCGATGTAGATGGGGAACCCGGGCAGTAGATCCGGATCCCTGACCACCCATACGCCCTTGCGGAGCTCGGCCTTCACGCCGTCCAGCTCGGATATGCTGGAGTTGGTCGTCACCCGGATGCGGAGCGTCACCATGTGGCGGTTCACGTGCCGGTCCGGCGGCGGCTGGTCGGGGTTCTCCACCGTGAGGCTCGAGATGTCCCAGGTGGCGAGCTGCCCGACGATGGGGGCGGTGACCCCCTGCCCCTGGGCAAGGGGCGTGAAGTCGTCGTCGTCCGGCTCGATGCCAGGCGCCCACTCCACCACGTAGTCAACCGAGTCGTAGTCGTCGCGCCAGGAGATCTGCCCCGTGAGGACCACCGTGGGGGTCTGCTCCGGGTAGAGCGGCTCGAACCACTGCGGCTCCACGATGTCCACGACCGGCGGGATCCGCCCCTTCTCGATCTCGCGCACCGCGCGGCCGACGTTCGTGCGGCCGTAGCCGAAGCGCATCTCCCATCCCTCGCGGGTGGGGTAGCGCTCCGGGTCGTCGTGAGTGTTGGCGTCGTGGATGTCGTCCACCGTCTGGATGAGGAGCTGCCGCACCTCGTCGGAGCGGAGCCTGCGCGCGCCGAAGTGGTCGGTGGGCTTGGGCGCCCCGCCCGGGAAGGGCACGTCCTCCTTCAGGGCCATGGAGTAGATCAGCCCGGCGATGCCCGAGGTGCGCCCCACCGCCTCGGAGGAGCAGCTCGCCCCGGGGGTTGAAAGGGCGAGCTGCGCGCCGTAGTTCGTGCAGTTGCAGTAGTTCAGGAAGGTCTTGGCCTCCTGCCAGTTGCTGGTGTCGTGCTGGATGGAGTGGACGTAGATGGTGTGGTTCACGCTGCCCGGGAAGTTGTGGTGGAAGCTGTTCTCGTCCGCGGCGCTCATGATGAGCGTCACGTCGTGGTCCCAGGCGTAGTCGATGGCGGCCCGGCTGAAGTTGGAGTTGTTGTAGGAGCCCTGGGCCGACTGGACGACGGAGGCCCCGGAGTCCACGGCGAAGGTCACGCTCATGGCGAAGTCGTTCACGTCGGTCATGTAGGACTCGCCGGAGCGCACCATGAGGATGCTGCAATCGGGACAGACGCCGATGGAGCCGAAGCCGTTGTTGCCCTCGCCGCCCGAGTCCTTGGCCTCCCCGGTGCCGTGGCCGTAGTCGGTGTCGTCCTCGGCGTCGTTGTCGTTGAAGTACACGTCCCAGCCAGAGATGTCGTCGATGTAGCCGTTGTCGTCGTCGTCCACCCCGTCCGAGAAGATCCGGATGAGGTCCTGGGGATCCAGGTGCCCGTTGTTGTTGGTGTCCCACCCGCCCGGGTAGGCGAGCAGCCGCGTGTCGCACACGTTCACTGGGCTCTCCACGCCCGTGTCGGTGGTGTAGTCCTGCACGTTGAAGTAGCCGTCTCCGTTCACGTCGTGCTCGGTGCCGTCCCCGGTGCAGCCAGCGTCGGGCGGGGGGAGCTCCCCGCGGTTCAGGTAGAACTTGTTCACGAGCTCCCGCTCGTGCCACCGGATGCCCGAGTCGAGCACCGCGATGATCACCCGCCGATCTCCAGTGGTCTTCTGCCAGGCCCGGTCGGCGTGCACCCCCACGCCGATGTCCAGCTCGTAGGGGCTGTAGGCCCCCACCCGGCTCGCCACCTGCGAGGGCACGAAGCTGAAGTGCTCCCAGGTGGACTCGTATCCTGGATCGTTCGGCCAGTACTGCGGGTCGCTGAGATCCAGCCCGTCGTCGTCCGGGGGCGGCCAGGCCGCGTGGGCAGGGCCCGTGAAGAGGAGGGCGCTGCAAGCGAACAACCCGAGCAGGCCAAGTCCCATCCAGCGTCTTTGGGTCATGTCTTCTCCTTGGGCGCGGCTCACTGTCTATCGCCGCGGCCACACGATATCGGAAGAGTCGTGAAAAATAAAGGTGCTCGGCGTCCTTGGCGCCCCAATCACGGCGCCGCGCAGACGCCCGCCACGCAGACTCCCCCGCCCCCGCATGCCCGTCCCGAGCAGTCGGGATCCTCGCAGTCCACCGCTCCGTCGGCGTCGTCATCCACGCCGTTCGAGCAGGCCTCGACCGGCCAGCGGTCCTGGTAGCGGTAGGACCAGAGCTCATAGCCATAGAACAGCAGGAGCACCCGGCTGCCGACTGGATCGAAGACCATGCCGAGAGGGCTCGCCACAGGCGGAAACACCTGCGTCGCGGGGAGCTGGCTCCAGGAGAGCCCGTCGAACTCCCACATGTCTCCAATGGGATCTGTCGGCATGGAAGCGCTGCCGCTATACATCACCAGCCGGCCGATCCCTGGGTGAAACTCGAGACCATGGTCAGAGCGCGGGATGGGCGCATAGCCGGTCTGGATCTCGGTCCAATCCAGCCCGTCGTACTCCCAGAGGTCGTTGTAGTCATCCGGCCCGGTCGTTCCGCCGAACAAGACAACCCTCTCCCGGTCGCTATCGTAGGCGAGGCGTAGCCCTTGCCTCGGCTCGGGAGCGGCGCTCGTGAGCACCTCGGTCCACTGTGTTCCGTCGTACTCCCAGGTGTCCCCGCCGCTCAGCCCCGGGCCAACACGGCCTCCGAAGAGCACCAAGCGTCCGCGGGAGGCGTCATAGGCCATGCCGTGCTTGTAGCGCGGCGATGGGGAGCTCGGGAGGTTACTCAGGCTCCAGGCCGAGCCGTCGTGCTCCCAGGTCTCGTTCCGGGCATCGAAGCTCACGTGGCCACCAAAGAGCACCATGCGCTCCCGAAGTGAGTCGTACACCATGGCCCCGTCCACGAGCGGCGTGGGCTGCGCCGACGCCCCGTCGCGGGACCAGGCGCCGCCCCGCAGGAACCAGGTCTGGGCCTGGCCCCCCGAGGCCCCGAACAGGACTGCCCGCCCCAGGTCGGAGTCAAAGGCCATGACCCCTCCGTTAAGCAAAGGCGGCAGCTCATACGTGACCTGGAGCCAGCGAGCGCCGTCGTAGCGCCAGGTGTCCTGCCTGGGCCCGTAGGAGCTGCTGCCGCCTTCAATGACCACCTCGCCCAGAACCTCGTGGAAGTCCATGACCGCGCTGCTCCGCGAGGGGGGCTCGGTCCCAAAGCTTCTCTGCGTCCAGGTTGATCCGTCATACTCCCAGGTGTCGCCCACCGACATGCCCGAGACGAGACCTCCAAAGAGCACCACGCGCTGCCGGGTCGGATCGTAGGCCATGTTGTGGCCCCATCGTTGCGTGGGCGAGCTGCCCGCGGGGGTCATGTTCACCCAGTCCACGCCATCGTACTCCCAGGTGTCCACGTTGGCACCGGAGGCCGCGTTTCCGCCCACGAGCACCATGCGGCCGCGCCCCCCATCGAAGACCATTGGGACACGCAAACGCCTCGGCGGCAGGTTGTTCGTGACAATCTTCGTCCAGTCGGTCCCGTCGAACTCCCAGGTTTCGGGGGGAGGATTGGGCAGGCCTTCGCTCGCCAGGAACAGCACGACGCGGTCGCGGAGGTGGTCGTAGGCCATGGCGTGGCCGGACACCGGAGGCGGGCTGTGGGCCGGAGTCAGCCTGACCCAGCTTCCACCGGTGAAGACCCAGGTCCTGTCGGATGGAAATCCGCTCGAATAGATCCCTCCAAAGGCGACCAGCCGCTGCCTCAGGCTGTCGTAGGCGATGTTATTGCCGTCGGGCTTCTCTGGCTTGTCCACCGAGAACATATCTCGCCAGCCCTGGCCGTCGAATCCGAGCGTCTTGGGGATGTCCTCCCCCGTGAGCACCACGAGCTCGCCCAGGCCGGCGTGATAGGCGCCAGTTGCCCCATGGGTCGCGTCGGGTCTTGCAGCCCACTTGATGAAGGTGGGGGACTCCCTGGTGCAGCCGCTCGAGCAGCCGTCGTTGCTCGCGTGGTTGCCGTCCTCGCAGGCCTCCCCTGGATCGTAGAAGCCGTTGCCGCAGATCTCGAGCCGGCAGGTGGGCCCACATCCGTCGCCCGGCAGGAAGTTACCGTCGTCGCACTCTTCGCCAGGATCCATGACCCCGTTGCCGCAGTACTCCACCTGGCACTGATCGCTGCAGCCGTCCCCGAGGACGTCGTTGCCATCGTCGCAGGTCTCCCCGTGGCTGACGTCCACGACTCCGTCCTGGCAGCGGGGATTGGTGCAGTCGCTCCTACATGCGTCGGGCACGATGTCGCTGTTGGCGGGCCCATCGTCACAGTCCTCGCCGGTGTCCGTGACGCTGTCTCCACAGTGGGCGAGCCTGCAGTCCGTGCGGCAGGCATCAGGCACGGTGTCGCTGTTGGCCGCGGCATCGTCGCACTGCTCGATGCCCTCCGTCACCCCGTTGCCGCACTGCGCCCCCTGGTTGTTGTTGTTGACCTGGTTCGAACCGCCGTCGTCGTCACCGCAAGAGACGATCGGTGACCAGAGCAGCAGGCCGGAAAGCACCCGAACAAGAACACCACGCATCGCACACCTCCCTTGAAACAGGTGAATTCGTCTCAGCATACAAGCCCTGCCTCGGGCGGCACAACGCAATTCTCGGAGCCCCCCCCCGAGACACCCCGAAGCGGGCCCCCGAACGGTGTTCCGGCCGCCCCCTGGCAGAGGCCGCGCCCCCCCACTCGACGCCCAGCGCCACCTGTGGCATTCATAGGCCCGGCAAACCAGCGCGCCGGCCAGGGCCGGCCAAGGAGGACCCGATGCGAAGACTATCCACCACGCTCTGCCTGCTCGCGATCGCTACCATGGTCATGGTGGGCTGCGGCAAGAAAGATGGCTCTGACTCCAAGGGGGGCGACGAGAAGAAGAAGGCCGCGCCCCTGAAGATGGTGCCCACTCCCCTGCCAGCCCTCGGGCTCACCATGCAGGCCCCAGAGGGCGCCGAGGTGAAGGGCACCAACCTGATCTTCGTTCGCAAGGGCGACGCCTTCGGCCTCCAGATCCAGAAGGACATCTTCGGAGCGCGGGGAGACAACCTCATCATCCCCTTCGAGAAGAAGCTCCTGAAGAAGAAGCTCGCCGACGAGCCCGAGCTCCAGATCTGGACCAAGGACATGGCCGGCAAGGACGTGGTGCTCTTCGCCCTCGTGGTAAAGGTGGGCGAGCAGAAGTACTACGTGCAGTCCGACGGCATGGGCATGTACGACCGCGATCAGGTTGACGTGATGGTGAAGGCCTCGAGGACCCTCGCGGCGAAGTAGCCAGCAACATCTGCCAGCCCCGCCGCGCGAGGGGAGTCCTCGCGCCATCCTCCTCGCCGCCCTGCCATCTTCTCTCCTCGGCCGCCCAGCCCATTCCACTGCTCCGCACTGCCGCCCGGCACCGCCCCGGTCCGAGGTCTCCCGGTGAATCCCTCGGACGGAAACCTTTCCCTCGGTGACCACCGCCAAACGCGCTATCATATGGCTTCGATCGTGCTTTCCACTAGGAGACTCCACATGATCACTAGTCTTGCTCGTAAGTTTTTACTCACAGTGTCTCCAGGGCTATTGCCGTGCCTCGGCCTCACCCTGCTCATCCTTGGCGCCTGCGGGCCCGGGAAAGACCCAGGGCCCGGAGACGGCGGCACCTCCGACGCTAGCCACCTCGACTCGGGCGACCCCTCGGACGCCTCGCCCGTGGGCGACGCCGCCGCGCCCCGGTGCGGCGACGGGATCCGGAGCGCCGGAGAGGCCTGCGACGACGGCAACACCGCCTCGGGCGACGGCTGCTCCGCCGCCTGCGACGAGGTGGAGCCGGACTGGGCCTGCCCCACCCCAGGGGAAGACTGCGTCCGCATCGTGGTCTGCGGCAACGGCAGGATCGAGGGGAGCGAGACCTGCGACGACCGGAACACCAACCCAGGAGACGGCTGCAGCGCCGCCTGCCAGGTGGAGCCCGGCTGGACCTGCCCGGTGATGGGCGCTGCCTGCGTTGCCCTGGCCTGCGGCGACGGCCTGCTGGCCGGCTTCGAGCAGTGCGACGACGGCAACAACGACCCGAGCGACGGCTGCGATGCGAGCTGCCGCCTGGAGGAGGGCTTCCACTGCCCGGTGCCGGGACAGGACTGCCTGCCAACAATCTGCGGCGACGGCCTGGTCCAGGGCACCGAGGAGTGCGACGACCAGAACCTGGACGTGGGGGACGGCTGCACGCCGTCATGCAAGAGGGAGCCGGACTGCTCGAACGGCGCCTGTACTGCGGTTTGCGGCGACGGAGTGCGGTGGACCCCGGAGGAGTGCGACGACGGCAACACCCTCTCCGGCGACGGCTGCTCCGCGTCCTGCACGGTGGAGGTGGGCTTCGATTGCGAGGAGGTGCCATTGCCTGATCCGCCCGAGGTGGTCCTTCCCATCACCGTGCGGGACTTCGTGGCGTCCTGCGGCACGAGCGCGAGGCCCCTGGAAGGCACACCTGGAGCGGTGGCGCCCTACGGGCACCCGGACTTCGAGTGCTTCAACACGGGCCTGGTCACGGGCATGGTGCTGAATGATCTGGGGCCCAACGGCAAGCCCCAGTGGGTGGCGAGCGTCGCCACCCAGGACCAGGCCTCCTTCGACCGCTGGTACGTCTCCGACCCGAACTACAACCGGGTTTACGCCCAGAGCCTGGTGCTGCCCGCCATCGGAGGCGGCGCCTACGAGTTCGACAGCGGGGCCTTCTTCCCAGTGGACAGCATCGGCTTTGTGTCCGAAGACTGCGGCGGGAGCCCCTGCGAGCCCCCCCTCACGAACGGGCACAACTTCCACTTCACCAGCGAGGTCCGCTACTGGTTCGCCTACAACGGCACCGAGGTCCTCACCTTCAGGGGAGACGACGACGTCTGGGTGTTCATCAACGGCCGCCTGGCCGTGGACATCGGCGGGGTGCACGGCGCCACCCTAGGGAGCGTGGATCTCTCCGACTCTGGCGTGGCTGCCAACCTCGGTCTCCAGCTCGGCGGCATCTACGAGGCGGTGGTCTTCCAGGCCGAGCGCCACACCACGGCCTCCAGCTACCGCCTGACCCTCACGAACTTCAACAGGGCGCCCTCGATCTGCACCTCGGAGTGCGGCGACGGGGTGGTGTCCTCGGTGGAGGCCTGCGACGACGGGGTGAACGACGGCTC
>JAVEWA010000204.1:0-10539 GCA_034004785.1 Polyangia bacterium
TCCCAGGCGAGGCGGCCAGCAGAGTTGTACTCGTCGCCAGTTGGGCAATGGCGTTCGTCGTCACACTCGCCGTTTTGAATTTCGTTTGCCGTGCACCCACAAGCCCCCACCGAAGTGCGCTGGTACAGGGGATGGAATTTCACCAGTCGTCCGTGAGCGCTGATGGTCCCACCCTCCGTGGCTACCTCCACGTAGTAATGCTGCGCACGGCTTATGCAAACGTGCCCCTTGTCATGGTGCGCGATCCTGTCAGGGTAGAAGGCCGCGATGCGGCCGCGCGGAGTGGACTCGCAGCGATCTCCCACGTTGTTCCGGTTGGTGTCGGCCTGATCGGGGTTCGAGAAGAAGGCGTGGCAGATGTCGGCAGAGGTTCGGCTACCGCAGTCAGCCTCGCCGCTGTCGATGCAGTTCTTATGGGTGACGCAGTGCTGCTGGTAGTACCCTTCGAGGTACTGCTGGTAGGGCTCAGATGTGGGGCAGGCGGCCGGTTCTCGACAGGGACAGTTGTCCATGGCCGCGCAGCGAGCGACGCACCGAGCTGGATCGAGTCCTCTTTCGCCGTAGTTGGTGTGGCAGTCCAGCTCGCAGTCTGCCTGGTTGAAGCCTGGCTCCGGCTCACAGACACCGTCGGTGTCGAGGTCGTACGCAAGCATCCCGCTGCCCGGCTCGCAGTCGTACAGGTCGATCACCCCGTCGTCGTCCGTGTCCTGCCAGGCATCGCCTAGGCCGTCGGCGTTCCAGTCTGCCTGGTCTTGGTTAGAAACTTCCGGGCAGTTGTCGCAGGCATCTCCATGCTCGTCGGCATCCGAGTTCACCTGATCGGGATTGCCCTTCCAGCGACAGTTGTCGCAGTGATCTCCAACACCGTCGTCGTCGGTGTCGGTCTGACCAGGGTTCGCATACAGGGCGACGCACTCCGGCTCGGCAGGCAAGCCGAGCCGTTGGTTCACCAGGCTGGTCTGGCACGATGGCAGCTCGGGGATCTCCCGCCAGGTCGGGCAGTTGTCAGCAGGGCAGCGGTCTTGGCACGGTTTGAGGTCGATCCGTGGATCCAGCGCGGCTGCGACGTGACATCGTTGTAGGCACCGATCCACTGCATTCCGATATGGGCTGGTGGTTTGAAGCTCACACACTCCATCGTCATCCATGTCCCGCCAAATGGGATCGTCGGGCGCACCGGTCTCGGTGTGCGTGTAGTGATATGGGTGGCAGTCATAGGCATTGGGAACTCCGTCGCCGTCGATGTCACCGTCGCAGGCATTGCCAATCCCATCTCCGTCCAGATCGGCCTGGTCTTGGTTGGGAAGACCTGCACAATTGTCACAGGCGTCCCCCACTCCGTCCAAGTCCATGTCGGCCTGATCCGGATTATACGTGCCGCGGCAATTGTCGTTGAAGATGTCCACGCCGTCCCCGTCCTCATCGCCATCCGGAGTCAACAGAGTGCAGACCCGGTCAAAGTTGCTCGAGAGGTCAGGAGCAGTCGGGCCTATCGCCGGGTCGTCGATGTCTCCCCACACGACTGGCAATGGAAGCAGAGCGTCGCCAATCTGCGACAGCTTCTGGCCGCGCAGGTCACAGCCAGATCCAGAACCGTCAGGCAGGTAGGTGCCCGCCCAGTCACTGTAGGAAATCCAGTAGAAGGGCTCGCCGCTCTGCGGATCACTCACCAAGAGTGCGTCCTGGGGAACGTCATATCCGATCAGGAGCACGGCGTGTCCCTTGGTCGCGTTTCGCTCCCACGAATGACATGTGCGGTCCTGGTAGAAGGGTAATAGCTCCGCTATCACTGGCCCTCCATCGAAGATGTGTGCCGCGAGCCTGCGTAGATCAGCGCTGCTCTTGTCACCCGTCACATCCATCAAATGCGACCAACCGGTACTGCGGTAGTAAAGCACTCGGTCGGAGCCGTGCTGCCAGGGCGAGCAATTGGGAACCTGCCGAGGATCGAGGTCCAGCAGGCGTCCACAACGCTCGCACACCCGCGGGTCGGACTCATAAGTATCTCGCCCTAGCAGGGGGTCATACTGGTTGTACGGGTTCAGGCAGCCCTCAACCACCCCGTGATGCTGCATGAAAATCAAATGCTGCCAGTTGCCCAAACAGCCGTAGATGTCTCGAATGGAGAGTCGAAAGCCGCGCCTGAGATCAGCCTGCCCCCAACCGCCCCATCCAACGCTCGTGGTGAACTGGGCCCAGCCCGGTTCACTTGGCCACCTGAACGTGGAGGCAATGGCGACCTCCACCTCCATGGCAGCGGTCTTCGTAAACAATGCACAGAGCTGGCCCTGTTGATTGTAGGATGGGGTCGTGAAATCGACGGTCACGACCTGCCCACCATACCGCACCATCGCGGCATCCCATCGGAAGTAGTCGTCATCCCGAACGAGCTGCGGGCTCGCCCGAGCCAAAGGGGCGGTTGTTAGAATGGTAAGCAACAAGATGGCCGGCTTGAGCCATGACCACAAAGGGCCGCTGGCCGCTGGCCGACCCTACCACTCGAACCTCTAGCAGTCATCTCTGTTCCTCCCTCTGGGTTAGGACTAAACCGTCTCAAGGATACCATTTTGGAGGGGCACTGACCACCTCCTGAGAGAGCTGACTGCTCGATATGTGGGTGAATGCTGACTGCTACTTGCCCAGGAGGAAGTCGCTCATCTCGGTCCAGATGGGCCTCGAGCGGGGATCGATCATGATGCCCACGTGGGCGCCCTCGATGCTGACGTAGCGGTAGTCCTCGCTGCCCACCATGTTCTCGAGCACGATGGCCGACTCGGGAGGCACGATCCAGTCCCTGGTGGCGGCGAGGTTCATGACCGGGCAGCGGATGGCCTTCAGGTCCACCTTCTGGCCGCCTATTCGCGTCTCTCCCTTGCGGAAGCGGTCGGCGTGGAAGACCTCCTCGATGAACTTCTTGAACACGAGCCCAGGGATGTCCACGTTCTCGTTGGCCCAGCGGTCCACCGGGTAGAAGAGGCCCATGACCTGGTCGTCCCCCAGCTTCTCCAGGAACATCTTCCACTTCATCACCTCGTAGTAGGGCTTGAGGGCGATGAAGGTGTAGCGGATGAGCTTGGCGGGCATGTGGCCGTAGGTGTCCAGGATGGCGTCGATGGGCAGCACGTCCCGGTCCGTCCAGACCGACACCACGCCTCCCTCGGCCGCGGTCATGGGGGTGGTGAGGGTGACGATCCGCCCCACCTCCTCGGGCCTGAGAGCCGCGGCCATCAGGGCGAGGTTGCCTCCGATGCAGTGGCCGAAGAGCGAGACGCGCTGGGCGCCGGTCCGCTCCCGGATGGCGGCCATGCACCCCGTGATCCCTGGATCGATGTAGCTGTCCAGCGTGGTGGTCCGGTCCCCGGGCTCGGTCGGGCCCCAGTCCACGAGGTACACGTCCAGGCCCTCGGCGAGGAGGTGCTCCACAAAGGAGTAGCCTGGCAGCAGGTCCAGGATGTAGGGCTTGTTGATCACGGAGTAGACGAGCAGCACCGGATCGCCGCGCCTCGGGGGGGCGCCCGGGCCGGGCAGGTAGTGGTAGAGGCTGATCTTGCCCTGCTGGTGCACCAGCTCCCTCGGGGTCTGTCCAACGGGCGTCTTGTCCGGATCGGCGTAGTACTCGGTGCCGTAGCGCGCCTTGACCGACATGGCCTCAGTGAGCCGCTCCATGACCCGCTGGGCCTCGGCGTCCGGGGCCCCGCCCGCCACCCGCGCCAGGGCCGCGGTGATGCGCGAGAGATCCGTCGGGCCTGCGCTCGCCTTGAGGCTCTCCAGATCCGCCAGGTACTCCTTGGTCATGGTGGCGAAGAGCCCGGCCAGCCGCTCGGGATCCCCGCGTCCCACCTGCTCGGTCATGGCCGAGGGGAGCTCGCTGAACCTGCGCAGCTCCTCCTCCCAGTTGGTCTTTGCGAGCCGCTCGAGCTGGGAGAAGCAGGCCGCGCCGAGGCGCTGGCGGCCGGTCTCGGGCAGGTCTTCCAGGAGACCCTTCAGGAAGCCGGCCTGGAGAGAGGCGAGCTGCTCGAGGGCCTGCCCCCAGCCAGCCACAAAGCCCGCCATGGCCTGCTGGGGATCTGTCGCGGCCTGGGCTGCGGAGGCGCCGCCCGCCGAGGCCGAGCTGGCGAGAGCATCAGCGCCGAGCACGGCGGCCTTGGCGGCGGCCTCCATCATGCGCTGCATGGCCTCGGTGGCCGCGCGGGCGCCCTGGGCCAGGGCCTCCACCATTCGGGCGTGGGGATCCGAGGGTCCGGGCCCGCTGGCCTCGGGCTCGGAGGTCTTCTGCTCGGAGGTCTTCTGCTCCGAGGCTTTTTTCTCGGAGGTCTTCTGCTCGGAGGTCTTCTGCTCCGAGGCTTTTTTCTCGGAGGTCTTCTGCTCCGAGGTCTTCTGCTCCGAGATCCTCGGCTCCGAGGGCGCGGCTTCCCGAGTCCCTGCGCTATCCTTGGTTCGCTCTTCGCTCATCTGTGCTTCCTCCAGGTCTGGGCGGGTAATTGGGCTCAGGAGACCAGGGCCTGCTTCAATATCTTGCCAGAGGGACCCTTGGGCAAGCTCTCGAGGATGGTGAGGTGCTTGGGGACCTTGTAGCGCGCCAGGTTGGCGCGGCAGTGCGCTAGGATCTCCTCTGGCGAGGGCTTCGGGCCGATCTTCGGGTCCAGGGCCACGAAGGCTCGCCCCACCTCGCCCCAGCGCTCGTCTGGCACGCCCACCACCGCGGCCTCGATGACCGCCTCGAGCTGGTAGAGCACCCGCTCCACCTCGGCGGGGTACACGTTCTCGCCGCCGCTGATGTACATCTCCTTCAGGCGTCCCACCACGTAGTGGTAGCCCTCTTCGTCCTGCCGGAAGAGATCCCCGGTCGAGAACCAGCCGTCGGCGCTCTTCGCCTTGGCGGTGGCCTCCGGGTTCCTGAAATAGCCGGCGCAAACCGTGGGCCCACGTAGCTGAAGCTCGCCCACCACGCCTCGTGCCACCTCCCGGCCAGAGGAGTCCACGATCCTGGTGTCCAAGTGGAGCACCGGGAAGCCCACGGCCCCTGCCTTGCGGATGGCGTCCCGGGCGTCCAGCACGAAGCAGTTGGGCCCCACCTCGGTGAGGCCGTAGCCCTGCTTGAAGGTGACGCCCCGCTTGGCAAAGGCCTCGATGAGAGGGATGGGGCAGGGCGCGCCCCCGCTGATGAAGAAGCGCACCGAGCCCAGGCTTGCGCTCGCCAGGGCGGGGTCGTCCAGCATCATCTGGAACATGGTGGGCACGGCGAAGAGCACGGTCACGCCCTGCTCACCAATGGCCCGCAGGGTCTCGCCGGGATCGAAGCGCTCGGCCAGCACCACCGTGGCCCCCCGGTGGAGGAGGGGCAGGGTGAGCACGTTCCAGCCCCCGGTGTGGAAGAAGGGCGTGTGGGTGATGGTCACGTCGTCGTGGCGTAGATCCCAGCCGGTTGAGGTGTTCACCGCGTTCCAGGTGACGGTGCCATGTGTGAGCAGGGCGCCCTTTGGCCGCCCGGTGGTGCCGCTCGTGTAAAGGAGCAGGAGGGGCGTGTCCTCCACGATGCCTTCGGTGGTGATCGCAAGGGCGGGGTCATTTGCGTCGTACTGTGCGAGCAGGGCCCCGAAGCCCGCCTCGCCCTGGTCGTCGAGCCCCACCATTTGCCCATCGAAGAGCCCGTCCTTGAGGGCCTTGGCGGTGGCTGAGACGTCGGCGCTCCAGAGCAGCAGCTTGGGCTCGCAGTCCTTCAGTATGAAGGCCACCTCGCCGGGCGAGAGGCGCCAGTTGATCGGCACCAGCATGGCGCCCAGCTTTCCAAGGGCGAAGAGCAGGTCAACCTGCTCGATCCGGTTTGCGCCGATCACCGCCACCCGGTCGCCAAAGCCCACGCCGAAGCGCTTCATTAATAGTGCCGCCAGCCGATCGGCGCGGCCGTTCAGCTCCGCGTAGGTGAAGGAGCGCCCGCTCGCGAGATCCACGATGGCCTTCTTTTGGGGCGCCACCAGGGCCCACTTGGCCAGCCAGTTTCCGTGCACCATCTAGAGCCTCTCTTTCTCGCCCCAAGGGGCATCGCACGATCCATCGGGGCAGGTTCGAGGGGGGCCCCGCTCGCTCTCGTCAGGGGCAGGCCCCCTTGGGGCCCTGCTCGCTCTCGTCAGGGGCAGGCCCCCTTGGGGCCCTGCTCGCTGTCGAACAAGCTGGATTATGCACACGCACAATAAAAGGTCAATGGCGATTTCGCCAACGCAAAACTTTTTCTCCACCTTCGCCCCCGTTTATATGTTGGATATATAGATATATTTGCCCATGGATGCTCAATAAATTGTGCCAGGGCAAAATTTCCTGTTGACATTCGAGGCCGGGTGCTCAATATTTACTTCGCAAGCGCACAATGCCCTGAGTGGGCGGCCCATTGCTCCGGAGCGCGAGACCGGAGGCTAGAGCGGGCGGCCCGGGCAGGGAGAACAACCAAGTGAAGGTCTCGAGCGAGACCGAGTCACCCAAAGGAGAGACAGCAATGACCAAGAACGCGACCCAGGACATCAAGGAGTTTGGCGAGCAGCAGACGGCCGCCATCAAGAAGCTCATGGATGAGCAGTGGACCCGCATGGAGGGCGCCCTGAAGGAGATGGGCAGCCGGCAGGAGCAGCTCGTTTCTCAGATGAGCTCCACAGTGGACGAGGTGGCCCGGCTCCTGAAGGACCAGCTTGCCTATGGCCACCAGCTCACCAAGGAGTGGATGACCGCGGCCCAGGGCGCCACCCGCCGGGCCTCCGAGCTGGCCTCCTCGGCCATGGGCCGCTAGGAGTGCCTCTCGCCCCCAAGGGGCGACGTTTTTTCCCGGGGCGCCGGGGCCAAGGGAGGCAGCTTCCCCTGGGCCCGGCGTCCCCAAACTTTTTTGATCCGATACGGAGTCTTCGCCATGGTCAATCGAATCGAGCTGGCGCCGGGGAGGGAGATCTTCGGCAACCCGGTCCCACTCGGCCTCCTCGGGCTGGCGATAGGCTGCGCCGCCCTCGTGCCTTCGACCTTTGGCTATGGGCTGACCCCTGCGGGGCTCAAGACCGCGGCCATGTTCGCCTACCTCTTCGGGGCCGGTTGCCAGATGCTCTGCGGCCTCATGTGCCTGGCGAACCGCAACGTGCTCTCTGGCACGGTGTTCACTGCCTTCGCCTTCCTCTGGATCTTCAACGGCTGGGCCCTGGACTCCGTCGCCAAGGGCCTGGTTCCGGATCACGCGGTGGGGCTGGCCACCGAGATAGTGCTCTTCGCCATCTTCGTGGCCCTCACCTATGCCTTCGGGTTCTATAGCAAGCTCCTCTTCCTGTTCCTCGTGGACATCGACCTGCTCTTCGTGCTGCGAATCGCCAAGAGCGTCACCTCCACCCGCGCCCTGGACGCGCCCATCGGGATCGTGACCATCGCCCTGGCGGCGCTTGCCCTGTGGCTGGCCTTCGGGGCCCTGATCAACCCGGTGGCTGGGCGGCAGATCTTCCGCATGGCGGGGCCCCTCATGTCGTCAAGGGGCGGTCAGGGCTTCGACTGGACCCTGCGCCGCGCCATCTTCGACGCGCTCTACGCCGAGTGGCAGAAGAACGCCTTCGCAGAGCTCCAGGTGGAGGCGCTCACCGAGCGCCTCTCGGCTGTCCCTGGCCACCAGCAGCTCGGCCCGGAGCTCCGCTACCTCGGGGAGTTCGGCTACCTGAACGTCACCCTTGGAGAGGACGGCCAGCAGGTTCGCAGCGTCCGTCTGAACGCACGGGGCATCGATCTCTACGAGCAGCTCGTGCTGCACAAGTACGGTTAGCGCGCGGGCCGCGCTGCCAGCGCTGCCCGAGCTGCCTAATCGTCCGGGCAACCTGTGTCGGCGGCGTCACACCTGTGAGCTGGCTTCACAGCCTCGGCAACGCCAGGCCCCGCCCTCAGAGCCATGGACGCGCGGACTTTTCTTCTGCCAGTGTTCAACAGGGGTTGGGTCCTCTTCGAGGAATGACAGTGTCCTCGCCCTGATCTGGCCCGACACCTGATGTTCTCCTGAGTATGGGCGAGAGGCCACCGGGCCCGATCCTGCCATCAGTTCACAGCGTCCGTACCTTGCCTGCCTGTGGCAGAAGTATTGCATGAGGAGAAGGCCACAGCTCCGATTCAAAGGAGGCTCCAATGCGAACCTGTTACTGGCCCTCTGCTCCTCCCAAGGGTGAGAGCGGTTCGCAGAGGTTCCCATTGGTCCGCGAGCCAGAGCCCGTCAGGACCGTGCTCTCAAGGAGAGGGATCGTGGCCCTGTGCGTGGTGGGGCTCTTTGCCTGCGACTTTGACCTCGATTTCGATTTCGACTTCGATTTCGACTTCGATTGGCCCGACAATGCCTGGGACTGGAGCATTGGCTGCGGCACTGGCACTCCCGGAGCAAACCAGCGAGCAGTGTTCCTCTTCGAGCAGCTTCCAGGGAAGGATCACAGCGGGTCGCGTTTTGCGGCGGGGACCACGCAGCGGTTCGCCCTCCGGACTCCAGAGGGAGAGATCCCCTTGGGCGTGGTTCCAGACCGGGAGGCCTCCTCGAGCAACCTGGAGATCCTCCCTGCGGCAGGCGGGCTTCTCCCTCATGGCGTGCGATTCGATGGTCCTGGCCTCTCTGCCCTGTCGCTCAAAGACGGAAATGGTCCTGATTGGGACCGGGTGCTCCTGGACGTCGTGGCGCCCAGGACCATCATGGTCCAGGTGGGGAGCGCCGCCATGGACAGGCGGGATTGGATGCTTCCCACCGAGGCGGCGACTCGGGTGGTCCTCGCTCCGGGCGGGGAGCTTCGGGCGTTCACTACCCTGCGCGGAGAGCAGGGCGAGGCCCTCCTGGGTGTGTACAGCCCGTTCTCCCCTGGCCAGGGAAGCGTGACCGCGGTTTCCGAGGGGATGGTCCCGAGCAGATGGGTGGGCTACACCGAGCGGGCCTCGCTGCTCATCGGAGAGTCCGGGGCCCAGGCCGAGGACGCCACGGCCATCCTGGATCTCTGGGGGCCGCGCGGCGCGACCGGTACCCTCCAGATTGACGTGGTGGATGCGCCTGTCCTCATTGCGCTCGAGGGCCACACTGCCCAGGGTTTCCTGGCGTTCAAGCCCAGGGACACGGTGCGCCTGGCCGCCTGGGGCCGCACTCCCTCGGGGAGCCTGGCCTTCGGATACCCCATCCGCTTCGTCCCATCCGAGCCCCTGCGCGCTCGAGTGATCCCCGATCCCAGGCACCCCGACGCGGCATGGATAACCTTTCTCGAGCCCGGGCCTCTGGAGGTCCGCGCCATCTGCGAGGCTGATCCCCAGGTCTCCATGTCTTTCTTCTTCGAAGTGATCGAGCCGGTGAGCCCCAACTAGGATCGAAGGTACGCTATCGCCCAGAGCTGACTTCATTGCACCATTGGTTCGTCTCCGATTCGCCTTTCTATCTGTCCTCGATCCGTCTTCGCTAAGCGAGCTTTTCGAGGCAGCGCTAGGCTGCGGAGCGTCCTTTGGAGATCAGATCCTCGAGGCACAGCTGGAGCCGGATGGCCTTCACTAGCTCGGGCCGTGCAGGTCGCCTTCGCAGCCATGTCAGGGACCCGGGATCAATGCCCAGGGCCAGGGCGAGCAGGCGCGGCGGGAGGCAGTTGCCCGCGACCTCGATGAGCGCGCGGCGTGTCGCCACTACGAGCGGCCGCGAGCCCAGGAGATCAGGGAGGCACGCGGCGCGAAGGCCGGCCTCGCGCAGGGTCGTAGCCAGGGTCTCGGCGCCAAGAGCTACCTTCGCTCTCTCGAGACGCTCCAGCAGGAGGGGCTCGGACAGGCTCGGGAGGCCTTGTGCCCCAAGCCAGGCAAGGACAGTCTCGTACGTAAGTCGTGGCAAGACGCTTCGAAGGTTGTTCAGAGAATAGTCGCCGCCGATGACGCGGAGCCCGAGGATGTCCGGAAGATTGGTTGACTCGCGAAAGGGATCAGCCGCCACCTGATGCCGCACGTGCTGAGTGAGGATGTACCTGGCGACTTGCTCCAGGTGCGCCTGATCCCGGATTGGAATCGGAGTGAGCATTTCGAAGCCCACCTTCAGGCCAAGCTGCTTTGTGAGAGTGATCTCCACTCGGCGGCAGAGCTCCCCAGGAGCCATATGACCGCCGAGCTGCCCCATGTGGAGATGCGTGTCGGGCAGGGCGAAGCTGTGGAGCCCAGCCTCCTTGCCATGGCGGAGCACTGCGCGAGCCACAAGCCTCCGCTCCACAGCGTCTCTGGCGATGACGCCGCGGTCCCGCAGCCTGATGCAGAGGTGATACCCGAGCCTTGACATGCTGTGTCCTCCTTGAGTTGTCGAAAGGCGAAGCAAGGTAAGCATTCACGCCTTCCTTCTCCGAGCCGCAGCACGCCTCGCTGCGTCGCGGCAGGCTTCGCCTCGCCTCGCCTCGCCTCGCCTCGCCTCGCCTCGTCGCGGCAGGCCTCGCCTCGCCTCGTCGCGGCAGGCCTCGCCTCGGCAGGCCTCGCCTCGCCTCGTCGCGGCAGGCCTCGTCGCGGCAGGCCTCGCCTCGGCAGGCCTCGCCTCGCCTCGTCGCG
>JAVEWA010000205.1:0-10481 GCA_034004785.1 Polyangia bacterium
GAGGCCGCCAGAACCTCCCCCTCCACACTTGATCACCACTTTGTCCTCAGTATATGCCGGGTTCCAAGTGTACTGAGGGCCATAGTAGTCCTCCAGATCGAAGAGCATCGTGGTGAGAGTCTCCACCGCGGCCCGAAAGAAAGAGAGGCGCTCCTCTGGGGTGCCTCCGGCGGCGCTGAAGGTAGTGGCAGCGTTGAAGTAGTAGTAGGCCCAGCAGAGGTACTTCTCTTTCTCTGCAAGCCAACCACGGCAGATAGGATCTGAAGAGACCGACGTCGGAACGTAGTGCTCGAACCAGGTTGGGGTTGCCCAATCAAATACTGGACAGCTCGCCGGTGGGACTGGTGGTGGCCATGCGAGTTCAGCTCGGCGCTGCTCTTTCCTCGAGGGTTCTGCGCATCCCACGTGGGTCAATATGACAAACAGGCAGAGAGCGATGGCACTACGCATGACGGGCTCCTTTCCCCAACTTCTCATTCCTCGGACTTGAAGCCGTTCAGGATGTGAATCTCAGCATGCTCCTGATACACCCAATTACTGCCGAGGGTAATATCATCAAAATTGTTGGATTCGGTGGCCGTATGGCAGGACAATCCCATACTCACCAACCCGCTTGTTTCCTCTAGTTCGACCAAAGTCGCCGTGGCACCTCCCACGGGAATTTCACCTCCAACCCAAAACGAGGGTTGAACGATGCTCATGCGGTCAGCCGACAAAGCGTATCGTTCAAAATGGGGTCCATACTCGATTCCGGACCAGTCCAACACAAAGTTACCGCTTTGCATCGGCTGCCATAAAGAGTTCCGACACACACCAACAACCAGAGGCCAGTCACTGCCGAACACCAAGCTACCGGGATAGGATGTCTCCCAGCTTCCGAGTGCTTCATCCGAAGGGACGTAGACCCGCAATGGCTCCTCGGGTCGACGCCAAAACATGAAGGCGTAGCAATTCAATGTGGTATGCGCCGAGGAATAGCCCTCGAAACTGTCAAGGAGCAAGATGCAGTTGTCATCGTCCCGGTTCGTCCAGGCAGCAAAGCGACCGCTTGACACAACTCTTCCCCGCACTGCAGCCGGGTCGTCCCTTGTGGCAGGGGGGCCTCCGAAGCTGGTTCTAAGGCTCATGATCCTCCCCTCGAATGGCATGCCGATGGGCGCCTCGGTGGCAAAGTCATAGAGCCTTCCCTGCACGCACAGAGCGCCGTCCCGGGGCGCTACACCGCAGTCCAATGGGCCATTGTCAACGTAGGCATCCTGGATGCCTGCGTCGCTCTGCTGGGCGGCGTCAGGGTTGCCTCCGGCGTCCGGGTTGCCCGCGGTGTCGTCACCGCAGCCGGGCAGCACCACAGCGACGAAAAACAGGTAGAGAAAGCTCGGGAGAAGGATGATGCTCCGGCCCTTCCCAGTCCCATGGGATGCATGAGTACGCATGGTGTTCACCTCGTTGGTCCAGGGGTTCCGATGAGTGTAGCAAGAGCGAGAAAAGAGGGAACCCATGGCTACGGTCAGTCCCTTCTCGGTCCTGAAGGAGGCCGAAGGGGCAGTCATGGAATGGCGGAAGGTAGCGATCAGAAAGATGCCGCGCCTAGATCGCTGCGATGCGTCTCTCGGTCCCAGGTGAGGCTGGGAGAGCCAGGTGGTGTTGCGGTCTCCACGCGCAGGTGGGAATGGGGCGCTCCGCTCACCGCCATGAAGTCCAGCTTGCGCCACCTCAGCTCCTTCTCTGCCGCCTCTCCTGGGTCCCGTCCATGCGAGACCGGGGGGCCGCAGGCCGTTCTGCCCGAGCTCATCTAGGCATCGGCACATCAAGCCAGGCAGCACAGATCGATGTCCGTTTGCCTCCCAGCAGGCCGATCCCGGCATTTTCATGTTCCAGGAACCTCGTGAGTTCCTCGACGAGTGGTTGATGCTCATCGAGCGTTCATCCTCAAAATCCAGGTCACGCATCGAAGCAACACCTTCGGGTCTCCCAATCACGGAGCAACATCGGTCCTCGGAGATCATACCTGAGGTAAAACGTGCGTTTGTGATAAAGAATGCGATTTTTGTGACAGGACTGCCTGCGGTCAACCGGGGCGCGGCGTGGCTGCACCGCCCCCAAGTCAGTCGTGGATCCGATGCTGGAGGAGGGGGGATCCTCCACGTCCATCCCGAACCTGACACGGCGTGGTCGGGCGACCGGCACACGCTACGAACGCCTTCGGAGGGTGAATCGCTCCTGCTTCGCTCCCAGCCGACCGTGCTCGCGGGACAGTCGATGGTGGAATACCCAGCGCCGTCCTCGCCAGGAACCAGGCCCCTACACTGACGGACCTGCCGCTCCATCTCCACTGCCGCGCCTCCATTCCTGCCGCCTCCCCAGGGCGCGTAGTCAAACCGGGCCCCGAAGGCGGCAGGTGTTCCTGGCCAAGGATCTGGATCCGAGCGGTGGGTCGGTCCGCAACCAGCCCCCGACCGGGGGAGGCGCAGACGAGTCCCTTGACACGAACCGAAAAAGTACGTGCAGTTACGCTCAGATACGGAACCAAGGATAGGGTCTATACGATGCTACTGGATCGCGAGCTGGCCTGTCAAGAGGGTGACAACAGGGCTCAATCAACCACTTCGAGCCATAGAAAAGGTAGAATTTGTGAAAAATGCATGTGGGAAAACGTAGGATTGAAACACGATAGTGTGAAATGCTCTGAATGTAACAAATGTAATCGCTATCACCGCCGACATCCGATAGCAATGAAACCTGAAAGGAAATATTACGGGCTCCATTCTTAGGATTTTCGCGCGGGCCTTGGGGGGGCGTTGGGCACAAGTGAGCGGAGGAAAGGTGGGGCAAGGAATCCGGGGCAGCAGAAATCAGCAGGCCGCATGGCAAGAGGAGATCTCCTCACGGATCTGTGGAGGCGGGAGGAACCGGATCCCAGCGCAGGAAGGATGGACCCACGCAATCAAGGGAGAGGACTATCATTCCCTCGCAGTTTTCAGCCGACGCGGATGGCCGGGGTACTCGCCAAGGCAGGACGTCAGATGTTCTGGGCTAGCCTCGCGTCCCGCCCCACGTCCCCGCCTCGCGTCCTGCCCCACGTCCAGCCTCGCGCCCAGCCTCGCGCCCAGCCTCGCGTCCAGCCTCGCGTCTCCTGCCTCGCGGCCAGCTTTGCTTCCTGCATCGCCTTGGCTGGCGTTCTACGGTACTCTTGCCTGTATAGAGCACTGTGAGGCTGTCGGAAGATGCTGAGCAGTTCCATCTGTGCCGTGCTCGTGGATGACGACAAGTTGGTGTTGTCCTCCTTGAGGCGAGTGCTTGACTCCATACCCCTCTGTCGTACCGAAACCTTCCTGGATAGCCTCGCGGCTGCCGAGTATCTGAAAAGCAACGAAGCCGATCTCCTGGTGGCCGACTACGTCATGCCGGGGCTGGACGGGCTGGGTCTCATCGAGCAGGTGCGTCTCAGGCACCCCGACATGGCAGTCTTGCTCATCTCTGGCGTCGCGACCCTGGAGATGATGCAATCAGCTTGCAGGCTGGGAACGACCGATGTGCTGTTCAAGCCCATCTCGGCTCAAGCGCTCCTGGACTCCGTCCATTGGGCGCTCGAGAAACGGAATGCCGCAATCCAGCGGAGCAGTCTCGTTGCCTTCGCACGCCACGCCATGGACATCCTCAGTACATCTCCTGCCGCCTCGCCTGAAGCTGTGCGGCCGCCGATTTTCCCGCGAGAAGGTTCTCTTGAGATGGATCTGGCCTCGAATCAGCTCACCTTCAACGGTAGGACCCTGGAGCTATCTGGCTACGAGTACCTGATCATGGAGATCCTCATGCGTCGCCAGGGCCAGTTGGTGACCCACAACGAGATCCGGCGACATATCACAGGCGCGGAGGAGCCCAAGAACGTCGCAAGCGACCTCGTGCGCGGCCACATTGCCCGCCTGAGAAGGAAGATCGAGAAGGACCCCAGCCGTCCCAGGTTGCTGCGCTCGGTCTGGGGCAAGGGATATATCCTCTCACTGGAATTCGACTCGGAGGCGTCGTAGGGGACAGGACACCTGGTGGCCGGCCGAGATTGAAGGTCAGATCTTCTCCGCCAGCCCCGCTCCAAGCATCGCCTGCACAAGCGACGCGGACTTCTCGTCCTCGGTGTCACCCTTGATGGCGAGATCCGTGCCCTCCAGGCGCTGGAGCTGGCCGACGGCCCAGTCGATGTACTCGATCAGGGTGCGGTGCTCCTGGCCGAAGGCGATGAACTTCATCGCCTCGACGATCTGCTTGGGGGTGCCCTCGAAGACACGGCCGTCTCCTGTCATGCGGATCCTCATTTGGACGTCTCCTTCCTCGCGCGGCGCCAGTCGCCGCTCGGGATGCGCGGCAGGCCGCGCGCCTGCTCTGTGGGTAGCAAGTAGGTTTGCGCCACGGTGCCGTCCTCGAGGCGGACTGGGTGGCGCTGGTAGAAGCGCGGGTGGCCCTCCAATCGGTCGATGGCCTCGAGCGTCGCCTGGTCCACCTCGTAGACCTCGCCCACCACGGCGGTCTTGCCCCCGGGGACCATGGCGGGGAAGGGGCCAAGGCTGACAAGCTCGAAGGCGGGCTCGGTGCGGGCCTGGCCGACGAAGTCGGCGTGGGCCAGCAGGCGGTGGTTCGGCTCGCCGCGGAGCAGGGTCCCGTAGACGAGCACGCGAGTGGTGCCGTTCATGTTGTCGGTCATCGTACACCTCCTGCCGCAGCGGCAAGCAAAGGCTCGCGGTCGAAGCCCAGGGCCCGGTACGCCAGCCAGAGCACCGTGAAGTAGGCCAGCGCCGGGGGTGCCTCCCGGACGACGGGCAGGACGTAGGTGTGGGCCAGGCGCCGCTGGCCGTCGGGCCGGACGCCAACAGGCATGGGACGCCGCCGATAGCAGCCCGGGTGGCCCTCGAAGAGGTCGAGGGCGCCGAGCTCGGCGCGAGGCAGCTCGTAGAGGAGCCCGTCCACCCGCTCGTAGCGGCTCGGCACGATGGTGGCCACGGAGCCGCCCCACGTGCGGCTGTGTCCGCCGAAGGCGAGGCGCCAGCCGTCCAGGGCCGCGGGCCCCAAAGGCGCCGCTGTGGGGCAGCGACGGCGCATCTGGGCCCAGTCCAGGTTGGAGCCGTAGGCGAAGTAGAGGACCGGCTCGGAGGGGGCTGGCCGGCGCACCCTGGCCGTGGCTCGCGCCTTTGCGTCCGGCTCCCCACTGGCGGTGGGGCGCGCGGGCCTGGCGGGGGGCGCCGGGGGGCGCCCCGGCGTCGGCGCCTGGCGCCCGGTGGGCGCCTTGGCGGCCTTGGTCGCGGTCATGGGGCCTCCACCCGGGCCTGGGCCGCTGGGCGCGCTGTGGGGCGCCCGTTCTTCCAGGCGGCCGACCCGCTGAGGTTCGCCATCAGGTGGAGGCGGGCCGTCTTGAACTCGTCCCCAATCATTCCAAGGCGAAGGAGAAAGCAGCGGAAGTCGTAGCGGGCGGTGTTGGGGTTGAACTCGCGCCGCTTGCTGCAGCTCGCCCGGGCGGTCATGGCCTTGGCGCTCAGGGCGAGGATGAACTGGATGTAGGCCTTCACCTTGCCGGCGTGCAGAGAGCCTTCAAACCAGCGAAATTCAAGCGTTTTCCTGTACCAGAGGTTATGTAGGTTGACCCCTCGGTAGCGGCTGGAATCGTAATGCGTCGGGGCGGTGTTCAGATGCCCGTACCAGGCGCGGTTGAGGTCCTCGAAGCTGCGCGGGGGCTGCCGTTCGATGCGGGTGAGGAAGTCCTGGTCGATGCCCTGGCACCAGCGGTTCTTGCGGGCCCGGCTGATCCCCAGCGCGTGCTCGATGAGCTGCTCCTGCTTGTTGACCATCTTGATGAGGTTGCGAACCGCGGCCAGGTCGAAGCGAGCCCCATCCACATGAAGGTGGATGGCGGTCGAGGCGTCAACCTTCGCGCCGCACCGGCGCACCGCCCGCACCACCTCCTGCAGCTCGGCGATGTCGCCGTAGCTGAGGATCGGGCTGACCACCTCGGCCTGGTGCGCCCTGTCGGCGTTCAGGCTGGAATCGGCGACCACCTTCCAGGCCCGGCCGCGCGCGTCGGTGACCTGCCAGGGGTCGTAGGAGGAGGGGGTGCCCACGTGGTGGACCGTGCCGCCGACCACGCTCTGGATGGCCCTGGCCACCTGCTCCCGGGTCTGCCTGATGGTCTCGATCTCGATGCCAAAGTTGAGCGTCCTCATGGTGTTTTCCGCTTCGGTTTCAATGGGTTGCGTCGTCATCGTGAGGACATACATGCTCGCTTTCGCGCTGAAGTAAAGCGCTGAAAGAAAGAAAAACACTTTATTTTCATGTACTTGGACATCTGGCGAGATGTCCGCGGGTTACGGGTCGAGAAATTCGCGGGGGCTCGGGGGCTTGCGGGGAATCAGGGCCTACGCCAGGGGGTAAGGCGCGCCTTTTGGATCGCCATCCGGCGCTCGTCCTCGAGGTCACGGAGCAGGCGCTGCAGCTCCCGGAGGCTGGTGGGGTCGAGGAGGTCGAGCCTGATGGCGTATCGGCGCCCCAAGGCTCGCGCGATCTCGGCCTCGATCTGCTGGATGAGCTGGCGCAGGGGGGCCAGCGGGATGCTGGGCTGGTCCATTACGCCTCCGCGGGGGCGGCGAAGAGGGCAGCGACCTCGGGTTCGCCGGCTTTCTTCAGGTAGAGCTGGAGGGCGCGGCGGAAGAGCTCGGTGCGGTTGGGGAGGCCGATGCGCTCGCGGGCGGCGTCGAGCTGCTCGACCGCGTTGGACTCCAGGCGCAGGGGAAGGACCTTGAAGTCGGCGGGGTCGGCGCTGGAGCGCCGGCGGGCAGGGCCCACCCGGACCTGGCCCTTCTGGGCCTGGCGGATTTTCCAGAGCAGGTAGCCCTTGTGCTCGCTGCCCGTGGGCCGGCCGACAGCCTCGGCGTACTTGGCCTGCAGCTCCTCGACGGAAAGCTGGGAGAGCCGGGGCTCGCTGGCATCGCGCCGGCTCGTGTCCCCGGAGGCGCGCGTGGCGGCCGTGGTGCGCCGCCCGGGGCGGGCGGGGGCGGTGGGCGCCCGCGGCGCGGCAGGCGCGGTAGCGGCGGATACGGCCGCCGTGGTGGAGGCGGCGGTCACGATGGTCTCGCCGGGGTGGGGCGCGGAGGCCTGGGCGGTGAGGGCCTCCGTGATGCGGCGGATCAGGAAGTTTCGATTGGGGGAGCGGTTGGGCTCGCCGATGACCTCGGCGAAGCGGGCCTGAAGCTCGGGCAGACGGAGCTTCTCGAGGGCTTTGATCTGTCGCTTGGTGTTGGCGTCCATGGTGCATTCCTTTCTATGTGGGCTCGTGGAGGCCCCGGTCCCGGCCGGCCGGCGGGTGCGGCCGACCGGGCCTGGGCCCGGGGTTGCTAGCGGTGCTCCGTGAGGTGCGCGAGGCACGCCAGGTCGATGGCCCTGGGGTCGCTCGTGACCCAGCTGAACCGGCCCTCGCGGGCGATGAAGGGGGCGACCTCGACCCGGTCGTTGGCGGTGACCCCGCCGTAGCGGGCGATCTCGTCGTCGCTCTCGAGGCGCTCGTAGCCGCGGATCTCGCCGTCGGCGTCCGGGGCGGTGTTGCCCAGGTGGAGGATGGCGACGATGCGGACATCGTATCCGCGGAGGCAGGGGTGCTCGTCCCCGTGGTACCGGGTGACCCTGCCGATGATCTGCTCTTCGGCGGCTGGGTTGGCGTTGCGGCTTGTCATGTTATTTGCCTTTCGTTTCAAGGTGTTGCGTCGTTTTCTGTGTGTACACATGACTCCACCGCGCGCCGAAGTCAACGCGATAGATCGAGAAAAAGCGTTTATTATCATATGGTTGAGATGTCGCGGACATAGGGGCGACATCGGGGGCCCGGGTGACCGTTGTTTCGCGAATGCAGGGGCGTAGGGGCAGGGTGCGGGGCGGGCGCCGGGGGAGGGCAGGGCCTACAGCCCCGCGCTCGCCGCAACGGCGCTGGTCATCCGGGCCTGCCAGGCGGGGTCCACTATGCGGGCGAGGTCGCCAGGGTTCGAGGCGAAGCCGAGCTCGAGGACCACGGCTGGTGCCCGGGTGAGGGCAAGCTCCCAGAGGCCGGGGGCGTACACGCCCCAGCGGCAGCCATCAGCGGTGCGCGCCGGGCCCCAGGGGAGCTTGGCGCGCTCAGCCCAGGGGTCGTCGTCGAAGGCGGCGAGGACGCCCTGGTAGATCCGCAGGGCGATGGCGCTGCCCCGGCGGCTGCCCGGGCAGTGATGCGCGCTGAAGCCGTACATCCGCCGGTCCGCGTACCAGTTGAAGTGGATCGACAGGTACAGGTCCGCCTCGAGCTGTCGCTCCTGCCAGATCATCGCCACGGGGTCGAAGCTGCCCCGCGAGCGCCACCACGAGATGGGACACAGGTCGGCGAGCGCACCGTGGGCGTGGCGCAGGGCCGCCTCCACGGCGCCCGAGTAGCGCCACCGCTCGTCCACCTCCTCGACGCCGAAGAGGGACGCGCCTGGGAGCGCCTGTGCGGCGCACACCGCGCGGCGGTCCAGCTCTCCGGTGACGGGGTCCATGGCCCGCATGGGGTAGACCTCGTGGCCCTGTGCGACGAGGGCGGGGATGAGCTGCGAGCAGAGCTCGGCCGTTGCGAGGTCCTCGATCCACCGACCGCCCCCGGGCAGGTCCTGCCAGCCGCGCTGGTAGTGCCAGTCGGCGCGGGAGCCGGCCTTCTGCCCGCTCGAGGTCCAGCGGCAGTAGCCGAGGACCCCGGGCGGCGTCTTGCCGTGGCCGGCGTGGAGGACGATCTTCATGGCTGCGACGGACCCTGATCGCCCTGCTGCGACGGCCCCTGGTCGCCCTGCGGCATCGACTGCTCGATGAGGGCCGCGGCCGCGTCCGACGCGGCGCCGTTCACCCGCGGATCCGCGAGCAGGCGCTGGCGCACCTCCTCCACGGGCTTGCCCACGGACTCCGAGATGGCCTGGATGAGCTGCGCCACCAGGCTCGCCCACATGGTCCAGTTAGTCATGGCAACTCACCCCCTTCATCGCGCCGAGCAGCGCGAGCACCTGGTCCTTGTCCTTGCCGAGCAGGTCTCCCCACTCGCTCATGGCCCGCGTCACGGCGCAGATCGCGGGCGCGAGGTAGGGCTCCCAGTCCGAGGGCTTGTGGTCCGTGGCCTTGGCCCGTTCCGCGAGCTGGATGGAGGCCACGGTGGCCGCGAGGGCCGAGTTCACCGCGGGCCGGGCCACGGTGCGCCAGGCCTTGAGCGCGCGCCGGTGCTTGTCGATGCAGCGGGCGTAGCCCTCGGTCTGCGGGCCGTGGGCGGCGACGCACTCGGCGTGCTTGCGCTGGGCCGCCTCGCCAAAGGCGCGGTCCGTCTGGCTGCCCGCCTGGCGAACGGCCTCGGAGGTGCGCCAGGCCGCGGCAAAGGGCGACGAGCAGCCGGCGAGGCCGGCGCCCAGGGTGGCGAGGGCGAGGGCCAGGGCCAGGGGCACGGCGAGGGGCACGGCGCGGGGCACGGCGAAGGCGGTCGAGGCGACCCTGGTCAGGGCGACTCTGGTGTGGGTCATGCGCTTCATCGCTGCACCCCCATGCTCACCTGGGGCCCGCGGAGCGCGCGGCTGCTCGGGAGCTGCCGGCGGATCTCCGTGGCCACGAGGAGCGCGATGACCGAGATGGCCGCGGCCACCTGCTGGCCCACCAGGGGCACCAGGGCCATGGCGGCCAGGGCGCCGCTCACCGTGCCGAGCAGCACGAGGGTCCAGGCCACCCAGGCGAAGGCCCTGGCAGTCTGGGCGTCCATGGGGACGTCGAAGACGGGGATGTTGGGTTTCTCCTGACTCACGTTGCTTCTCCTTCGTTCGGAATGCGGGGTCCTCTCGCGAGCGGCGCACCATGCGCCGTTCGCCTGGGCGGTCATCGGAGCCGCCCGTTCATGCTCTGGATGGCGTCCTTGAGGGCGCTCACCGCGGCCTGCATCTGCTCGACGGCGCGCGTGGACTGGCGCACGAGGGTCACCGTCCGGTCGTAGGCCGCGTGCAGGTCGTCCTCCTTGGCCTGCCGGTCCTTGCGCTCGGCCCACCAGACGAGCACGAAGATCGCGCTCAGGGCGTAGGGGCCACCGGTCTTGAGCACCTCGACGAGGGTGGTCAGTGCGTCCATCAGTCGTGCCTCTCCTTGAGGTGTTGGGCCCAGGGTGGCGGGCCGATGTCGATGCGACTCCGACGGCCCGTGGGCGTGTCGGGGTGGATGTCGGGCGGTTCGGCCGCCTCGGCCTTCACCGAGTCGGCGCAGCGTCGATCCACCTGGCGGCGTTCTTTCAGCATGGCGCCCAGCCGGTTCACCACGCGTCGGTGCACGGCCTGGTGGTCGAGAGCGCTGGCGTCGCTTGCAGCGCCTCCCGCCGCCTCCGCGCGTGCGTCGCCCGCACCCAGCCCGCTCGGCGCGTCCCAGGTTCGCAGGAGGTGCTCCTGCGCACCGCAGGCCGGGCACTCCGGCAGGCGGATGACGTC
>JAVEWA010000206.1:0-10468 GCA_034004785.1 Polyangia bacterium
GCCCGTCTCGGAGCCTTGTCTCATACGGCAGGCCTTGGCTCTTCCTTGCGAACGGTGGTGCAGGGGTGTCCATCGTGGACCTTCGGGACCCATCCGAGCCTCGTCTCGTGGATCGACTCACCCTGCCCGGAGTCGTGAACGCCGTGGCAACGTCGCCCGGAAGGCTCTACGTGGCAACGTCGCCGGACGGTATCGTCCGGATCTTCGACATCGCCGATGAGAGATCCCCGGTGCTCCTCGGTGAGCTCAACGCCCGGCGGCCCGTGGAGGCCCTCTTCGCCTCGGGCGACCTCCTGCACGTGGCCGAGCACCCAGGCCTTGATCCGAGCCCCTGCCCACCAGGTATCTCACACTGCCCGCCAGGCACTGCAGTGGAAGTCTTCGACGTGAGCGACCCGGCCTCACCCGAGAAGGCTGGCGACTACGACGGCGCTGCCAATCCGGCGGTTCACCTCAGGATCGAACGCGACCGGGCCGTGCTTCGCTCGGGCACAGGTCTCCAGGTCTATACGCTGGGGGCAGCGCAATAGGCGCGGGAGGAGGCCTCGTCATGCGAACCGAATACCTGAAACTGCTCCTCGCCCTTACCCTGACAACGGCGAGCGGCTTGCAGCATTCGAGCTGTATTGGAGTGCCGGTCAGCTCGAAGCCCGAGGATGCCTTGGTCGCCGACGCGGGCCAGGATGCCGACGATGCAACCCTTCACGGAGATGCTCATGTGGATGACGCGAGAACGGACGCTACTGCTCCCTCGGACGCTGCGGTGGATGATTCCGCGGTGGACGCGGCCCCGAACCCGAACGTCATCGTCCTGCCTCCCACAGGGAACACCGAGATGGGAGGGTTCGTCAACGGAGGATTGATCGTCACATACAGTGACAAGCGATGGCCAGCAGAGAATGAGCTTGATGTATTCATCTTCGACATCCTGGGTAGGCAGGAGCAGCAAATCACCAATAGGACATCAGACCAATCTGCACCTTACACTGATGGATATGAAGTGCTGTTCAATGATGGTAGCTTCTACGATTATCTTGTTGGAAGATACCAGATCGAACTCTACGAGTATTCCATCGCTTCTTTCAGCGAAACCAGGCTCACCGACACTCCGTACATCAAGTCGCAGCCCAAGTTCAACAACGCTCTCATCTTGTATCGTTCGAGTGAAGGATGTCCGACTCCAACGGACATCAACCTTTCCCTCATGGACCGGCAGACCCTGGAGACTACCGTGGTAAGCGGTTGTGAGCAGGATCCGGAGACCCACAGCATCAGCGAGCACTACGCTGCCTGGACCGCGAGGCCCTATGCCGGCCACAACAAGGACATCTTCGTGCGCGACCTCTTGGCGGGGCTCAACTTCCGAATCGAGAGCACCGACTATGCCGACCAGTTCTTTCCCCACACCGACGACGACCACGTCATCTGGATGGACTACCGCGATGGCAGGCGCGAGATCTACATGTACACTTTTTCGACAGGCGTGGAGGAGTGCCTCACCCCGGACCCCTACGAGCAGGCCTGGCCGCACTTGCGAGACGGAATTGCCTCCTGGTGTGACTATCGCTTCAGCCAGCAATACGGCGAGTACGCGCCCTGCGATGTGTACGTGTATGAGATCGCCACGGGCGTGGGCCGACGCGTCACCTCGGAGTCAAAGACTTGGATGCCGAGGTTCGTGGACTCGGGATGGCTGCTCTATGGCCTGAGGATCACTGCCGGCCAATTTAGACTATACGCCCATGACCTCGTGGCCGACGGCATCCTCTCTGCCGATGGCCACGTGATACCCTAACTCGCGCGCTGGGGGGCCATCGGATCGACTATTGGCGATGCAGAGAGGTATCCCTGCCGCAGCGGGCCGTGGCGCTCTCCGCCGGGGCCTTTCACAACTGTGCCATCCTGAGTGGAGGCACGGTATGATGCTGGGGGCTCGACAACAAGGCAGTAGTCTCACTGTCCATATTCACGCGAGTGGAACGGCAACCATGGATCCAGGACCGCCAAGTAGATACGTTCCAGATGGCAGAGGGCAGAGGTGATACTGGTACGGTGATCCGTGGTGGAGACGTCGGGTTGGCGCAGTCGCCCTGGGGAGGGCTCATGATGATGAGAGGCAAGCACTGTTCGTGGTTGATGTCGGGGCTGGTCGGGATATGCGCCTGGTCCGGCGCCGTTCAAGCGGCCCCGGCAGGGGGCGCGAGGGCGAGCCAGGGCGCGAGGGCGAGCCAGGGCGCTAGGGCGAGCCAGGGCGCGAGGGCGAGCCAGGGCGCTAGGGCGAGCCAGGGCGCGAGGGCGAGCCAGGGCGTGAGCGCGAGGACGAGCTGCAACGCCCGAGTCAACGCCATCGGAGAGGAGCACCGATCGGGGCCTCCCTTTGCCGCCGCCCAGGTCGCGGCCTTGGATAAGGCGCTCGACGACCCCTGTCCGCGGGTCCAAGCCGAGGCCCTTTCCATCCTGCAGCGGATCGGCACCAAGAGCCCTCGTCAGGGCCTCGACCTTGCGCGGATGCGCAAGCTCGCCCGTGATTCGCCCTTCTACTATGTGAGGTGCGCCGCGTTGCTCGCTCTTGGCCATCTGCGCGACCGCCAGGCCGAGCCCATCATGGCCGGCGCGCTAACCTTGGGCGTCAGCCTGGAGCTGATCGGAGAGGGTGGGAGCTACCACCTGGGGCCGCGCACTCTGCCTCAATGTGCGGTCTGGGCGCTCATGCTGCTCGACGGACAGCCCATCAGCAAGGAGGGTCAGCGCCTGGAGCGGCAAGAAATCGCCCTGCGCCTCAAGCTCAAGAACGAGACCCGGCTCGAGGAGCACAAGAAGCTCCTCCGAGCGATATTCAAGATCGTGATGAAGAGGTTCGCTGTGCGTACGCCGGAGCCATCCCTTGAAGACATCGAGCGCTGGCGAAGGAAGCTCCGAGCCCGAGGTCTGGGCACCCTGGGCCCGGTCGCCGAATGCCTCGACTCGCATGGCTGCCAGGTCGGGCAGGCTTGCGTGAAGCTCCGCTGCGTCCCCATTGCCGAGGCGTCTCGACTTCAAGCCCAGTACCAGAAGGCCAGTGGTTTCGTTGGGCGCCCGGGCTACAGTGCCTGGAGAAACGCCGATGATCCCGAGGCGGTGAAGGCGGGGCTCGGTCTGGGCACCGTCTCTTTCCTCGAGCGGATCAGTCCACAGGGGACCCGGGCGGCGGCAGCCGGCTCCAGCGAAGGGGAGCTAACCGAACGGGCGAGGCACCTCTGGATGTCCAGGCGCTGCGGCGAGGCCATACCGCAGGCCCTTCGCGCGTACCAGATGGGGCGTTCGTCGTTCATCCGCTCCGTGCTCGGATTCTGTGCCTGCCAGACGGGGAACCTCGCCCTGGCCCGATGGTCCCGCGACCGCTCGCCCTCGAGCCTCAAGCCCGTCCTCGAGCGGATGTGCAAGGAGAAGGGATTGACGCTCGGCAAGCCGGGCGGCGGCGCCCTCACCGACCCACCTCCACCCTGACGCTCGGCCAGGGCGCATCCCTCGACTATCTCCACACCCCCAGGACCAGCACGTCGTACAGGAAGTGGGACCAGACCGCGGTGGCGAGGCCCCGGTAGTGGTAGAGCAGGCCGAAGACCACGCCCGCCAGGAGGCGGTACACGAAGGCGAAGGTGGTGAAGGGCTCGCCGTGGGGGGGGAGGTGGTGGGCCGCTGAGAAGAGGACCGCGCTCGTGGCAAGGGCCACGAAGAGGGCGATGAAGGGGCGGAGCCCGGCCCGGCCGAGGATCCATAGGAGGCTTCCGAAGAGGAGCAGCCGGAAGACCAGCTCCTCGTGGAGCCCGGCCCCGGCCGAGACGTAGATCACCATCCAGGGGTCCAGGGCCTCCGGGGCCCCGAGGGTGGGGGGCGGGAGGCCGAGGACCTTTGTCATGAGGAGCAGGATGGCGTTGCCCATGAGGAGGGCGTACAGGCCGGACTCGAGGAGCAGGGGGCCGATCATGCGAAGCTGGAAGCGCTGCTTCCTTCGCGTCCAGAGGAAGAGCCCGAGGAGGGCAGCCCCAGTGACAGCCGACAGGCCGATGAAGGCGTGCTCGGAAGCGATCCGCAGCCTGAAGATCAGAGTGGTGACCAGATCCACGCCGTTCTGCTGGTCGGTGAAGAAGGTGCCAGCCTGATAGACCAGGAAGACCGGCACGATGAAGAGGAGCTCGGTTGGCCAGTTCGGCCGGGTGGACAGGTAGGTCCACAGGCTCCGCTGTCGCGCGGCCTCCTCGGACCGGGTCCGGGTCCTGCGCGTGCTCTTGGGCTTGGAGCTAGCCATGGCGGTATTGTACCCGAGGGACGCTCTGGTGGAAGCGGGGGCTTTGGAGCTGAGAGCGAGGCTTTGCCGGGGCTTTGCCGGGGCTTTGCCAGGGCTCTGCCGGGGCTTTGCCGGGGCTCTGCCGGGGCTTTGCCAGGGCTCTGCCAGGGCTCTGCCGGGGCTTTGCCAGGGCTCTGCCAGGGCTTTGCCGGGGCTCTGCTGGGGCTTGACAGGTGCCCGCCAGACGACTAAAACCCCCGCCATGTCTTGTTTCGCGAGGATGGCGGAACTGGTAGACGCGCTAGGTTGAGGGCCTAGTGGGGGAAACCTCATGGGGGTTCAAGTCCCCCTCCTCGCAACGCGGCGGCAGAAGAGATCCTGCCGCCGCGTTAGTTTTTTGGCTCGTCCTGGCCGCGGGTTGGGTTCAAGGCGGGCAGAGTGGGCCAGAGTACAGGTTTCCCTATCCAGTGTCCGGGTTTTGGGGTTGAATCCCCCGCGTGAACGACCATCCGACAGGCGATCCGAACGGAGGGGAGCCGCCCCTCGAGGAGCGGCCCAGGTCCCAGGGCCTGATCCCGCACCTGTCGCCCTCGACGAGGCCCGGCTACGTGGGGGACGAGGTGCCAAGGCCCCGCCGCCCGACCTCGGGGCTGTCCATGGTGGGCATGACCGCCCTGGTCTATGGCGGGATGACCATCGCCGCGGTTGCCCTTGGCCTGCTCTTTGGCGGCCGCTCCATATGGATGCACCCAGGGCATGTCCACGAGGCCCGGCACCTCGTCACGCACACGGCCCTCGGCGCGGCGGCCGGCCTCGCCTTCGGGCTGCTCATGGTGGCCCTGTCGCGCCTCTTCACGGCCCGCTTCGATTTCGGCAAGCGGCTCCACATGGAGTTCCACGAGGTGCTGGGCTCCTTGAGGACGAGGGACGCCTTCTGGATGGCGCTCCTGTCCGCCGTGGGTGAGGAGGCCCTCTTCCGGGGAGTCCTGCAGCCCGCGGTTGGGCTCTGGCTGACCGCGGCCATCTTCGGCCTGGTCCACTTTCCCACGAGGCGCGGGCTCCTGCCCTGGCCCCTGCTCGCCTTCGGCATGGGCCTCGCCTTTGGGCTCATCTTCGAATGGGGCGGGGATCTGGGCGGACCCATCGTTGCTCACTTCGTAATCAATTTCCTGAACCTCCGGCACATAGGCCGGGTGAGCTACCCGGGCTACGGGGGCGGCTGGGCGCCCGGGGCGCGGCCAGGGGGAGATGGGGGCTAGGTCCCAGGCGTCGTGGTGGAAGCGGGCGCGGGCATGGAAGGGCGCGGTCAAAACTTGCCCGCGGATCCCCGGGGGCTACGATTGCCCAATGCCTCGCACCCCTGCTCTCCTTCTGGCCTCTATCGTGCTCGCCTGCCTCGATCAGCCCCTCGCGGGCGCGGCGCCCGGCGAGGAGGAGGCGAGGGCCCTTTACGCCAACCGCTTCAGCTTCGATCGCCGGGGAGTCCCGCTCATCTCCGTCAGGATCATGGAGGGGCAGAGCCGAGTGAGCCTGGTGGCGCCCGGCGGCCTGCGCATGCAGCCCTACGGGACCGACTCGACCCACGTGGCCGGGGCCTCCCAGTGGACAGTCACCCTGACAAGCGGCGTCGGGGCGCGGGCCCGGCACTGGGTGGTGGTGGACCGCATCCCAGGCGCGCTCGACGAGGCCGAGAGGCGCAAGGCGCTCGCCCTGTGGAAGAGCCGGGGGCTCTCCGATCCGCGGACCATGGAGGTGGGGGCGCTCTTCGCGGTGGGAGGGCGCGTGGTGGATCATCGGGTCACCCTCGTGGTGACCGATCCCGAGCAGAGCCAGGCGGCGGCGGAGGCGAAGTCGAGGCAGCTCGCGGCAAAGCTCGGGCGCCCGACCACCCTGCACCGGGAGCTGCTCCGCAGGCCCACGGGGACCTTGACCGCCCAGGCTCCCGGGACGGGGCTGCAGATCGTGAGCCAGGACGTCCTGTGGTTCTCGCCCCTCGAGGACGGGCAGCTCACTGTGAAGCGCGTGGAGTTCGGCAGGGGCTATCGCTGGCACGGCTTCAAGGACCGGCGCTATCTCGGGAGGGTCTATGTGACGGTGGACCGCAAGGGGCAGCTCGCAGTGGTGAACGAGGTGCCCGCAGACCGGCTGCTCTGCGGGCTCGTGCCGGCCGAGATGTACACCTCGGCGCCTCTCGACGCCCTCAAGGCCCAAGCCGTGGCTGCTCGCGGCCAGCTCCTTGCAAAGATCGGGACCAGGCACACCACCGACCCGTACCTCATCTGCAGCAGCCAGCACTGCCAGGTCTATAGCGGCGCGGGCCACGAGCACCCCCGCTCCACCAAGGCCGTCGAGGAGACGCGGGGCATGATCCTCGTGGACCAACAGGGTCGGCTGGCCGACACCGTTTACAGCGCCAACGCCGGCGGGCACACCGAGCACAACGAGCACGTCTGGGGCACTCCGCCCAATCCGAACCTGAGGGGGAGGCTGGACGTGAGCCCCGAGGACGCGAGGAAGCTCACGCCCTTCGCGCGGGGGATAAGCGAGCAGAGCGTCCGCAAGTGGATACTCGCCTCGCCTCCCGCCTGGTCGAACCGCTCGACCCTCGGGGTCCTCGGGCGCTTCCGCTGGAGCGTCCGGCTCGACCAGGCCGAGATGGATCGGCTGGTCCGGGCCCGCTTCGGAGCCCAGGTGAAGCGGGTCAGGCGCATCGAAGTCCTGTCGCGGGGCGTGTCGGGCCGCGCCACTGCGCTGCGGATCCACGTGGAGGAGCCGAGGGGAGAGGCAAGGCACGACGTCCACGGCGAGCTTGCCATCCGCAGGCTGCTCGGGAACCTGAAGAGCTCCATGTTCGTGGTCGAGCATCAGCGGGGCGCCGTGGGGCGCATGGAGTTCGTCTTCAGAGGTGGCGGCTGGGGCCACGGCGTCGGGATGTGCCAGACCGGAGCCATAGGCATGGCCGAGGCGTCCCACGACTTCCGCGGGATCCTCGGGCACTATTATCCTCAGACTCGTCTCGTGAAGCTGTACTGAGCAAGCCCCGGGTCTCGGCCGCCGAGCTCACCGTGATGCCCTTGATCCCGAGAAAAGGGGATCCGGGACTCCTATCGCGGTGGGGGGTTTTCCGCTATCTTCGGTCCATGGCGCGAGGATCATCCAGGCCCGGGCCCGGCGTTCCCACCTACCCACTGTGGGGCCGTGCGGCCAGCCGCTCGTCCCTCGGGCCGAGGCTCCCCCTGTGGCTCGTCTGCGCCCTTTCCCTTGCTGCGTGCGGCAAGCCCGCCACCTCGGAGGTGGTGGAGTTCTGCATACCCCTCGAGGAGGGCGAGGCGGGAGAGCTGCCGGTGGCCCGCGTGATCCTCGACTACAAGAGCTACGACCCGGAGAGCCGTCCCACCGAGGCGGACACCCACCGGTTCCTAGTGGCCACCGAGGTGCCCATGACGACCCTCCACCGGGACCTCGCTCCAATAACAACCGCGGACGGATCCTCAATCGGGCAGCAGCGCACCGATCTCGCGGTGGTGGACGCGGTCTCGAGCCTGGTGGTCGGGCGCGCGACCTTCTGGAACCTGCGCACCCTCAGCGCTGCCTTTGGCAGCCTCGGCCCGAGCGGCGCTGAGGCTAGCTACTCCGGGATCCTTGGAGGGGACGTCCTGCGCCAGTACGCGGTGCGCTTCCAGCTCCAGGCCGATCCGAGGTGCAAGCTGCCCTGGCTCGACCTGGTCCCCTCCTGGCCGAGCATCACTTTCTTCAGGGAGATCCCCGACACCCACAAGGAGCTCTCGAACGATGGTTTCGGAGTGATCCTCTACACCATCGCAGGGGGCGGTTTCGCCGAGATCCAGGACGACCAGTTCGAGTTTCCCGCCACGAGGGTGACGGTGCCCGCCTGCGTGGAGCCTGCGCCATTCGACCCCTCCGTGCATGTGGACAACCTGGAGGAGGGGATCCCCCTTTCGGGGGTGGACGCCCAGGTGCTCATCGCCACCGGAACTCAGCCGATCCTTCTGTCCGAGAGCTTCTTCGAGCGGCTGGTCGCGGTGCGGTCGAGGCAGGATCCGACCTGGACGGTCTCCCCGGTCAGTGCGGGTATTTCCTTGCTCGAAGGGGAGGTCGCGGCGCAGCGATTTCCGCTCCAGCGGATGGCCCTGGTAGGCAACCGCTCTGGGGGGCTGAGCCCTTGCGGTGAGCTCAGGCGGAGGCGCTGGATAGAGTATGCGGAGCGCTGCCGGGTGGATCCGACCTGTCCTCCCATCTCGGACCGGGAGTGGGAAGAGAGCGTGAAGAAGAAGGGCTCGGGCGTCCTGGAGGTAGATGTGACCAGAGGCACCGGCTCGGAAGAGCTCACCGCCATGGTGGTGCCTGACGAGACCCGGTTGTTTTCCGGCCTGCGGGCCGAGACGGGCAGCCAGATCCCCGCCATCGATCTCCTGGTGGGAGCCGCGTTCCTCAAGCACTTCGAGCTGATCCTGGACTACAAGGAGTCCCGCATCGTGATGCGCTGCGTGGACTACCAGGTTCCCACTGCGAGGCAGGAGTGCGACCCGGACGCTCCCACCGGGAGCGATGAGAAGACCTGTTGCCCCTCGGAGAGCGCCCTTGTCACCGGAGGGCAGAGCTGCTGCCAGACCAACGCCTACCAGGAGGCCGATCGAGGCTTCAGGCTCCCCAGGAGCTGCAGCTGCCGAGGATCGCCCTGCTGCCAGTACTTCAGGTACGATCCAGAGGAGAAGTGACCAGTTGCCCAGTCCCGCGTCATCGCAGCCCGAGAGCGGCGTCATAGCCGCGCTCGTCCTTAGATCCTCCATGGGTTCGCTCGTGCTTTGCCTGCTCCTGGGCGAGCTGGCAGCTTGCGATGCCGGCGGGCAGCTGCCAGAGGTCAGCCGGGTGCGTCATCGCCGGCTCACTGGCGGCCAGTCCGCTGTGCCATGGCCCATTACCCTGGATGGGAAGGGGTTCATGGCCCCTGCCAGGGAGCCTCTGTCCTTCGAGCTCTTGAGGGTGGAGCCGCCCTATCCGCGGATCCGCGTGGCCCTTCGAAAGCTGCGGGTGGAGAGCGATGGCCGGGCCCAAGCAGAGGTGCCGGCGGGGATCGAGGCTGGGAACTACCGCCTCGTGGTGCGGAGAGGGCCTAGGTGGCGCATGGCGCTGCACAGGATCCGGGTGGAGGCCCACCTGGAGAACAAGGGCCCAGCGGTCCCGGTTTTGGCGAGCGCTAACAGGCCGTCGAGGGGAGAGGGGGGCCGGCTCGTCCTCACCGGCGCCAACCTCTCCCGCCCGGTGCTCGTGACCCTTCACGGCCCACTCAAGCGCTCGCTGTCGATCCGCCCCGAGGTGAGGCGCCTGGACGCCAAGCGGGCAGCCAAGGCCTCGGGGCCCCCAAGGGTGACAGTCCCCGGGGTGACCGGGCCTCGGCGGCCGAACCTGCTCGGTCATCACGGCCACGATCACGGGCACGGTCACGGCGAGGACGCCGAAAGGAGCGCCCGGGAGGCAGCCAAGGAAGTGGGTAAGACGCCCAGGCCGCTCTCTACGCAGATGCCCATCATCGAGCTCTCCCCGGTCCGCGAGGTGCATGGCACGCGCATGCTTGCGCGTCTTCCAGGGAGCCTCGCCCCCGGTCTCTACTACGTCCAGGCCTATACGAGCACCCACCGAGGGAACGAGCCAGAGGTCACCTTCTCGGTGGATCAGGGCGGCGCAGGGGTGGGGCGCGCGGGGCACCTTGCCTGGCTCGCGTTGCTGCTCGGCCTCTCCCTGCTTGGAGTGGCGGTTTTCGCGAGGCCCAGGAGGCTCCACACGGGTGAGGCCTTCCTCCTCGCGGGCACGGCGGCGGCCTGCCTGATACCGCTCTTCCTTCTCCTTTAGGAGCCAGGCCATGGAGATGATTTCGACCATTGATCTACTGCTGCTCCTCGGCGTGGGCCTTCTGGCGGCGCTCCTCGGCCTCTTCGCTGGGAGGAGTGTCCGGAGCGTGGAGCAATTCCTCACCGCCGGGCGGGGGGCGTCGGGGCTCCTGGTGGCGGTCTCCCTGTTCGCCGGAACTGGATCGGCCCTGCTCATGGTGGGAGCGGTGGGCGTCTTCGGGGAGCGAGGGGTGGGGGGGCTCAGGCCGCTCCTGGCGGTCTGGCTCTGGCTCCCGCTCCTCGTCTGGGTCTGGGCCCCGGTGCTGCAACGCGGGCGCATGGTCACCGTGCC
>JAVEWA010000002.1:0-47744 GCA_034004785.1 Polyangia bacterium
AAGAGCTACTCAAGGAGCAGGTCTGCCCAATCCTGGTCGTGCCCAAGGAGCTCGATCTCCCACTCAAGAAGGTGATCTTCCCCTATGACAGCTCGGCGAAAGCAGCCAGAAGCATGAGGGATTTCGAGGCATTGGCCAGCACCATGCCCCCGACCGCTGCGGTAGTTCTGCTGCACGTCGGCGATGACTTGGACAGGGGCCTCGCTCACCTCGCTCGTCCCGGGCAATACCTCGAGTCCCACGGCTTCGAGGTCCAGAAGAAGGTGCTGCCCGGCGATCCCCAAGACGTGATCAAGAAGATCGCGCTCGAGAGTCAACCAGCCGTGGTGGTCATCGGCTCCTCGTCCAAGAGCGGCTTTCGCGCCTTCCTGTTTGGCAGCGTGACCCGAACCCTGATCGAGGATGGAACGATCCCTATTTTCATCTCGGCCTAGCCTTTCCTGCCAGGCGACACCTTGGCGATCCGTGACGGATCTACGGGCCGCTCTGGTGTCTGGACAGGCCGGACGCCTGCGTGATAGAAGCCCGAAAGCTGCACTATTCAAGGAGGGATTCCGTGGCCAAGAACCTAGTAGCCATCGATCAGGGAACCACCCAGACAACCGTGCTCGTGCTCAGCGATGAGCTGCAGATCCTGGCGAGGGCAAGCCGGGAGTTCCCCCAGATCTACCCTCGACACGGCTGGGTGGAGCACGACCCCGAGGCCATATGGGCATCGGTGACAGCTGCCCTGAGGGAGGCTCTGTCTGCCGCTGGAATCAGCGCCTCCGACATAGCAGGGGTGGGAATCACCAACCAGCGCGAGACGACGGTGTTGTGGGATCGCAAGACCGACGCCCCCGTTCACAACGCCATCGTCTGGCAGTGCCGCCGCACGGCCGATCTCTGCGAGACCCTGCGCAAGGAGGGCCACGAACAGAGGGTCCGCCAACTCACGGGGCTGGTCCTGGATCCATATTTCTCTGGCACCAAGGTCCGCTGGATCCTCGACAACGTCCCCGGCGCCCGTCCGAGGGCCGAGGCGGGTGAGCTGGCCTTTGGCACAATTGACAGCTTCCTCGTCTGGAAGCTCACCCGCGGCGCCTCACACGTGACCGATCTGTCCAACGCCTCCCGCACCATGCTCTGCAACTTGAGGACCGGCGACTGGGACGACTCGATGCTCTCGCTTCTGCAGGTCCCCAAGGCAGTGCTGCCCCGCATCTCCGCCTGCGCCGAAGTGGTGGGAGAGACCCGCGGGGTGCCCGGCCTGCCCGACGGTATTCCCGTGGCTGGGATGGCCGGCGATCAGCAGGCCGCCCTCTTCGGCCAAGCCTGCTTCGAAGTGGGCCAGGCCAAATGCACCTACGGCACTGGGGCCTTCCTGATGATGAACGTGGGTGCCGAGCCCATCGCCTCTGCCAAGGGGCTGCTCACCACGGTGGCCTGGAAGCTCGGTCCCAACATAACCTACGCCATGGAGGGAAGCCTCTTCATCGCAGGCGCGGCGGTGCAGTGGCTCCGGGACGGCCTCGGGATCATCTCGAGCGCTCCCCAGATCGAGGCCCTGGCCGAGGAGGTGCCCGACAGCGGCGGCGTCATCTTCGTGCCAGCCCTGGCCGGGCTCGGAGCACCCCACTGGCGCGCCGACGCCAGGGGGCTCATCTCCGGCCTCACGCGATCCACCACCAGGGCTCACCTCGCCCGCGCCTGCCTCGAAGGGATCGCGCTCCAGGTCTCGGATCTGATCGAGGCCATGGAGACGGACGCGGGCCGCGGTCTGGGAGTCCTGAGAGTGGATGGTGGCGCCGCTGCCAATGACCTTCTCATGCAGTTTCAGGCCGACGTGCTCCGGCGAACCCTCTCCAGGCCAGCGAACCTGGAGACCACCGCCTTTGGAGCCGCTTTCCTCGCTGGCCTGGGAGCTGGCGTCTGGTCCTCCACCGAGGCCATCACCGCGGCCTGGAGGGAGTCCCGCCGCTTCGAGCCAGTCCTGGCCGAGACCGAGGCAGACGCCATCAAGGCCCGATGGCGCCAGGCTGTGTCCCGGGCCTAGAGGCCCAAGTGTCCGAGTGGACACAGCCTCGCAGTCATTGCGGCCCCTTCTCATGCAACTCTAGTTGAGCGCTGCTTTTTTCGGGTGCGAGCACCTCCTTGGGTCGCCCTGGCACTCCTTTCGCAAGGGCTGCTGGTAGCGAGGTGACCCATGACGAACCACAGACCTGCTGGCCCTAGCGCCTCATCACCCCGGACCGATGCCGAGCTCCTCTCGCGAGTGCTCGAGGATGACCCCGTGGCCTGGTCCGAGCTCCTCGACCGCTTCAGGGGACTCCTGTACCGGTGCATCACCAAAGCGGTGGGCCGCACAGGGTCCTGCCTCTGCGAAGACGACCTCGACGAGATCTTCTGTGAGCTCTGCCTGAACCTCTGGCGGGACGACAAGAAGAAGCTGAGAGCTTATGACCCGGAGCGTGGAGTGAAGCTGAGCACATGGCTAGGCCTGCTCGCCATCAACACTGCCTACGACCACCTCAGGCGTCGGGCCCGCTACCCGCTCCTCGCCGCTGGCGAGGACAGGAGCCCGGACCCGGCCGACGCGGGCCCAGGCCCTCTCGAACGTCTTATCGCCGGAGAGGAACGGGCCTTGCTCCAGAGGCTCCTCGGGCGCCTCTCGGACCGTGACCGGCGGTTCGTCCAGCTCTACTACGGCAGCGGTCTGGAAGCCGAGCACATCGCCGAACAGATGCACATCTCTGTGAAGACCGTGTACACCAAGAAGCACAAGATCGAGGCGAGGCTCGGGCGCTTCGCACGGGAGGACCGCCCTGCGGCGGCGTGAGCCCGCGCCAGCTTCTGAGCCGACGGCTGGAAAATGGGCTGGCCCTGCGAGGCGCCGGATGCTTCAGGAGATAGGCTGGGCCAGATAGCTGAAGCGGTCCTGGAACTCCTGGGGCTGCATGTGACCCGCGCGAGCCAGGCGGCCCAGCCTGCCCGGGTCCGAGAAGTCATCCTGGTTTAGCCGAATCATATAGTGGCGAGCCACGAGATAGGAGTCTGAGTCCACGTTCACGAGCCTCACCTGGGTACGCCCGGTCTCCGGATCCAGCATCTCCTTCAGCGGCACCGGGATGACCTGGCCGCCCTGAAGGGAGATCATGGAGCTCGTCTTGCCCTGGCTCAAGAAAGCCATGGCGGCGTAGCCGAGATCCTGCGTGTACTCCTGGTCAAAGGGGATCGGATCGGCGCAGCGCAGCTCGTATCCGATGTTCTTGTTCACGATGGTCGTGTCTATGCCGCGTGCCTTCAGCCGCTTCCGGACCTGCTGCTGGAGGATCCGGCCGAAGGGGATCTCCGAGTACCTGATGTGCCCGTGATCATCCCTCTCCACGCCGTCTAGCTCGGCAAGGTCCTCTGGCTGGACGACCTCGGCAAGGCCCTCCGCGATGACCGCCGTGCCGTAGTCCTTGCCCATGGACCTGCGCTTGATGATGGCGCCCTCGAGGATGTCCGCGATGTGAGAGAGCGGCACCTTCTTGCCGCGGAACTCCTCAGGGATCAGTGACACTGTGGCCGAGGCGGCCCGGCCGATCCCAAGGGCGAGGTGTCCTGCCTTGCGGCCCATGGCGATAATGAAGTACCAGCGGCTGGTGGTGGCCGCGTCGGTCATGATGTTCTGGATGATGCCGACTCCCACGTGCCTCGCCGTCTGGTAGCCAAAGGTGGAGGCGCGGCCAGGGAGCGGCAGATCGTTGTCTATGGTCTTGGGGACATGGGCCACGTGCAGCCAGTCACCCGTGGCTTCATCTATTCGCATGGCCGAGTAGGCGGTGTCGTCGCCGCCGATCGTGATCAGGTAGTCGATCTCCAGGTTGCGAAGCGCCCGGACGGCGTTATCCATCATCTCCTGGGAAGAGGTGGGGTTCACGCGCGAGGTTCGCAGGATGGAGCCGCCCCTGAAGTGGATCCGAGAGACCTGGGAGATGTCGAGGCGCGTTATCTTGGAGTTGTCACCTCGGGCGAGCCACTTGAAGCCGTCCATGATGCCCACGACGCGCATGCCATGGTTGGTGGCCTCGATGGTCGCGGAGCGGATCACTCCATTGATGCCTGGAGCGGGACCTCCGCCCACCAGGATGCCCAGGGTTTCGCCTCTGTTGCCATGCTGGAAGGTGCTCTCAGCCATATTCTCTCCATCCCGTAAGTTGGTGGCGGCCCGTCCAGACCGCCAGGAACTTCCTCGGAAATCTCATGGACCGGCGGCCGAGACTCTGAAGCAACCGGGCCGATGGCGCAACAAAAAATCTCAGAGCGCCCCTCCTATTTGCCAAGGCTCGACCAGACATCAGGACTGATTCACCCCACCACTTCTCCGGCTCGAGTCCTTCCTTACGGACTGTCGAGCAGCCCCCTGGAGAGCTGGGCATGCCGGATCTCCCCGAGGAGCCTGGTCACCAGACAAGCGACTCCCTGGTAGCCGAGGATCGGCATCGGGGAGAAAGCGTGGGAGTAGTAGGCAGGAAAACCGACCTCCAGGAATGGTATCGGCGGGCCGCCCGCCCAGAGCGTCTCCAAGGCTTCCGAGCTGATCACGGCAATGTCCAAGTTTCCGTTCTTTCGAACGTCCTCGGCGGCCTTGGCCAGTGCCCTCCTGCCAGTCGCTTCAATGCGAAGGATTCGTTTGTCCTCGGTCGGGCTCTCCTTGGGAGCCCGCCCGAAGGGTCCTTTCAGGACGGCCTCCAGAGGCACCTCGCAGCCCAGCTCCACAAGCGCCCCTCGCAGGGCAGGCGCAAGAATGGGATCCCCTGCAACGAGCACCCGTTTGCCTAGCATCTCATGGGCCAGGACCCACTTCAGGCGCGGCACCAAGCGATCCAGCTCGCCGGCCACGAAGGTCTCGGCAGCCTCTGGCCGCCCAGCGGCGGCGGCCAGGTTCCTCAGCATAGCCCCCGTCGCCTCCAGACCCAAGGGAAGGGGAGCCTCGACCAGCGGCGTCCCGAGACGCTCCGCCAACCTGGCTGCGGCACGACGGGCGTAGGGTAACGCGAGGACGATGTCCGCGCCTCCTGCCCTCTGCAGCCCAGACAAGGGACCACCATCGGGCCAGAGGCTCACGAGCTCGAGTCCGAGACCCGTCACCATCCTCCGCAGCTCGGCCTCGTCCGCCAGGACGTCGTCCTCGTTGCGGTGGTGGAGGTGGCCGACCAGAGCCACCCTCGGCCTCGATCCAGAGTGCTCTGGCCTCGGATCGAGCGGAAGCTCACGGGCGAGGGCCTCCAATGTCCGTTCGTAACCGTCGAGCCAGTCACCGCTGAGAGAACCCTCGGGCAAGATGATGACCGGGTGCTCGAGCGGAGGTTCCAGCGCGCCGACCAAGGCGTCGTACTGCCTCCCGGTGATGGAAACGGAGGCCATCGCGGTGAGCAGTATGGCCGCGCAATCTGGCAGCTCGTCCACGCGGCGAAGCCGCCCGGTGAGAAAGGTCGTGTCCCCAGCGCTCGCACGGTTTGGGGTGGCGTCCGTGTCCACGATGCGGTGCAGCCCAGAGGAGCGGGCGAGGTCGGCCTGCCAGTCGTGGTTTGCCTGCACCTGTGGGATTCGAAAGAAGACGCAGTTGGGACCATCCACCACCAGATAGACGTCGGAGATGCCGTTCACGGCGAGATAGACCCCGGTCAGGTAGGGGGACACCAAGGGCGAGTCGAACGGCCCCGGTGGCTCGAGATCCGTTTGGCTCATCGCGGCTCCTCCTGACCGCTCTGTCCAAGGTCCACCTTGGTAGTGCGAGCGTAGCGAGAAAAGAAAGGCCAGCCGGCCAGGCGCGCCAGCCGCTCCAGGCTGCGTATGGCTCCCCAGGGCCCGAGCTCCCATAGATCGAGGCTGAAGCCAAGCAAGCCGTGCCTCGAGAGGCGTTCGTCGCAGGACACCTCGCTGTACACGAGCCTGAGGAAGCCCCCGTCGAGGAGAGCATGTAGCTCCTCTTCGGTGCCGAAGCGATGGACAGCCAACTCAAAGCCTGGATAGCGGGCCGCGCACAGCAGACCGAGGTTCTCCTCCTCCTTGGCGGGGTCGGCCCCGTCTTCTGCCTCTCGCACGAGCACGTGAACCTTGAAGCCGCATTCCCCGAGGAGAGGAAGCAGGCGAACGCCGTAGCACCTCGCCGGATCCACGAGCCGGCTCACCTCCAGCGAGTCCACGACGAGCCCCACGCCCACGCCGGCTACCTGTGCTCTGAGCTCCTCGAAACGATTTAACGCTACTGCCAACGTCGAGGAATACTGTTCCCGAATCTCGGCCGGCCCCTTCCCGATGGCCTCTCCAACGGCAACCAACCAGTCCAGGCTGCCCTTGATTCCAAATGGTGGCGCTGGGGACAAGACCGGCGCAACGAGATCTCCGAAGAGCTCTGCCTGCAAGGCAGGCCATGGCGGCGACGGGTATAACACCTGCAAAGAGGCGCGACGATATGCCTCCACTTGCCTTGGGCCGAGCTCCGGACCCAGGCAGCCCGCAACTGGCAACCCGATCGCCAGACATAGCTTTACCAGCTCGTCGCGCGACCTTCCCGGGAAGAAACCCAGCAGGCCGAGGCCTGAACCCGGCGCCGCGATCTCATCCTCACCGCCCGGCTTCGCCATCTGGACCACGATGTCGTGATAGGTGGCCTCCGGGGAGTCGAGGTCGGTGTTCATTGAGATAATGGTCTTTCTGCCAGCAGCCCTCCTCTCCGACACCAGGCTCGCCACGTCGTCTCCGGCCATCTTGGGGAGACAGGTGCTGTTCAGGACAACGAAGCGCGCGTCGGCATGTGCCTCTGCGGCGTCCAGCGCCTCTCCCAGGGACTTCGCAGCGCCAAAGACCAGATCTCGCTCTCCAATCACCACCGCAAACTCCCGGCTCCCGGGTTCGGGGGCCAGGTGTCTTTGGGCAAAGGGGACCCGGGCGTACACATGGGGATGGGGACGCACATTTGGTTCCACGCGATGGCACTCGGGTTCTCCGTGGGTCACAAAGGCCTGCGGCTCGGTGAACACCAGGCCGCAAAGCCCCGCGCGAGACACCTCGAAGTCGCTGAAGAACTGATGCCACTGATGGGGGTTCCCCCAGCGCGCAGTGGATATTGGGGCACCCCGGCCATAGGGGTCGGACAAGGCCGGACCGCTGAGACCTCCGCCGTCGAAGGTGATGACCTCCTCTCCCTCCACCTCCATCCCAGGATGCACCGCCCTCGAGAGGAGAAACCCAAGGAAGCGCTCCACCTGCTCTGAAACAAGCTCGCGCGCCTCCGGGGTCCTCGGGTCGCTCACCAGCCAGAGACAATACTGCTTCGCCTCCTTCACCAGGGTTGCTCCCTCGATCGAGACTCCAGGTGCGGCCACGGCAAGGGTCATCCGCCCCGGGGGACCGTCGAAGTGGAGAACGAACCGATCCGCCGCACCCTGAAACACCTCCGCGAAGATCCAGTCGAACCAGCGCGTGTGTAAAGGGGCGCAGCGTCCCGCGATAAGGGTGTCCACGATGGAATCGTTGTAGCGAATGATCCCGAGCTGCCGGTTCGGGAAGGACACCAGGGAGAAGCGCGGATCGGCCGACAGGCGCGCAAGAGCTCTGGCCAGAACGAGCCTCGCTTCACGAGGGCCGCCTCTACCTCTCAGCGCGCCCCAAGCCTCGCCCTCCCCTGATCGCGTCTGTTCCGGCGCAACCCAGAGCAGGCTCTCCTCCTTCCCAGCGAGGCGGAGCGTGAGGACCGCCGCGCCGTCCTGGCGGGGCAATACCCGCAGGCAACGCCAGGAGGGATCATGCCTCGAAAGAGCGCGATCCAGGCGCTTCGTGAGCGAGCCGAACACGGCGCGAGCGTTGTGAGGGTCCAGGCCAGGCACCGGCATAATGTAGCGGGGTTCCTGCTCCAAGGCCACATCGACTCGTCCGGCGCCAAGGAATCACTGGTCTGCGCTTACCATATCGCCTATCTTCAAAAGACCATGCACTCGACACCGCATCACTCCCATTACACAGCCGAATCCAGCATGCCCGCTTTCCTTTCGAGGGTGCGAAGAGCCGGCCCTCTCGTGGCCGTCGCCCTCTCGGGCGCGCTCGCCCTGGCCGCCTGCCCCAAGAAGGAATCCTCCAGCGTCCCCGAGGAGGACTGGGCCTACGCCAGACAAATCACGAATCCCGGAGACCTCATAGGCGGGCCGGTTGCCGAGGGAGAGCCCGGAGACTTCCTCATCGGCAACCGCCATGTGCGGTTCATCATTCAGGGGCACGAAAACCCGCGGACGCTCCTGCCCTTCGGAGGCTCGGTCATAGACGCCGACGTGGTACGGGTCGCGGGCGAGCCTGGCCAAGACAGGCTCCAGGAGCTAGGAACCATCGCGGGCTACCTGCGAGTGGTGAAGCCAACCTCGGTCGAAGTCATCTCCGACGGACGGCGGGGCAAGCCCGCCATCGTGCGAGTCCTCGGACGGGATGCCGGCATGCCCCTGATTGACACCATCCTGCCGCTCGGCACCACCGAGCTCGGCGTACAGATCGACTACGTGCTCGCGCCCGGCGAGAGGAGCTTGAGGATAGATACTACTTATACAAGCCTCAGCGCGGGGGGTGGTCCTAGGAGCGTGAAGCCGGGCGATGCGCTCCTGCTGGCCGACCTCCTCACCCTGTGCACAGCGCCAGAGCCGGGCTGCACTGGGGACACCACAAAGAACCCCTCCCTGGTGGGGGCCTACGCCCCTGGGCTGGTGGCCTATGGCTACTTCGCCACAGACACCACTCTGCGCGTCGAGCTGCAGCAGGACGATCTCTGGCTCCTGACCGCTGGAGGCTACAGCCTTGCTCCGGGAGAAACGGCGACTTTCACGCGCTACCTGGCAGTGGCCGCGCCCGACCCGGCCGCTCTCCTTCCAGAGGTGCACAGGCGGCGAGGCGTCACCTCCCTGCGACAGGTCGCCGGCCAGGTTACGCTGGACGGCACCGGGGTGTCCGGGGACGTTACCCATTGCGCGGTGGATCTCTTCTCTGATGGCGGCGAGTGGCTCACGCGCGCCATCACCGACGAGTCCGGCGCCTTCCAGGCCTGGCTCTCGCCCTCGCAGTCCCAAAGTGCCGTGATCCTAAGGGCCTCCCAGGGCCTGAGAGGGCCCGAGAGCTCGGCCTCTGGCACGGTTACGCTGCCCGCTGGCGAGGCGGATGTGACGGACCTGGCGCTCTCGGTCTCTCGTCCGGCCCTCGTCTCCCTGGACATCCGAGACGACCAAGACGAGCCCTTGCCGGCTCGGGTCCAGTTCCATCAGGGGCACGACGCCACCCCGATAGGCCGCGGCGACCACCATGTATACTCCCTGGACGGATCCGGCACTCAGGAGCTCCCCGCCGGGGACTACACGGCGGTTGTGACTCGTGGCTACGAGTACGACAGCGAGACCATCTTCCTGAGCGCTGTTCCAGGCGAGACGCGGGCCATCTCGGCCTCGCTGTCCCGCGTGGTGGACACGACGGGCTACCTCTCCGTGGACCCGCACAGCCACACCCGCTACTCCATAGACAGCCAGCTAGACGAGCGTATGCGGGTTGCCCAGGCCGCGGCGGAGCACGTGGAGCTGGTCGTTACCACCGAGCACGACGTGATCCACGATCTCGCGCCAACCATCGCCTCCATGAACGCCCAGGGCGTCGTTCGGTCCATCCCCGGCATCGAGATCTCCCCGCTATATGGCCACATCAACGCCTACCCCGTGAGCGACGTTGGCGCCGACCGCGCCAAGGCCTGGCCAGTCGCCTGGTGGGAGACGGACGAGTCGGGCGAGGTGACCGGGCCCCGATTTCCAACTGCCATCTTCGACGACCTTCGCCAAAAACTCGGCGCCCAGATCATACAGTTGAACCACCCCAGGGAGAGTCAGGGCGTCCTGAACTTCGCCGACTACGATCCTTCTGTTGGCTTCTCGGGCGTCTCCGCTGATCTCCTCTCGACGGACTTCAACACCATCGAGATCCAGAACTCCGGCTTCGACTCCTCTGACGCCGAGACCTTCGAGGACTGGATGTCTTTCCTCAACCAGGGGCTTCGAACTACGGCGGTGGGCGTCTCCGACTCACACGGTCTGTCGGCCATGCTGGGCATCGCGCGAACCATGGTGGCCGTGGAGGACGACGTGCCATCGGCCAACATGGAGCTTCAGCCGGTCCTGGACGCCCTCCTCTCTCAGAGGGCCGTGGTCGTTTCCGGCCCCTTCGTCGAGATCTGGGCCCTGGACGACCAGGATATCCCGCATGGCCTCGGAGCCATGGCCACCCGCGCAGGCGCTGGCCCATTGAAGGTTCGAGTGCGGATCCAGGCAGCGCCCTTCGTTCACACGGCGCGCCTGGTCATATACGCTAGTGGAGCCGAGGTGCTGCGCATGGATCTGCCGGATCCTGGCGATCCGCCCCTGCCCCTGCGCTTCGACGACACCCTGGACCTCGACTGGGTCGGCGAAGATCTCTGGATCTTGGCGCTTGTGGAGGGCGACCGCCCCATGTGGCCCCTAGTGGGCGGCCTGCCCCGCTCGGTCACCAACCCGGTGTACATCGATCGCGACGGGGACGGCCAGTGGACTGCGCCCGGGCTCTGAACCGACTCGCAAGCTTCCCATCTTTGCTGGCGAGCTGACAGACCTCTTCAGCTCGATGCAAGAGCACCTACAGCTCGATTCCGTGCCTTCTACAGAAGGCCTGGGCCCTCCGACGCTGTCCTCCATACAGGCGCTCGAAGAAGGGCCTTGCCAGGCGCAGGTCCCGCCTGCCGCAGTGGGCCATGGTGGTGAAGAAGCTGGCAGCGGAGGTGACCCTCTGCCGCTCGCTCGGCGCGGCGCTGCTTGCAAGACGAAGGGCGGCCTCGGAGGTTCGGATGGCAGTGGCCCAGTCGCCCCGCCCAATTGCAGCGCGAGCTTCGATGAGCTTCTCGTTCGCCTGTGGGTTGAGCCCCTCGCCTCGAGGCGCCGGCCGCTTCTCGGTGGGCCGGTCCATGCCTGGCTCTGGCAACCGACGAGGAGGCTCTCGGACTGGTCCGCCAGCGGGATCCTCTCGCGCCGGTCGCCTTGGCTCCAGGGGAGCCACTGATTCGGCGTCCCGGGCGCTCCCTCGCGCCGGCGCGGCGTCCTGGGCGATCCGCGAGACCGAGACGTCTCGAGAAGGGACCGACGAATCTCGGATGTGCCTCGCAGTGCCGTCGGGCCTTGGCGCTCCGCCCGAGGCGAGCCCCGTTTCATCGCGGTGGTCCGGGCCCACTTTCCGCCCCCCCTCCGATACCAGCAGGACGATGATCACCACCGCCACCAGGGCCACGAGGACCGCTCCCAGAAGGAGGCCGAGGGGTAGGCGAACGCGCCTCTTCTCGGGCAGGCTCGAGAGCGCCTCCCCCGCGCTCGTCGTGGGGTGCGTGACGAACGGCTCCGAGGCCCGCTCGCAGGATGTGGCGACCGGGCCGGGCGAGGAGCCGTCCCCGGGCCCGGTCCCGCCCGAGGCGGCCAGCGAACCCGGTCCAGCCTGAGGGCTTGCCGACGCTTCCTGCTTCCCCGATTCCGTCAGGGCGGGGAGAGCTGGCGCGCTCGCCATGGTCCTGGCAAAGGCTCCATCACCTTCGGCGGAAACGGCCTGGTGCGGCGCGACCACCTGGCTGGTGGACAAAACGGCCGCTTGCATCGAGGACGCCGGCCGGCCCCCAGAGAAGGCCTCCACGAAGGCAGTGACGCTTTCGAAGCGTTCGTCCGGACGCTTGGAGAGGGCTCGCCTGACCGCCGCGTAGGTGAAGTCCGGAAGGCCTGGGACCAGGTCCTCCAGGGGTTTGGGATCGTCCTCCAGGATCCGAGCGAGCACCTCGATGATGGTGTGGCCAGAGAAGGCAATCTCCCCGGAGAGGGCCTCGTAGGCGATGGTAGCCAGGGCGTACTGGTCCGTGGCGCCCGACACGGTGCCGAGCCGCCCCGCTGCCTGCTCGGGCGCCATGTACACCGGGGTACCGAGCACCTCTGCCTCCTGGGTCAAGGCGGTTCCCCTGCCCTGGATCTTGGAGATGCCGAAGTCCAGGATCTTGGCTCTTGTCACGAGCCCATCCTCCGAGGCCTCGGGAACCAGGAAGATGTTGTCGGGCTTGAGATCCCTGTGCACCACCCCCTGCCGGTGAGCCTCGGCAAGGGCCGCCCCCACCTGCCGCAGGAGGCTGGTCAACTCCGGCAAGGGCAGCCGCCCCCGCCTTAGACGGTCCCGCAGACTCTCGCCGGAGAGGAGCTCCATCACCATGTAGGGGACTCCCCCGGGCAAGGTGTTCCAGTCCAGCACTCCAACGATGCCAGGATGGTCGAGACGGGTCGCTATCTCCGCCTCCCGGCGAAACCGAGCCAGGCTCGTCTCGTCTCCGAGGATGCTCGCGTTCAGCACCTTGACCGCCACCTCCTTGGGCAGCCGCTCGTGCCGGGCGCGCCATACCTCGCCCATGCCCCCCTTGCCGATGATCTCCACGAGGCGGTAGGTCTCGCTTAGCACCTGTCCTGGGCTCAGCTCATCGGCCATGGCTCGATTCCCTCGCCTAGAAGATATCGCATGGCGTGCCAAGGGGCCGCCCCACGTACACACCCAACTCGTTGTAGATGAGCCCGATGTTCTTTGCGATTGGCACGTTCACGAGGGTGCTCTTCCTCCCTCGCTCCACCCAGTAGGAGTGCTCGCGCTCCAGCACCAGCCTCAGGGCGCCTGTCTTGGTGGAGTAAACCTCGCCCTCGCTGTCGGAGACGATGTTCACCATCCTCTGGAGCACCATGCGTCCAAGGGGTCCGCGGTAGAGCCTGAAGTCCGTGGCTCCTTCACCGGCGGCCCTGTCCACGTAGTAGTAGGTTCCTGCGCGGTCCCTCGCCAGGCCGTGAGGTTGTCGCTGAGGAAGGGATGGCCCGAAGGTCGTCGCGCCGAGGGTCTTCCACATCTCCCCCCTGGAAAGAACCTGCAACGCTACCTTCCTGGTTCCGCACACGGTGAAGCAACTCCCAGTCTTCCTGTCGAGATGCACGTAGGAGTAGTTTCCCCTGGGCCCCCATCCGGAGGTGCCGGTGACGTACCGGGGGTCATAGAAGAAGCGCTCTCCCAGGTTCACCCTCGGCACCTCGATCAGCTTCTGGGCCGAGCCATAGTACATGGTAAGCTCGTAGGGTTTGTCGTCCCATCTGTCGGGCGCGCGGCGCGGGCGCCATCCCACGTAGTTGCCCTTGCCGTCGGTGCAGAACTGGGTTCTGGACCCGTAGATCTTCTGGGCGATGTTCTCTGCCCCCGGCCAGCGGAGCTCTTCCGCCACGGCCTTCCTCGCGGTCAGGTGCTTGTTGATCCCTCGCCGCCCTATGGTGAAGCTCAAGGTCCCTCTATCCAGCCTCATGTCGAGCTTCTCGCCATCATCCACCCGGCAGCGCAGCTCCCTGAGGTGCTTCTGCACCGTCTGGCGCACCTCCTCATCTTCGCAGAACTGGCGAAAGGCGCCGAGCACCTCGTCGCACAGGGATCTCACCCGGAGGGTCTCGCGAGTCTTCGATGGCAGGGCGTCCCAGTCCATCGTCATCCTGAGCCTCGAGCCGCAGACCTGGTTGGTCCTCTCTACGTCCCTCTCCATGAAGCTCTCCTCGAGCTTGATCCTTCCCTGCAAGTCGAAGCGCAACAGGGCATCCAGGGAGCCGTCCGCCTTCTGGGCTTCGTGGGCCTCCGTGAGGTCCTCTGGTTTCAGCGCGGTACTGGCCTCCTCATCGAACTCTACAGGGAGGTTCTGGACAAAATCATGCCCCGGCAGGTTCAGCAGGTGCCTCACCCCCTCGCGCCCCCCCACCACGCGCTTGAAGAGGTATAGGTCATGGCCGTCGTAGGGCGTCGAATAGACGTGCAGGCTCCTACTCTCCACGATGAACTTGCACCGGAGCACCTTGCCGTCCAGCTTGTGGGTGGTGCCCGTGACCCGGACCAGGTAGGTCCCATCCTCCAGCCCCAGGATGGCCACCCTGATGCCGTCCGGTCCCCGGTAGATCTTGGCGCTCCCCACCTTAACCGCAGGCAGGGTACTCGGCCTGGCCCGAGGGGCGCCTTGAGTCGCGGTCCCTGCCGGGCTTGCCACGCATGCTGCGACGAGCGCAAGGGAACAAAGGAGGATGGCAAAGCGAGGGTTGCCGGCGGCGGATCCCGGGCTCTCCGGAGTACTTCGCGATGAAAGCGTATTCATGCCCGAATCATCGCCGGATCACGATTCAGGGTCAATGCGTCCGTTCTCACCTGGGCATCTTGACAGACACGGATCCCGGGTGGACCAATCGGGGGGCCATCCTCGGACTGCCCACGCCGGCCCGGGGCTGCGAGGACCCGGGCCAGAGCATCATGCGCGTCACCGTCGTGGATAACTTCGACTCCTTCACCTACAACCTGGTGCAGGCCCTCCTGTGCCTTGGGGCCGAGGTCGAGGTATTTCGGAACGACGCCGCCACGCCCGAGGAGCTCGTGTCCGCAGGTCCCGACCGGATCCTGATCTCTCCAGGTCCCGGCGGCCCGCCAGAGGCCGGCATCTCTACCCGGGTCATTGAGGCGGCGGCGGGGAGGATTCCTCTGCTCGGAGTGTACCTGGGCCACCAGTGCCTGGCCGCGGCGTTCGGCGGCCGGGTCATTCGCACGAAGCCTATGCACGGCAAGACCTCGCAGGTGCACCACCAAGGCGAGGGTCTCTTCGCTCACCTGCCATCGCCCTTCCGGGCCGCCCGCTACCACTCCCTGGCAGTGGATCCCGCCTCTCTACCGAAAGAGCTCGCCGTGACCGCCTGGACCTCGGACGGCTTGATCATGGGCCTCGCACACCGACACATGGCCATGTGGGGGGTGCAGTTCCACCCGGAGTCATTCATGACGCCCCTCGGCTCACGGCTACTCGAGAGCTTCTTGTCAGTTGAATTCAGGGAACTCGTCGGGCACCGGCGCGGCCTACCCGAGGCTAGCCTTCTCGCCATTGAATCCGCTTCGGAGGCCAATGAATGACGGACCCCTTGGCTGCATATCGCGCCTGTGGCGCCACGCGCGCCGCCCGGCCCTTCGCCTGCGAGCTCAGCCCGCTGGAGCTCCTTGGGCACCTGGTGGAGCGCCGGCTGCCAGCCCTCCTGGACTCGGCCGAGAACGGGTGCCCGGATGGGCGCTATTCATTTCTGTGCGCGGATCCCTGGGCGATCCTCCGAGCCAAGAACGGCGCGGCCTGGCTGGAGGTCTTCCGAGCTCCCGGCTCGGGCCGGTGCGCATCGAAGCCGGAGCGCATCGGGCTCGGTCATCCGATGAAGGCCCTCTCGCAGATCCAGGCGGCGCTGCTGGCTGCCGAGCCTCCGCCCCTCGGCCTACCCTTCGCTGGCGGCGCACTTGGGTACTTCGCCTATGACCTGGGAAGGTCCATCGAGCGATTGCCCGAGAAGACCATCGACGATCTCGGCATGGACGACCTCTGCCTCGGCCTCTACGACTGGGCCCTGGTCTGCGACCACGGGACCGACGGCTCACCCATTGTCAACAAAGGCCCCAACGCTCCCTCGCCCCGCTGGTTCCTGGCGGCAACTGCCAGGCGCCCCCTGGAGCTGAGCACCGAGGACATCCTGGATGAGGCCGAGACCTGGCTCGCCCGCAGCCTCCGCGTCGAGAGTTCCCCCGAGCCGAGGCACTGCCCCGATGCGCAGACCAGTTCCCGCGTTCAGAGGGGCTTTCGGCCAGAGGCCTACATCGCCGCCGTGAGACGCGCCCTCGAGCACATCTTCGCCGGCGACGTCTATCAGGTTTGCCTTACCCAGCGGTTCGACGTCGAGGTCAATGAGCCAGCCCTTGCCCTGTATGACCGGCTGCGCCGACGCACCCGGGCCATGTTCAGCGCCTACCTTGACACACCCACTGCGCAGCTACTTTCTCTGTCGCCGGAGCGGTTCCTCCGCCTGCGAGGGCGCGAGGTGGAGACCTGCCCAATCAAGGGCACGCGCCCCCGTGGCAACACGCCGGAGGAGGACGCCGCCATGGCTGCCGAGCTGACCGCCAGCACGAAGGACCTGGCCGAGCTCTCCATGATCGTGGACCTCGAGAGGAACGACCTCGGGCGGGTCTGCGAGGCCGGCACCGTCCGGGTGGATGACCACGCCGCGCTCTACACCCTCCCCACTGTGCACCACACCGTCACGCGGGTGGCTGGCACCCTGCGCGCCGAGGTGGACGCAGCGGCGCTGCTCGGGGCGACCTTCCCCGGGGGTTCCATCACCGGGGCTCCCAAGATCCGCTCCATGGAGATCATCGAAGACATCGAGCCCACCAGGCGCGGAGCCTACACTGGCTCGATCGGCTACCTGGACTACTCAGGCGATCTGGACCTGAACATCGCCATCCGCACCGTCATCCTCCGTGGCAAGAAGGCATCTGTTCAGGCCGGAGGCGGGATCGTGGCCGACTCCGACCCGCTGGCCGAGCACGAGGAGGCCCTCACCAAGGCTCTCGCTCTGATCGAGGCCCTGGGCGCATCTCTATAGATCCGAGCGAGTGGGCGAAGAGCCTCGCGGCGTTCTCAGCCTCCCTTGGACAGCTTCGCCTTGTGCTTCGTAGGGAGGTGCTCGATGGCGAAATAGGCCCTGGTGTCACGCAGGATCTCGGGTAGGAGGAGCAGCAGTGCCAGCAGATTCGGCACCGCCATGAAGGTGATGACCATGTCCGCAATGTTCCAGACCACCTCCAGCTTGAAGATGGCGCCGAGGAAGAGGAAGCCGCAGAAGACCACCCTGTAGGCGATCACCGCGACCGCAGAGCGGGTGAAGTACTGAACCGAGCGATCCCCATAGTAGGACCAAGACACGGCGGTCGAAAAGGCGAAGAGGCAGGCAGACCAGGTCACGATGTGCCTCCCCGCCTCACTCGATATGCCCATGGAGGCGAGCCCGCTCCCATAGGCCTGGGTCGTGAGCTCCGCACCCTTCAAGGCCTGGAAGTCACCGCACATCACGACGACCAGCGCAGTGATGGTGCAGATGATCAGCGTGTCGATAAGGGGCTCGGTGAGGGCCACGAGCCCCTCGCGCACGGGGTACTCGGTCTTGGCTGCCGCGTGGGCGATGGGGGCGCTGCCCTGGCCTGCCTCGTTGGAGAAGAGCCCTCGCCGGATGCCCCAGATCATGGTGGCGAAGAAGCCGCCGCCAGCCGCCCGGCCGGTGAAGGCGTCCTCGAAGATGTACTGGAAGGCTCCCGGCACTCTTTCCAGGTTGCCGAAGATCACCAAGAGGCCAGCGCCTACGTAGAGCGCTGCCATGAAGGGGACCAGGATCGATGCCACGCGCCCGATGCGCTTGATGCCCCCCACGATCACGACGAAGACCAGCGCGGCGACGGCGATGCCAGAGGCCCAGGTTGGCACCCCGTACACGGCCTTCATTGCGTCGGCCATGGAGTTGGACTGGGCCATGTTCCCCGTGGCGAATGAGCAGAAGATGGCCGAGAGCGCGAAGACCCCCGCCAGCACTGGAGCGGCTGCTCCGAGCCTCGGGCCGAGCCCCTTCCGGATGTAGTACATGGGGCCGCCGGAGACGCTCCCGTCCGGGTTCACGTCCCTGTACTTCACCGCGAGGGTACACTCGGCGTACTTGAGCGCCATTCCGAGGATGCCGGTTATCCACATCCAGAAGACCGCCCCCGGGCCCCCTAGGGCGATGGCCAGGGCGACCCCGGCGATGTTCCCGATCCCCACCGTGGCTGAAAGGGCCGCCGAGAGGGCCTGAAAGTGGGAGACGTCGCCCACGTCCTTGGGATCATCGTACCGGCCGGAGACGAGGCCGAAGGCGTGGCCGAGCCGCCTCACCTGGATGGCCTTCAGCAGGATGGACAGGATCAGGCCGGTTGGGAGCAAGAGCGCGATGAGGAGGTATGGTCCCACGTGCTCGTTGTAGAAGGAGACAATCCCAACGCCGAAGACGCTCTGCGCCGCGCTCGCCAGGTTCCCTGCTCCATGGAGGAGCTGCGAGGATAGCTGGCCCATGGGTCACCGCTATGCAGGCTCGTGAATACGGCGCCTGAGGGACGCCAGGAAGTCCGTCACGCCATCCACGTAGCCGAGGAGGTAGCCTCCCTCGTCCATGCCCAAGGCATTGCGCGCCAGGGTGGCCTGCAGCTCCCTCGGAAACTCCTCCCTCACGTAGCGCGCGATCCGGCGGTCCTTCAGGGTCTGAATGCCCTGGAGCTGGGATGGCGACAGGACTCGAGCGGCGTCCTCGAAGCCCTGATCGTAGCCCTTGGCGCGGCTAGATGGGAAGTCCAGTCGGCCGCCGAGAGCCGCCCTCAGCTCCGGCCGGTTGTCGAGGGCCTCCTGGACGAGACCCTCCCGCCAGAGCCGCTTTTGGTCAGTATCGGAGATCTGCTGCGTGTCGCTCGGCAGCTCGGGCTCTGGTGCCTCGTCCATGATGGTGTCGTCGTTCATGGTTCTTCTCCCTCCAGCAGGTCGCCTTTGCGAGCGCCGCCAGGTTGGGCCTCGCCTATGACGGACTAGTGACTCTAGCCCATGAGGCCCCAGAGAGCCAGCGCGGAGGGCTGTCGAATTGCCCTTGTGCCACCGCCGCCCGCTCCACCAGACCATCACCGAAAGGGGGAATAGAACCATGGGCACGTTCTTCCTCCTCCCGTACCAGCCCTGCATGAGCTTTCGATGAACACGGAGGCGGAGGGCGCTTCCTCGCTAGACCCTAGAAGGTCGCCTCCAGGAGCAGCCCGGGCCCCGCCGGAAGGATCCTCACGGAAGGGGCGGAACCCTCGGCGCCGGCACCTGGCATTGGCACACGCTCCACGCCGCCGCTCGGCCGGACGACCACTAGCCCCCACACCAGGGTGAAGATCGCCGAGACGCCGGCAGCGGCGATGAGTCCCTCGGAGGCCCACTGGTAGCGCCTCCCCCTTTGCACCGCCAGGTCGCGGCGGGCCACGGTCTTGGTGGTGTCCTTGTATACCCCGTATTCGAAGAGGGCGAGGCTCCCGGTCACGGCGAGGGCCGCGCTGAAGGCGGCAGTGGCCGAGACCCCGGCCCAGAGCACTGGCAGGCCTCTTCGTGGCTTGGACCGGACCTGGTAGATGATCTGCTTGACCACCACCTTGGATGGCTTTCTCAGCACCATGGGGCGCACGAGGCGCTGCCCGGCCAGAAGGGTCACGTTGGCGGTTGCAGAAATGAATCCGCCCTTTCGGACCTCGATGGCGTGGGTGCCGGGCATCACGCGATAGGGCACGTCCATGGGCGTTATGCCCACCTCCTTGCCGTCCACGAAGATGGCCGCCCCTGGCTCCTCCACCGGCACCAGGATCGTCGCCACCTTGCCCTTGAGGGCCACCACCTGATCCCTGGCCAGGTCCAAGAGAGATGACTCGGTCCCTTTTGCGCTCTCCCTGAGGAACCGCTCGTAGGCGTCCAGGGCATCCACGATGCGGCCGAGCTCCCGGAATACCTGACCCAGGTTGAAGAGGATCTTGGGGCTTGGAAAGAGGGCGTATGCGCGCTGAAAAAGATCCAGCGCCTTGAGATAGTCCCCAGCCTGCAGCTCGCTCACGCCCTGCACCACCAGGGTCCTGGCCTGCTCCTTGGGATCTGCCGCGGGCCGAGGCTCGAGCCGGGGCTCGGGCGCGACGCGACGAGGCTCTGGCCTGGCCCTAGGGCGAGGTTCCTCCTTGCGGTGCCTCGTGTGACCTCTTCTGTGGGCTCGCCGGGGCTCTGGTCGAGCTCCCTCTTGGGCAGGGCTGGCAGCGGCAGGCTCCCGGAGGAGAGGCCAGGCGAAGGTCAGCGACAGCAGGAGAGCGGCACAGCTACTTGTTCTGGTTCTTGCCATGTCTCGCTCCCTACCTCTTCGCCATCTTGCAGCTCGCCCTGACTGCGTCTCCCATCTCATTTTCCGAGCCCGGCTCTCCGTAGGTGCTCACGATGGCCAGCGTCAGCCCGGTGGGACACTCCTGAGTGGGTCCTTCCTCCCAGATTTCCCAGCAGAAACCACCGATCCAACCGCCCTCGAGACAGTTCTCGACAGTCGCCACGACCTCCTCCTGGGCCGTGCCTGGCGCGTTCACGAACACGACATCGCATTCCGCCTGTACGCCGAACTCCTCAGGATCCTCATCCACGATCACATCCGGGAAACACCTGACCACTGCCTGGTTCTGATAAGCGACTATTGCTTGCTCCGCGAGATCCGAAAAGTCCTGGCTGCAGACGGAGCGGTAGTTGTCCATCTGGGGCGTCTGGGCGAAGGCCTTGAGCCTGATCCCGGGCGAGGTGGGCAGAGGCAGAGGGTCGCAGAATACCGGTTTGAGCGCGGGCTGCCCGCCAGGGGCGACCACCTCCACCGTTTCATCTGGCCCGGCGACGGCAAGGAGCAGTGCTGGCCGACCTTCCTTCATCTCCTTCAGGTACGAGGAATAGAAGCTGGCCGGAGCCATGACGCCGTAGAAGCTACTGTCTACGAGGTTGGGAGCATCCCAGGTCGGGGGCTCCTCGGTGGGATCCACCTTGAGGTCCCCGCAGCCCTCCTTCAAACCAGGTGAGCCCAGGGGCTCGGCGCCGTCGCAGGTCACTCCAAAGTAGAAGCAATCGAAAGGGCTCACCTGTCGCAAGGAGGCCTGGTATTCCGGTCCTGTGTACTCGATGAAGAGCGAGATTGGGGAATTGAGGCTGCAGTCGTCTCCCGGCGTGAGCACGAGCACGCCTAGGGCGGCCTCGCTCCGGTAGAAACCGAGGTTGTAGAGGCTGTAGTCAATGGCCGTGACAGCGGCCTTGAGTGGCTGCTGAAAGGGACAGGTGCTCTGCTCGGAAGAGACAGCGCTCCAGAAGGAGGCCACCGCTTCCCTGAGGAAGAGGTCTGCTTCCTCCTGATCCTGGAAGAAAATCTCCTGACCGCTGTCGTCCAGGAAGTTGCTGATGGCGCAGCCCTGGAGGACCAGGAAGGGGTGCATGGGGCCTCCCTGGCCAGGCCGGGCGAGAGGGGGGTGCAGCAGCCTGGCCAGCCGGCCGTGCCAACTGCAGCCCGCTGGAGGCAAGAGCGGATCCGAACCAGGCATCATTGCCTCCCACTCTGCTCCCACGTCGTAGCCAATCCCAATGTCGCTCGACACGAAGCCCACGTGGATAGGGTTCGACTGTGGGCTGCCAGACATCTCCATGCCAGAGCGCCCTACTTCGATCCCTTGGTCGCCGCAACCCTGGCTGTTGGCAAGCATCTGCACCCAATCTGCCACTTTCTCGCCTACCACCTCCAGGGCGCTAGCGGCCCTGGTATCCACGACCAGGAGGAGGTCCCATCCCTTCACGTCGCTCGTCTGAGGGAAGATGTAGGTTTTCACCTCGGTGCGCTCGATCTTGGTCTCATCGAAGTCGGCCACCAGGTGGCAGGCGGGCGTGGCTCCGAGGACTAGCCCAAGACTCGCGAGCAACATTCCCGGCAGCACGAGTCTCCCCAGCTCTTTGCCTCTAATCGAGTAGCACATATGCACCTCTCCCGAGCCGACGATGGCCGACGCCACAAGCGATACCCATTCAGTTTCTCTCGGATTAGGACCGCTGGCAACGACTCTCGACGCGCCAACGCGGTGCGGCCAGGCGTTCCATGATCGGCGTGGCTCTGGCTATACCCAGGAGTTGTTGAGCAGCTCTCCCACGCCTCCGGCGCCGGGCACGATGTAGCCCTTGTCCGTGAGCCCGCGCTCTTCCTCCCAACGCTCTCCTGGCGGGCAGGCGAGGACCCGGGGGGCCGACAGGCCGCGATCGAGCCTCAAGGAGTACACCGAGAGCCAGGGCTCGAGCGACGCGAATCGACGGAGGTACTCGGGGGTGACCATCAGATGGAGGAGCAGCATCTTGCGGGGGGTTCCGAGGCCGTGGCTCCTGAAGTGATCTAGCAGCGCCAGGATAGTGGAGCCCGTGGCGCCCATGGGGTCTGGGACCACCACGATGGCGTCCTCGAGGGATCCACCTATCTTGGCGGCGGCGATCACCGTCCCCGTGATCTGCCCGCCCTCGCCGGTCGATCGCTGCGCGGCCACATGGTCTTGCCTCACCACCCCGGGATCCATGAACTCCGAGAGGGCCTCGAAGCAGATCTGCGAGGGCTGCAGACCAGCCCGGGCCAGGGCGAGCACCGCCACCGGTACCGATGAGTCCACCACGGGCCCGGTCCAAATCGCGCGGGGCTCCAGCTCCCTCATTCGAGTTGCCATGCTTATCTCCCGGCGGGGGAACTCGGCGTTCACCACCGCGTGCAAGAGATACTCGTAGAGCTGCCGTACAAGTCGGCCCGCCCAGGGCTGCCTGGTGTCCGGCGAGCAGAGCCTCGCCAAGAGGGTCAAGCAGTAGGGGTCGGACAGGATGTGGACATTTGGGCCGTAGCGATGCGCGATCTCGGAGGGGACGTAGCGGAGGCTAGCAAACTGACTGTCGAGGTGATCCATCTGGATCCTCCCATTTGTCGCTATCGCTCGAGGATTCCGTGGGCTCGGGCTCTGCCAGACGCCTACGGATCAGCTCCTCCGAGCCTTTGAGCAGCCGGTGCACCCAGAAGCCCACCGCGGCGTTCACCGCTGCGATGGCCCCGAGGGCGTAGAGCGCCGACATTGGTGTCGCAAACAACAGGCCGCTGGCCGCCTCGGCGTTGACCGCTGCCACCAGGAGCAGGGCGGGCCCGAGCAGCGGAGCTCCGCGGAAGATGGCGCGGGAGCCCAGCCTCCGGACGGCCAACATGGCCACGAAGCAGGACCCGGAAAGGGCGGCGGTCCCGAGCACGGCGGCGATGAGGACCCAGGAGTCTCCGAAAGGCCCGCCCACCTCGGCTACCTGACCGGGCCTGGCCACAAGGCAAAACAGCAGGAACGCAACAGCCGTGAGGAGCCCCGGGACAAGCACCAAGACCCTCTCCCTCCCAGAGGCTGGCAAGAACCAGGCCCAGAGAAGCCCCCCCTGCACCATGACGAAGCCGAGCCATAGAGATAAGTGAAAGAGCAGGTCCTGATACCGCATCAGGCTGCGGACCTCGGGCAGGGATGGGTCGGAGCAGCCAGCGCGACCCGCCGCTCCGAGCAGCAGGATCGCGAGCCCGCTCGCAGCCACCACCGAGATGCCGCGCCTGGCTAAGGCTAGGCCTTTGCCCGTCCGTCGCCAGGCCTCTCGCTCTGCCAAGGGATCGCTCATGCCTCCCCTTGGATACGTGGGCAGGTCATGAAAATCAACCTTGCATTTCAGGCTGTTCGGCCACCGCATTGACAGGTCGCGGGCAGTCCCCTAGTATCCGCGCATCCAAGACCCCAGGTTGAAACTTGAAATGGGTTATTATTCCGAGATGTTGCAGCCGCAAGACTCGGCACCGCCGCCAATCCACAACCAGGTCTAGAGGGGACGCATGACAGCCCACAAACGCAAGAAGTACATCTTCGTGACCGGTGGCGTGACCTCGGCCCTCGGCAAGGGTTTGAGCACGGCTTCACTAGGAGCATTGCTGGAGTCACGAGGGCTCGACGTCACCATCCAGAAGCTCGACCCCTACATAAACGTGGACCCCGGCACGATGAATCCCCTTCAGCACGGCGAAGTCTTCGTCACTGACGACGGTGCCGAAACCGACCTGGATCTGGGGCACTACGAGCGGTTCATCTCGAGACGCATGGGCAAGCTGAACAACACGACGACCGGGCAGGTGTACTACTCGGTTATCACCAAGGAGAGGAGTGGCGAATACCTGGGAGGGACGGTTCAGGTGATCCCTCACATCACAGATGAGATCAAGGCGCACATTCGAAGCGCGGCAGTGGACGTGGACCTCCTGCTCGTCGAGGTCGGAGGAACGATAGGAGACATCGAGGGCCTGCCTTTCATCGAAGCCATCAGGCAAATGATCCTCGAGGAAGGCCGGGAGAACGCCCTGGCGGTGCATCTCACCCTGATACCCTACCTGCGCGCTGCCGGCGAACTGAAGACCAAGCCCACGCAACACAGCGTACAGAAGCTCAGGGAGATCGGCATCCAGCCGGATCTGCTCATCTGTCGCTGCGAGCACCCGGTGGGCGATGACCTGAAGCGCAAGATTGCCATGTTCACCAACGTGGCCAAAGACTGCGTCTTCGTGGCCCAGGACGCCTCTTCGATCTACGAGGTGCCCCTGCAGCTCCACGATCAGGGCATCGATCGGAAGATCACGGACCTCCTGAACATCTGGTCGGTCGAGCCAAAGCTGGACAAGTGGCGTGCGATTGTGGAGAACCTGAAGGCGCCAAAGCACCGGGTGACCATCGGCATAGTAGGCAAGTACGTTCACCTGGTGGAGTCCTACAAGAGCTTGAACGAGGCCCTGATCCACGGTGGCCTGGCCCAGCACGGCGCCGTGGTGCTGAAGTACATCGACTCCGAGGCGGCCGAGACGGATCCCGACTTCGAGAAGAGCCTTGCTGAGTTGGACGGGATACTCATCCCGGGCGGATTCGGACAGCGCGGGACCGAGGGGAAGATCAGGGCGATTAAGTTCGCCAGGGAGACTGGGCTGCCGCTCTTCGGCATCTGCCTCGGCATGCAACTGATGGTTGTGGAGTTCGCCCGCCATGTGCTCGGATTGGAGGAAGCCAACTCTTCCGAGTTCGACCCATCCACCCCCCACCCGGTGATCCACCTGATGGAGGAGCAGCGCGACATCACGGACAAGGGTGGCACCATGCGCCTCGGAGCCTACCCGTGCCGCATCAAGCCCGGATCCATGGTCTCGGGGATCTACGGATCCGAAGAGATCTCAGAGCGGCATCGCCACAGATACGAGCTGAACAACGCTTATCGGGAGCGCCTCGAAGGAAAAGGACTCGTGCTCTCCGGCCTCTCACCAGATGGCAACCTGGTGGAGATGGTGGAGCTTCCAGACCATCCTTTCTACGTCGCCTGTCAGTTCCACCCGGAGTTCAAGAGCCGGCCGGTCGCGCCCCATCCCCTGTTCGTCCACTTCATCGGCGCGGCAATCCTGAGGCGGGAAGCCCTCTCTGGGAGCCAACGACTCTCCTAGACCGCCGCTGAAAATCCCTTTACTCGGATCCTGTCCCGCCTCGACGAAATTTCGCTTTGGCACCCGAAACCCTCAAGAACTATTCCATTTTTGGCTACTTGACTTTACAACCCAAGGCCCGGGTGGTAAAGTGACCACGATGCAGCGTGACTGGCAACCCCGCCCCTCGCAGAAGAGAACCCAAACCGGGGACAGGTCAAGACGGGGACGGGCAACCCTGCCCTAGGTCCCTGCAGCTCTTGGAGGAAGCGTCTTTCTACATGGCTCTCGAGTTCCGACAGCAGCTCCGCCTGACCCAGCAGCTAGTGATGACTCCCCAGCTCCAGCAGGCCATCAAGCTGCTGCAGCTCTCCCGACTGGAGCTCGTTGATCTGGTCCGGGAGGAGATGCTCGAGAACCCGGTCCTCGAGGACGCCTCCGATCAGCCGAGCGATCCCCCCAGCGAGGAAGCCGGAGACAACCACCCGGACGACCTTCAGAATGCGCCCGCCGAGATCGAGGCCAGCTCCCCCACCGAGGTCAAGGGCGACGAACGGGCGGTCTCGGAGATCGATTGGGAGGCCTACCTCGAGTCCTACACGATGTCTCCTGCCCTGCCCTCCATGCACGAGCAGGAGGAAGAGTACCGGGGCCAGGATCAGACTCTCTCGAACGGCTCCTCCCTGGCAAGCCACCTTATGTGGCAGCTCAAGTTGGGCGGATACGCCGAGGAGGAGGAGGCGATCGGCACCCTGATCATCGGCAACCTCGACGCCGCGGGATACCTGAGGGAGCCGAGCCTCGAGGATCTTGCGGAGCAGGCGGGCGTCTCCCAGGACCTTGCAGAGGCGGTCTTGCACCGGATCCAGACCTTCGACCCCATTGGAGTGGCGGCAAGGGATCTTTCAGAGTGTCTGCTCGTTCAGGCCCGCCACATCGGAGCCGATGACGACGTGCTCGTGGCCATGATCACGCGTCACCTACACAACCTCGAGAACAAGAACTACCAGGCCATCGCCAAGGATCTAAAGCAGCCCATCGAGGAGATCTACGAGGCCGCGAAGGTCATCCAGTCCCTGGATCCGAAGCCTGGAAGGCAGTACTCCAACGAAGAGATCCGCTACATCACCCCAGACGTCTACGTGCACCGTCTCGGCGACTCCTTCTTCGTGGTGCCCAATGACGATGGCCTCCCAAGGCTCCGAGTCTCCAGCTTCTACAAGAACGCTCTGGCCAGCGGAGGAGCCGAGGCCAAGGAGTACGTCCAGTCCAAGCTCCGGAGCGCCCAGTGGCTGATCCGGTCGATTCAGCAACGGCAGCGAACGATCATTCGGGTCACCGAGTCCATCGTCAGATACCAGGAGGAGTTTTTCCGCAAAGGTATCGGATACCTCAGGCCCATGACCCTCGCCAAGGTGGCCGAGGACATCGGCATGCACGAGTCCACGATCTCCCGCGTGACCACCAACAAGTGGGTCTCGACGCCTCAAGGGATCTTCGAGCTCAAGTACTTCTTCAACAGCGCGATCACTCGCTCCAACGGGGACGACATCGCCTCCGAGAGCGTGAAGAACAAAATCCGTGAGCTCGTGGCTCAGGAGGACTCGCGAAAGCCCTTGAGCGATCAAAACCTGACGAAAATGCTTCAGGACCAAGGCATAGAGATCGCCCGTCGCACCGTGGCAAAGTACCGCGAGCAGCTCGGCATCCTCAGCTCCTCGAAACGAAAGCAGGTGTTCTGAGACTTGATTCCACCTAGCACGCGCGATCCGAGTCTTTGCAGCCCAAGGAAGAACCAGGTGGTTCCTCGATCCTCAGGTGGCGCCGAGGATCAGACACCTGGTGGAAGCGCGACCAGCCGAGCCCACTCGACAGCGCCCAGCAGGAGGATCGAAGGATCCCATAAACTGCCGGCGACCAAAGCGCCGGCCAACGGCCCGAAGGAGGCACCATGAAGTTCTCTGTGACCTTCCGGAAGATGGACGCAACGGATGCCATCAAGAAGTACGCTGAGGACAAGGTCAAGAAGATCAAGAGGTACTTCCCGGATCCGATCCAAACCCATGTGGTCCTTGCCTTGGAACGTCACCTGCACAGGGCCGACATCAGCATAACTCTGCACAACGGCCTGGTATTGAAGGGCACCGAGTCCTCGGACGACATGTACAGCTCCATCGATCAGGCTGCCGCCAAGATCGAGAAGCAGGTCCGCAGATACAAGGACAAGATCCGGAGCCACAAGCCACAAACTGGCCCGATGCTCGCTTTCCGACGCGATGTGATCGAAGAGGAGGTCGAGGAGGAGGCTCCGGCCGCTCCCGCCCAGGAGGCGCAGCCTGAGGCCCTGCCCAAGGTGATTCGCTCGGACAGCTTCACCGCACACCCCATGAGCATCGAAGAGGCGGTGATGCAGCTCAACTTGATGAACAACGCCTTCCTGGTGTTCACCAATTCCAATAACCAGGCCATCAACGTGATATACCGCCGCAACGACGGCAACTACGGTCTCATCGACACTGCCCAGGGCCTTTAGCGAGGCCTTCGGTGCGCCCGGCGCCAGGGTTGACGGGGAGAGGAGCGATGACATGCACGTGGTTGTGATCACTGGGATGTCGGGCGGCGGCAAGACCGAAGCCCTGAGAGCCGTCGAAGACCTGGGCATCTTCTGCGTGGACAACCTCCCTATCCCCTTGGTCGGGCAGTTCGTGGACCTCCTCGGGAGGACCGGCGAGGTCTCCCGCGTGGCGCTCGTCGTGGACGTCCGCGGGGGCGAGTTCCTGGCGGGGTTCGACTCGGTGTTCGAGGCCATGCGCCTATCTGGCCACAGCCTCGAGGTCATCTTCTTCGACGCTGACGACGCGGTCCTCGTGCGTCGCTTCTCCGAGACACGGAGGAGGCACCCCCTGGACAAAGGAGATCTCCGTGCCGGGCTCGCCGAGGAGCGGCGACTGCTTGCGCCACTCAGGGCCACGGCTGATCTCGTCCTGGACACATCCAACATAACCGTGCACGAGCTCAGGCGACGCCTGCGTCAGATCTACGCGGGAGACGACGCGACCCTGCGCGTCAGCCTGCTCAGCTTCGGCTACAAATACGGGGTCCCACCCGAGGCGGATCTCGTGTTCGACGTGCGCTTCTTGCCGAATCCTTACTTCGTGGAGGAGCTTCGGCCCCTGTCGGGAGTTGACGAACGCGTCTCGTCTTTCGTGCTGGCCGACACGGAGGCGCAGACCTTCCTCGAGCGGGTGTCCGGGCTGCTCGTGTTCCTCCTGCCGCTCTACGAGCGGGAGGGCAAGGCTTACCTCACCGTCGCAGTCGGATGCACAGGCGGGCGCCACCGGAGCGTCGCCATCACCGAGGCCATGAGGGAGCGGCTCGGCGTGGAGGCTGGACGCGTGGCCGTGCGCCACCGGGACGTGGAGCGCGCATGACACCGCCGTCTGGTGCTTCTCCGCCATCGTCCAGCGAGGGTGGCGCGCCCTCCATGACGGCTTCGGCGCCCGACCCTGGCGAACCCATCTCCTTCAGGGTGCGCAGCGCTCACCTTGCCGATCACCTCTCCCTTTGCAAGCTCTGGAGTCAGGTGGACGCCTTCCACGCCCAGATCCGTCCGGACTTCTTCGTCGAGTCCGAGCCTCCTGCCAGGAGCACCATGTACCTGGACCGTATCATCGACGACCCCGACCAGGAGCTGCTGGTCGCAGTCTCTGGTGATCGACTGCTAGGGCTCATCCACCTTCAGATCTACGACACGCCGCGCAGCCCCGTGTTTGCCGCGCGCCGCCGCGCGCATGTGGAGGATCTCGTTGTTGACCAGCCGATGCGCCGCCGCGGCGTGGGCAGCGCTCTTTTGAGGAGCGGCGAAGACTGGGCCCGGCGCCACCAGGCGGCGCAGGTCGTGCTGACTGTCTGGCACGGCAACCAAGCCGCCGAGGCTTTCTACCAGTGCACGGGCTACGCGACGGTGAGCCAGGTGCTCGCAAGGGAGCTGTAGAGGCGTCTCCTACCCCCCGGATCCCAGAAGCTCCGCAGGGGTCTAGGCTGCGTCCCCGGGCGGCGAATCATCGCCTCGAGGAGGCTCCGCGCCTCTGGCCGTCAGGGAGCCTCCATCGGCCTCGGCGGGCCCCTTTTTCTTGTTGGGCGTCTCCAGGCCATAGCCAGCCTTTCGATCCGCCAGCTTCAAGAGGAAGGCGAAGAGCAGCCCCAGGAGGCCAAACCCAGCCAGCATCAGCAGTGGGTAGGTGTAGTCGTACACCGCTGCCTTGGTCACCTTCCGCGCCTTGGCGAGGGCCTCCGGCGCCGCGAAGGCCGCGGGGGCCCGGCAATACTCCTGCAGCTCCTTCACCGCCGCGGTCTGGTCCTTGGGCTTCCAATCCTCGCAGGCCTTGCGGACCTTCTCCACCTGCACGGTCTTCTCGGCGATGCCCGCCTTGTCCGACCAGGATTGAATGTCCGCCACCCCCGGGTTCTGGGCCCCGAGGATCAAGCCGATGAGCAGAGGCGTCACCATCAGGCCGTAGTTCTGGATGGTGAAGGTCAGGCCGTAGGCAGTGCCGAGCCGCTTCTGGTCCACGATCTTGGCCAGGCTGGGCCAGAGCACCGCAGGGACCAGAGAGAAGGAGACGCCCAGCAGCATGAGGCCGACGGCGGGGTGGGCCGGTGTGAGGGCGAGCACCGTGTGACCTGCGGCCAGGCACACCGAGCCGATGATCATGAGGGTGGCGCCCTTGCCCTTGAGGTCGAATACCAGGCCGAATAGGGGCGTAATGGCCGCCTGTGCCAGGGGCAGGAACATGACGACCGTGCCCGCGACCTGCTTGGTCATCTCGAACTTGCTCTGCAGGATGTTCACCACGTACTTGTTGAATGGGAAGACCCCCGAGTAGAAAGTGACGCAGAGGAGGGCCACGAAGATGTAGGTGGGGTTCACAAGGAGCTTGAACACGTCGGTCAGCTTGAACTCGTCGCCCTCTCCCTCTGCTTCTCCAAGGCCTGCCTTCTTCCTCTCGGCCTCCCTCCGGTCGTAGGCCACGTCGAAGAAGAGATACACGACGAAGGCCACCAGGCCCGAGACCATCAAGATCGCCCCGAGGAGGATGGGGCGGTTCCACACTGGATCCGACAGGTGGGCGCCAACTGGGAAGGTGAGGGCAGACGCCACGCGGGCGATGCCGACGTTCACGCCGAGAGCCGTGGCCATCTCCTTGCCGGTGAACCACTTCACCACGGCCTTGGAGACCACCACGCAGGTGGTCTCAGCCCCCATCCCGAAAAAGAAGAACCCAATGGCCATCATCTTGAAGGAGGGCTTGTAGCTCACCCAGAAGCTCGCGAGGGTGTCATAGCCGAGACCTCCATTGTTGAATGCGTCCGTGGTGCCGTAGTAGGTGAGGAAGGAGCCAATGACCATCGACGAGAAGAACACCATCCCGGTGATGCGAATACCCAGCTTGTCCGCAATGATGCCGCCCATCGCCGCCATGAGGAAGAAGGTCATGGGGATCGAGTAGGCAAAGAAGATGGAGCCGTACTCCGCCTCGGAGAACCCCAGCTTCTTTATGACGTCCTCCTGGATTGGGCTGAGCACGTCGTAGAAGTAGTAGTTCACCGCCATCGCGAAGCTGATGAGCAGGAGCACGCTCCAACGCAGCAGGGCGTTGTCACTCATCGAAGCCCGGATCCTCGCCTTGGTCGCCTCGGTCATTGGACTCAACTCCTCGCGCGCTGTTCCTCGCAGAGACTTCCTTTGGGAAGCCCCATGACTACCACCCCATGCGGGGCTCCCACAAGCCACCTGTTGCGCCCATAGGGGCGCCCGCAAGGGCAGGGTGATCGCAAGAAAACGGGCAGTCGGAAGGCTCTTGACCGCGGAACTCGACTGTGATCGACAATTCCTACCGGTCCGTCGCTGGCCGGCATGGAGTTGGTCATGGCCACGGACACCCCGGCCCGAACGAGTCCTGACTTCGACACCCTGGCGAAGCTTGCGTTCACTGACCTGATTGAGCGGCTGAGCACCCCCCCGGCACCGTTCCCGACCCGCGGGGTAGTCAGGGCGTGCTGCACCGCTTCACCGATATTCTGGCCATAATCACTCTTGCCTCCCCCCGACGATTTGGCGAACCCGTTTCGCATCGGTCACGCTTCTCCAGTCTTTCCGCGAAGCCTGCGAGCTAGCAGGCATCTGTCGCAAGCAAGGGCCCGGGCCACGCATCCACGACATGCGCCACTCCTTTGCCGTGAATCGCCTGGCGGACTGGTACAGAGCAGGGGCGGACGTGCAGGCGATGCTCCCGGCCCTGGCCACGTACATGGGGCATGGCCATTTCACCGACACGGCCTGATACCTCACCGCCACCGCCGAGCTGCTTGGTTTGGCCGCCGGGGGATACTTTCGACAAGTACTGGAAGCGGGAAGTGCAGCCATGAGCGCGGATATCGAGCTGCCCCAGTACGTCGAGTCGTTCTTCCGAGACCGGCTCGTTCACCAGCTGGGTGCCTCAACTGCACTATCCAGGCCCCACCGCGAGCTGCGCCTGCGAAGTTGCCTTCACCTCCTCCACCGCATCCAGGATCGCGTAGAGCTGCTCCGCAGCCGGACGCGATGTCTCTGGCAGCTGCTTCAACCACTCTTCGCGACACGACTCCTGGAACACCGACCGCCCCGACGTGGCGATGCCTCGAGACCGATACATCGCCTTCAGCCGGTTCTTCACCCGCACCACATCGTCGGTGATGTACACCCGCGACAGCTCGCGAAGCTGACGAAACGCTCCGTGGCCCTTGTACACCGACAGCTCCACGTTCCCCAGTCGAAGCTGGTTCGCCAGGCCAAGGGCATCCCGCGCGTCGCTCTTCGGCTTCTTCTTCCCAGGCGGGATCCCCAGGACCACGAGCTCCTCCACGTGCGGTGAAAGCACCTCGTGCAGCCATTCGCTCATGGTCCCCTCTTCCATGCAGAGTCGCCGGGTGCCGCCTACGCCACGGACAAAGTCCACAAGCGCACCGGCGTTCGTCTCCACCACCGCCGTCTGAAGCCGATCGACTGCGAAGAGCTCCCGGCGACTGGCATGCAGCTTCCGGCTGAATTTCGCGTTGTGGCGGTCACACCAGAGCCGCGCCTCCTGGTTGAGATGCTCCCAGTCCGTGAAGCGCCGCCCTGCCAGGAAGTTCCGTTCGATGCCATCGAAGGGACCCTCGACACGTGCCGAGCGGTTCGCGTCACCGACCTCATGGGCGATGAATCGAAAACCGTACCGTTCCCCGAAGGCCACCATCTCCTGCACGGGCACCATGTCCGCCCCAGCGCCCCGCAGACGGACCACTGAGGTGTTGTCGATCATGCAGTCCCCAGCGGTCCCGCCCGCGTACCGGATCCCCTCGTCGAGGAAGACCTTGCACTCGAATCGCGTGAAGCGTGGGTACATCTGGAAGAATTGCAGCCGCGAGTAGCAGTACACGAGCGACGCCGCCTGCACCGCCCGCTCCCGTCCCCGCAAGCACAAGTGGTTGGTTTATGGCGAGCGCCGGGGAATACCAGATCACTATGTGAAAATCGCGGAGAGACGATGACCATCCCTGTGCCTCTGGCGGCTCATTGACCTTCGACTATCGACCTTCAACCTTCGTTCTCTTCAGACATGTCCTTGGCCGAGTCTGTGGGCAGGGAAGAACCATCTAATATGTCTTTGAGATCGATGGGTTTTTCTGTGCCAATGACGCGTTGATCATTTTGTGCTTGCCCCCCCCCCCCTTCATTTGTGTTATAGATACATTTACAGGAATAGTCCGATTGGCTAGGCACCGAGGAGCCAAATGGCATGCGGGACGCGGCCATCGGATGAATTGCGCTCGTTGCCGCCAGAGGGAAGGATGCGGAAGCCGAAGAAGAGCGGGGCTTCGCGGAAGAAGGCCGGAATGGCGCTTGTTGGGCGCTGTGCCTCGGGATGGTAGGTACTTGGGGGCATGGAGGACTGTCACATGATGCGATGCGTGGATCGCTGCTCGTCGAGCTGGACAATGGGATGGAAGGGGCTGACTCTGGCTCGGGCTCTTCCAGGAGTGGGGGCAATTCGTGTGGCCAGTCCATTGCCTTGGCATCGACGGAGTGCCCTTGGAGTGGCCGTAGTCTGCACTCTTGCAGGCTGTGGGCCCGACGGCATCTCGTCCAACAACAACAACGAGAGCATGCGCCGGTGCGGCGAGGGGTGGGTGCTGATCCCGGAAGGGCCCTTCACCATGGGCATCGACGAGGACGACCCCCACTTCGAGCCCTACAACATACCGTGGGCGTCGGTGCCGAAGCGCATCGTGACCATGTCCGACTACTGCATCGGAAGGACCGAGGTTAGCGTGGCTGAGTACCGGAAGTGTGTGGATGAAGGAGCCTGCGACCTCCCCGATGCAACGTGGAATGATACCATCGAATGCAACTACTCGATCGAGCCGGGAGACAGGGAGCGTCATCCCGTGAACTGTCTCGGATGGGACAGGGCGCGTGCGTACTGCCAGTGGCTTGGAGGTGATCTTCCCAGCGAGGCCCAATGGGAGAAGGCCGCCCGAGGAACTGACGAGCGGTTCTATCCCTGGGGCGAGGCAGTGCCCGATTGCACACGGGCCAACTACGACAAGAACGGCACCTACATCGCGGACACCGGCGAGGGGGCAGGATACGGTTGCAGCCCACCTGGACCTCCCTTCACCTGGGCAGTGGGGCACCTTTCGAGCAGCAAGGGGAACTCGCCTTACGGTCTCAAGGACATGGCTGGCAACGTGATGGAGTATTTCCTGGACTGCGGAGACGTGGGATTCTGGGAGCAGTGTGCAGACGGGCACTGCGTTGATCCCGTGAACCTGCACGATGGGGAGTGCGTCCAAATGACAAGAGGCGGAAGCCTACTGCATGCAAGCACACGGCAAATGAACAGTGTGGCGCGCGGTTCGCCCGGAGATGACAACGCGCCTTGGAGTGGCATTCGATGCTCCAAGGTCGCAGCGCTAGTACCCTAGGTTGATCTTCGACCTGGGTTGATGGGTAATCGTCGAAGGAGGGCTGGAGAATGCGCCAGTTCGTGGTTGTGGTGTGCTATCTCTGCTCGGCGGTACCAACGGCTAGTGCGCTCAGGGGGTCTCCGACACTGATCAGCGCAACGGCCCCCTCGCTCATGGATCGGCGTGACATGGAACTTATTGCTTCGTTTGCCCGACACCTGGACGCCAGCCGCGACTGTAATGTTTATTCCTGGGGCTCCAAAGGAGACACGGGCGAGGATCGACACGTGGTAGCCTCAAAGCAGATCGCGCTGCTGAGTGCGGCCATGTTCATGCTACGAAATGAAAGCGAATTCAGCGTGCATCCTGGGTTTCAGACAATCCTTGGCAAGCTCAAGGCAAAATGTGGAGTGAGCGATTATCTAGGATTCGCTGAAAGGAAGCTCTGGCCGTACCTGAACGCCATCCATGCTATAGACGGTGTGGGAACGATGGACGACTACGACATTACGTTGGTGTCCCTCGTCAATCTGCTTTACCTCTTCCTGGACGACTACGACGTGCTCGATGATGAGGCAGCATACAATATCCTTTGCCAGAACGGTGACGGCAAGGGCTGCGAGAGCGACGACCACAAGGCGGAGTGGGATGGGATGGGCGGTTACCTGACCTTTGATGTGCGGAACTTCTTCGCGGCCGAGATCGGTCCCCATGAAGCCGGGTCCAAACCCAGGCTGTATAGGGTCGAGACCGAGAACCACGTTGCCATGATCCACGCTTGGAACTACCTGGCGAGCCTGTGGATCCTCGTGCGTGGCGCCAACTCTCCCCTGGAGAAGCTAGAGTCCTGGCGAGCGGAGGGGCTGGACTGGCTCGGCATAACGGAGAACAGGGATCGGTTCTTCGACAACGTCCTCCAGTTCCTGGGGCGTCCACTGCACAGCGGGTTCTTCGAGACCAACGCAAGGCCGTATCAAGAACTCACGCTCACGGCGATCCTGACGTTGGCGCTCTATGGAAACCCGCTTGAGATCCTTCCGGATCAACCGGATCTTGACGAGGATCTTCGGACAAGGATTGAGGACGTGCATCAAGCCGCCTGGAATGCCTTTGGCTACGCTGTCGCGATGTACTCGTTCCAGTCCCTGCGCTCCAAGAGGAGCGCACCCTTCAGGCGCAGGAGAGACTACCGAAACGTCGTTGACTTCTATACCGCGGAGCGCTCGGCAGTACTCTTCGGGCTCCTGTCCGGCGCGTATGACTACGAAGACTGCATGAATACCGACTATCAGTATGAGTGTCGGCTGATGCGATTCCCCAACGTCGAGGCTCAACACAAGTCCCTCTGGGCAGCCATGGGTCGGCTGAACCGTCGCTGGAAGGCCCAGCCAGGCTACGAGCTGCCAGAGGCCATCCAGGGGAACATGTTCGACAAGCGACCATACTTTGCGATTATGCAGGCGAAGTATTCGGCCGAGCAGTACCCGGTCTCCATCGTGGACCTGCGCTATGGCGCGACGCCCCCCTACTACTTCGAGGACGGCTCCCCTCCGGAAGTATTCATGGGCAAATCGTTTCGCGGCTCGCCCGAGATCTACTTCGGCGACGGAGATCTTCTGCTCGCTGCGGGAGGAATGATGAAAGAACTCTTCCCAGGTGACAAGACCGAGAGCGAGTACATGTTCCGGGCAAGACCTACCATGCTCTTCCCAAGAGGAGACTTCGGCCACGCTGACATTCCATACTTTGGGATTACGAACGACATGGAGTGGAAAAGCTTCACCCACGCAGCAAGCGCCCATGTGTTGCTCATGCGGGGAATCCGGGACACACCTTGGAAAAGCACCTGCAACACCTGGGTCTACAAGAGTCTTGCCTATGGCTACACCTACGACTACTCGGTGGGCACCGACTTTCACGACGGCTGGGCACAGGAGTACCCGGCCAAGTGGTGGGACGCCTACCCTCACAAGGAGCTGCAGATAGGCCATGCCCAGGTGAGGATCGTCACTCTCCCATCCGGTGCGCTCAGCGCGGGGATTCAGCCGCCCGTGGGAGAGGTTTCCGAAGGATACTACCTCGTCCTCATCAAGCCGAGGAAGAGCGATGCACAGTATGCGACGAGCCCGATCTTCTACAACTACCGCCGGGGGATCGTGGAGGTGGTCCCGGGGTATCTCTTCGGTAGCGCTGGTGAGGCGGCCGAGATGATCCAGGAGTGGAACCCGCCACACTACTTCTCCGACGTGAGCGAACCCGACGCTCGTGACTACCCCTATCGATACGTGACCATGTCGAGCCGGGAACGGGTGACTCTGGATCCCGGGATGGGATGGGCGGGCTGGGGCGAATGGGAAGGATGCCGGAATGGCGTGCGGAGCATCGAGACTCTGGTGGATCCGGGCTCGGGCCCCCTCGGCTCGGACGATGACGCGCGATGGGCCACGGTGGATCGGGAGGCACTCTACATCCCCAGGGAGATCCGAGACGACGGAGGACGGAAGAGCATCCCTCTCGTCCAAGTCTGGGAGCTTGACCAGCGGTACCGTCGTACCGGGCGCATGCTCATGGAGAGCCCGGAGCCAGGTCGGATCATCGTTCGACGAAGGACCATGCTCGACCTTTCGGCCACTGGGTCGGTGCCCGGCTGGCAATGCCTGGACCTGGACTCCCGTGACTACCGGAAGCCAGTGGCTCGCGAATACGAGGTGGAGCAGTATGGGCAGTGCGTTCCTGTTTCTCCTTCGCAGGGAGCAAGCTTCGTCTCCCAGGTGTCGGCTGGCGGTGCGCACACCTGTGTCGTGACCTTAGAGGGAGCGCTGTACTGCTGGGGCTCGAACGACGCTGGTCAGCTCGGCTTGGGCTCGACGGCGTCATTCGCGACGGAGCCCCAGCCAGTCGTGGCTCCGCCTGGTGAAAACATCGCTCACGAGCGGGTGGCTGCCGGGCTGGGCCACACTTGCGCCATAACGACCGCCGGAAAGACTCGCTGCTGGGGAAACAACACCTACGGTCAGCTCGGCGTCGGTGACACCATCAGTACGAACAGCCCCAGGATGCTGGATTTTTTTGGCGACGCGGGCGAGCCGCGTGTGAGAGGCATCGTGGCCGGTAGCTACCATAGCTGTGCGTTGTCCGGGGAAGGGAGAGTCTACTGTTGGGGATCCAACCTCTTCGGACAGCTCGGCTTGGGATTGGGCCCGGCTCACGTCGTCTCTCCGCATGCGGTAATCATTCCAGAGCGGGTGGTTGCTGTCAGAGCAGGGAGCTATCATTCGTGCGCTGTCACAGAAACGGGAGGACTCTACTGCTGGGGGCTGAACTCTACGGGCCAACTCGGAGACCAGACCACCACCACCAGACGCGCGCCTGTGCAGGTATCGTTCACCGATGCTTCTGACGGACAACCAGTGGTCGAGGCGGTGGCCCTGGGCACGATGCACACCTGTGCCATCGTGCGCATGCGGAAGGGTACGGCATCCTACGTGAGCTGCTTCGGAAGCAATGCTTTCAACCAGCTCGGGGTGGAGCTTCCACCCGGTGCGTTGTTTGCCACATCCCCTACGACCGTCACCGCACTCGTTGACGTTGATTCCAGACCGATCTGGATCGATGCGGGCGGCGCGCATACGTGTGCCCGATGCGAGAACGGCACGGTCCACTGCTGGGGCGACAATGCCTTGGGTCAGCTCGGAGACGGAAACTTTGGAAGTACCACCGCCATCGCAGGAGTGGTCCTGGTGAGCTTCCCTGGTGGTGGGACGGCCCTTGGAGGCGCTCACACCTGCCTGATATCGCAGATCGATGGGAGCCTTCACTGCTTTGGATCGAACGGCGAGGGCCAGCTCGGCCGAGGCAGCCTGCCCTCCCAGGAGGCCAATCCAATCCCGGAAGCGGTGTCTTTCCCGTGAGCCCGTCGCTGGATGCGCCGCCGCGCTCGCGAGATTGGCCTTGTCGCTCTCCGTGAGGATATCTTCCTCCCTGAGACCGCCGCGGTACCATCCGAGCCATCCGATATCTTCGCTCCATGCGCGCAGTCCGATACCTCACAAATCTCCGCTCCCTACGCGCCGTCCGATGCCTCACAAAACTCCGCTCCCTGTGCACCGTCCGAGACCTCCGTGCCCACTGGGCAGTCGAGAACCGCCTCCACTGGTGCTTGGATACCACGTTTTCCGAGGATGCCTGTCGCATCCTGACGAAGAACACGGCCGAGAATCTGGCGGTTATTCGTCACTTCGCGCCGAGTTGGCTTCGTTGTTTCACGAAGGACCGCCTGAGCCTACCGCGGCGACGACGGCGATGCGATTACAGTCCGGAGTACCGCATGCGGGTCCTGGCGGCCGCGCTCGGATGATTTTCTTGCGACCACCCTGCCCGCAAGGGCGGCCCCGCTCGACATGCGGGGCCGGGCGTCGTAGGCTTCGTGGATCCGGTGCAGCTCCATGAGTGAAGCCGCCAGTCATCTAGCTCTAGCCGTCGTTGCCGCCCGCCGGATCCGGCACTGGAGACGCAAGGGACCGCTCGCCGCCTTCATCCTGTCCCTCGCCTGTGCTCTGGCAGCGGCGCATGGGGACGCCCGCGCCGGGGACCCGCGCATCAAGTGGCGCACCCTCAAGACTCCACACTTCGAGATCACCTTCGACCTGCAGCACCTCGAGATCGCACGGCGGACTGCCACCGTGTGCGAGGGAGTCCACCGGCTCCTGTCACCCTTCATGAGGCACCGACCGCGAGGGCGGGTGCGGGTGCTCCTCACCGACTACACCGACGGGGCCAACGGCTGGGCCATGGTGATCCCGCGAAACGTGGTGAACGTCTTTCTCTCCGCGCCGGACAGCCTCTCCACGCTGAACGACTACGACGACTGGCTCGTGGGGCTCATCCTGCACGAGTACACTCACATCCTGCACCTCGACACCATCGGGGGCATCTCCAGGCTGATTAACTGGATCTTCGGCAAGACCGCGTCGCCGAACCACTTGCAGCCCTCCTGGTGGCTGGAGGGCTTCGCCATCTTCAACGAGTCGCGCTTCTCATCAGGCGGCCGGAACCGCAACAGCCTCTACGACATGTACCTCCGTATGGCGGTGCTGGAGGGCAAGGAGCAATCCGTCGGAGAGATCTCCTCGGCGCCGGTGCGCTTCCCCCACGGCTCCACGCCATACCTGTACGGCGCCCGCTTCTTCAAGTACCTCGCCGACCGCTTCGGCGCGGACCGGATGGTCAGGATCAGCCACGACTATGGCGACGAGTGGATCCCCTACGGCTTCAACAAGGTGGCCGCAAGACATCTGGAGGGAAAGGGCTACGTGGAGCTGTACAAGGACTGGATCGCTCACCTCCGCAAGACCTACGGCATGCAGAAGCGCGCCGTGGAGAGGAGAGGGCTCCGCGAGGGGACACGCCTCACCTTCAGCGGGGACTACACCGACTGGCCCCGCTTCCACCCGACCGAGGGATGGCTGCTCTTCGCTGACGACGACGGCAAGAGCGACTACGCCTGGAAGCGCCTGCCAGCGACGCGCGGTAAGCTCGCAGGAAAACCTCGCAAGCTCCTCCGGCTGGAGGGAGGGGGCTCGCCGAGCTTCGACGCCGATGGAGCGAAGTTCGTCTATCACCAGTACGAGGTCCACAGGGCCGTTTACGACTTCTGCGATCTCTTCGAGTACGACCTCCGAGCCAAGAGAAGGAGGCGGCTCACAGAGGGCAGGCGCCTCCGGGAGCCGGACGTCTCCCCCGATGGCAGAAGCATCGTCGCGGTCCAGAACGGACCTGGCGCTAGCCACCTCGTCCTTGTGCCCCGCCGAGGCCTAGGACGCCAAGACGCGCCGCGGGTCCTCGTGCGATCGAAGCCTCACGAGCAAGTCGCGACCCCGCGCTTCTCTCCCGACGGAAGTCACTTGGCCTACATCGGCTGGCACCGCGGCGGGAGACGGGATCTCTACCTCCTGGAGGTCGCCACGGGCCGCACGAGGCGCCTCACAAGTGATCGGGCCCAGGAGGTCACGCCTGAGTTCTCGCCTGACGGAGCCTGGATCTACTTCAGCTCGGATCGCACCGGTATATACAACATCTACGCCTTGCACCTAGCCACTGGCTCCCTCAAGCAGGTCACAAACGTGCTCGGCGGAGCCCTGTACCCAGCAGTGTCTCAAGACGGCAGGCGCCTCGCCTACGTGGGCTTCACTCACCGGGGGCACGACCTCTATGTCATGGAGCTCGATCCGACCCGCTTCCTGCCCGCCCTGCCCTACCTGGAGGATCGTAACCCCCCGCGCACCATGGACGCCAAGCCGTCGGAGGCGAAGGTATCTCGCTACAACCCCCTCGCCAGCCTCTACCCCGAGAGCTGGTGGATGACCGCGTCTCTCACGCCCGGGGGAGAGAGCGTCACCCTGCTCCTGAGCGGTAGCGACCTCGCGGAGCAGCACTACTGGGACCTCTCCACGAGCTACTATGTCCCGAGTCAGGGGTTCTTCTTCGGCGCGTCTTACGGCTACTCGGGGCTATGGCCCTCCCTCGGCCTGTCTGCGAGCTACTCGCAGAGCCCGCGCGGTGGCCTCAAGCTCGACGGCAGGCCAGAGACCTTCGTCGAGGAGAACCTGCGCATGGACGCCTCGGTGAGCTTGCCTGTGCTGAGATCCCGGCGTTTCGGCTCGGCCAGCCTGCGCTTCACCTATCGCCTACAGCGCTTCGCCCCGGCGCAGGCGACCGAGTCGCCTCCGGATCCAGGCGCATCCCTGACCTCCGCCCCCGAAAGGGGCCTGCTCTCCGGCGCGACGATGGCCATCTCCTACTCGCGGATCTTTGGCTACCGTTACTCGGTGAGCCCGGAGCGGGGGCGCTCGCTCAGCCTGTCGATGGGCTACTACGACCCGGCCTTGGGGAGCGACTACAGGATCCTCTCGGCTAGCTGGAGCTGGACCGAGTACCTGCCCATGCCCTGGCTCGCCAACCATGTCCTGGCCATCCGGCTCGCGGGAGGCTTCTCACGGGGCAACCTGCAGAGGCGAGGCTTCTACTCGGTGGGGGGCCTGCCATACCAGGATCTGCTGCAGGCCATAATCGACGCAGCGCCCATCGGAGGCGCCTACCTGCGGGGCTACCCCGCTGGCGCCCAGTGGGGCGACCAGTACTACCTGCTGAACATCGAGTACCGCCTCCCCCTGGTGTGGCTGAACTGGGCGCCCTGGACCCTGCCGCTGTACTTCCGGCGCCTGTCGGCGGCGGTCTTTGCCGACCTGGGTACGGCCTTCTTCGGAGACTTCGACCGGGAGACCATCAGGGTGGGGGTCGGCGCCGAGCTGCTCCTGGATCTGGTTATCGGCCACTACCAGTGGATGACCCTGCGCTTCGGCTACGCCTACGGCCTCGAGGAGCCTGGCGGCCACCAGTACTACTTCCTGTTCGGGGTGCCCTTCGGCTAGCCAGCCCGGCGACGCCTGCGCCCTACTCGAACACCTTTTCCACGTCGTACTCGTGGCCGCAGGTGTCCTTCTCCACGTCTCTCCCGTCGTGCTCCGCGCCCAGGATCTCCTGGTAGTACTCGTGGGAGATGACCGCGCGCATCACCTCGTTCGAGCCCGTCCAGATGGTGGAGAGGCGCGCGTCCCTCAGGAGCCGTTCCATCGGATAGACGTTGGTGTAGCCGATGCCGCCGAGCACCTGGAGGCAATCGTTCACTATCTCCCAGGCCCTGTCGGTGGCGAAGCACTTGGCCTCGGAGATGATCCTGCGGGTGCGGGCGCTGTCCGGGTCGGCCTCGGCCGCCCGAGCCGCCGCCACCACCAGCGCGCGGGAGGCGTCCAGCTTGATGATGCTGTCTGCGATCTTGAAGCTCACCCCCTGGAAGCGGCGGATCTTCTGCCCGAAGGCCTTGCGCCGGTCGGAGTAGATCGCCGCGATGCGGATGGCCGCCTCGGAGAATCCGAGCACTCCCGCCGCGGAGGTGAGCCGCTCTGGCACCATCATGCGGGAGAACACCAGCGCGCCCTTGTGCAGGCCCCGAGGACCGCCGAGCACGTTCTCCTCGGGCACCTCGGCGTCGTCGAAGACCACCCTGGCGGTGCCGCCGCCCCGCAGGCCGAGGAGCTCGAAGCGATGCTCGAGCTTCACCCTGTCGCTCCGGTCCACCAGGAAGGCGCTGATGCCCATCTTGGGGTCCACGTCGGGATTGGTGCGGGCATAGACCAGGAAGAAGTCCGCGCCGAGGCCCCCCACGATGAAGCGCTTCTGGCCGTTCAGGACGTACCTGTCGCCCTTCTTCACCGCCATGGTGGTGGTGCCAAAGAAGTCCGAGCCCCCCCGAGGTTCGGTGAGGGCTTCGGCGGAGATCAGCTCGCCGCGCAGGTTCCGGCCGAGGTAGCGCTCCTTCTGGTCGGGTGTCCCAAAGGTGTGGATGGCCTCACCCACTATGGTGGGCATGGAGAAGGCGCAGCCGAGGGCCGAGCCCAACACGCCCGCCTCCGCCACCGCAAGGGCCTCGTGGACCCAGGTGAGCCCGCGCCCGCCCCACTCCTCGTTGAAGTGCACCCCGAGCAGCCGCTCCTTGGCAGCGCTCTGCACGAACTCCCGCGGGTACTCTACCTCGTCACGATCCATGCGCCGCAGGAGATCCGCTGGCACGGACCGGGCAAAGGCGCGGGCCTCGGCCCGGATGGCCATCTCGGAGTCGTCTAGGATCAGGTCGAACATGGCACAGGCTCCTTTCGATGGACGGGCCCCGCCTCGGGCAGGGCGTGGGCGCGAGATTCAGCTTGTCCGCGTTTTAGCACCCCGTCCCCAAGGCAAGCAACCACGGCCTGCTCCGGCGAGGGGATGACAACTCCGATTCAATGCTTAGTTTATCGCTCAGATAATAAGGAGGCGACCAATGGCACTCGAAATTCAGGTCACGCACAGCGGAAACAAGAAGATTGACGCACGGTTGAACGGCTTCACAATACAAACCGATCAGAGCCCCAGGGCAGGTGGAGACGGCAGCGCGCCCGAGCCCTTTGCCCTCTTCTTGGCCTCCCTGGCCACCTGCGCAGGAATCTACGTGGTGAGCTTCTGCCAGGCGAGAAGCATCCCGACGGAGGGCATCCGGCTCGTGCAGGACCACGACTTCGACCCACGGACGGGCAAGCTCACGAGGGTCTCCCTCACGGTGGAGCTGCCCGAGACCTTCCCTGAGAAGTACAGGGAGGCCGTGCTCAGGGCCGCGTCCTTCTGCACGGTGAAAAAGACCCTCGAGAGCCCGCCCGAGATGCAGGTCAAGGGGCGGATCGTGGCCTGAGACCACGGCGCCCTCAGCCTCGACGCGAGCAGCCTGTTTCGAATGGCACGGCAGTGGGAAGAGGCTTCCTTCCTCTCCCTTCTTCCTTTCTCTTCCGAGGTTAGTCGCTAGAATCGGCTCCCGGCATGGGAGACCCTAGACACACCACCGCCCTGCTCGACCCGGCCAAGCCGCCTGAGGCAAGCTCTCCGCCCGAGCGCGCCAGCCTGGCGGCCAACCTCTCCACGGCCGCCAGCATCGGACGGCTGCACATAGTGGCCATCGCTGCCATGGGCTGCTTGACCTTTGGCTGGATCTTCACTGGCCGCTACTACTTCGGCATCGCCGCCATCTGCGGCCTGGACTGGTTCATCGTGAACCTGCTGAACCGGGCAGTGGACCTCCCAGAGGACCGGGCCAACGCCATCAGGGGCACGAACTTCGTCGCGCGGCACCGCCAGGCAGTGCTCTGGGTGGGTTTTGGCGCACTCGGCCTGTCCCTTGCCCTTGTGGCCCTGTGGGAGCCCGCTCTGACCCCGTTTCGCATCGGTGGCCACCTCCTGGGCCTCTCCTACAACTGGCCCATCTTCCCTGGCGGCCGGCGGCTGAAGGAGCTCTATTTCTTCAAGAACACCGCCTCTGCCACGGGGTTCATGATCACGGTTTTCGGCTACCCACTGTCGGTGGCCGCCTTGGGCAAGAGCAGCCCGGGCCTCGCCCCGGACATCACCCTGGCCACGGTGCTGATCTCGGGCCTCTTCTTCTTCCTCTTCGAGCTCTCCTACGAGGTGATCTACGACCTGCGGGACGCCCCCGGCGATGCCGCCGCTGGCGTGCGCTCCTATCCGGTGGCTCATGGAGAGCGGGGGGCCGTCCGGATAATAGACGCCCTGCTCGCCTCCTCGGTGCTGGTCCTCCTCGGTGGATACCTGGCCTCCCTTGTCCCCTGGCGGCTCGCCATCCTCTTCGCGGCTCCGGTGATCCAGCTCTTCCTTTACAAGCGCCTCCTACGCAAGGGAATCACCTCTGCCCACTGCATCGGGATCACCTGGCTCGGCGTGGCCCTGCTGGCCACCTACCACCTCTGGGAGCTCCTCGGGCTCCCGGGCTCGCAAGGGGGCTAGGCCTTGCTCCTGCTCGAGACGAGCTGCCTCGCCATCATCGCGCTGTACCTGGCGTTCCGGGTCGAGGTGGAAAGAGACCGCCCTCGCCTATTGAGGCGCCTCGGGCTCCTGGTCCTCGCGAGCTGGATGGCGGAGAACAGCGTCATCCACGCCTACCACTTCTACCAGTACAGCCCCCGCTGGAGCCTCTTCGTGGATCAGGTGCCACTCCTCATAGTGCTCATCTGGCCCATCGTGATCCTGTCGGCCTGGGATCTGGTCCGGGCCCTGGCGGGGGGCGGCGGCCCCCGCGCGGCGCTCCTCACGGCGGCCCTCGTCTTCGCCGACGCCTACGTCATGGAGCCCATCGCGGTCGCCTCCGGGCTCTGGAGCTGGAACGCGCCGGGCCTCTTCGGGGTCCCGCCCATCGGCGTCCTCGGCTGGTCCCTGTTCACCGCGGCCTGCCTCCTCGTCATCGACTGGGTCGATCGCCGCCGTAAGAATTGCCTTTGGGACCTCCTCATGCTCCTGGTGCCCCTGCCGCTCGTGCACCTCTCCCTGGTGGCTCTCTGGTGGGCCATCTTCCGCTGGGTGAGCCTCCCCATCCCCGACCTCGCAGGGGTGGTCATCGCCTGGGCGGGCTGCCTCCTCCTGGCATCGCTGGCGGCGCGCCACCCCGCCACCCGCCGGGTGCCCCGCCGGGACCTCCTCCTCAGGGTCCCTGCCTCGGGCTTCTTCTTCGTGCTCCTGGGGATCCACGGGAGGGAGCAGCCCGCCCTCGTCGCCTTTGCCCTGGCCTTCGCCCTGCCCTACCTCGTGCTCACCGCCCGGGCCCGCTCATTCTCCCAATCCGAGTGACGTTCCGACATCTCGCTGGCGAGCCCGCCGCAGACCGATTGACTCCGGCCCCACTCCCCTGCTTCACCTCTCCCCTACCTCACCTCGGCCGCGAAGTGCCTGGCCGAGAGGGCCTCTCCAATGGCCTACCTCACCTCGGCCGCGAAGTGCCTGGCCGAGAGGGCCTCTCCAATGGCCTACCTCACCTCGGCCGCGAAGTGCCTGGCCGAGAGGGCCTCTCCAATGGCCTACCTCACCTCGGCCGCGAAGTGCCTGGCCGAGAGGGCCTCTCCAGTGGCCTCCTTCACGAACGCGGGCCACTTCAAGCGCATGCCCGGCTTGAAGACCTTCCTGGTCATCAGCTCTCCGAGCTGCTTCCGGCCAGCCCATTCCAGGGTCTGGGGCGTCCCTTGGTGCTTGGCTGCTTTGGCGAGGGTGAAGCGGAGCTGGGCCGCGAAGACCTCGCCGAGGAGGTAGTTGTGGTAATAGACCGGCGCGATGGTGAAGTGCGGCTTGGCCGCCCAGTCGGGCAGGTTGCGCCCTGGCGGCCGCTTCAGCCGCTGGAAACGCTCCACCTGATCCCACCAGAGCTTGTTCAAGTCCTCGTCCGGGTTGGCGTACAGGGCCTTCTCGAAGTGGAGCATCACCAGGGCCCAGCGCGCGAAGATGAGCTGCTCGCGCCGCCGCTGCTCGTAGATCTCCGGCGCCATGGCCTCCACCTTCTTCTGATCGGCGCCCACATAGGAGGAGATCCAGGTGGGGTTCTTCGCCAGGGCTCCGAAGAGCATCGCCACCGCCTCGGTTGTGAAGATGTGCGCCGACTCCCGCAGGTTGAAGGGCAGCGAGAAGTCGAGGAGCTGGTAGTACACCGCGTGCCCGAGCTCGTGGAGCATGGTGTCCATCCACTCGGCGGTGGGCTTGACGTTGGTCAGCACACGCACGTCGCCCTCACGGTCGATCGCGATGCAGAAGGCGTGCTGGTCCTTGCCCTTTCGCTCGTAGAGATCGCTCCGCCCCAGGATGGCCGCGGTGTCGATCCCTATGTCCGTGTAGAACTTGGAGGCCATGGCCACGACGTCCTCTTTCTTCTTCCCCTTGTAGAGCTCGTCGAGGTCCAGCTTGGCCGAGGGCGGGGCCGCCTGGAAGAAGGGGTTGTCGTAGTGCCAGGGCATGAGCTCTTCGACCTTGGTCCCGAACCGCGCGGCCAGCTCCGCATCCATCTTGGCCTTCATGGCCGTGAAGGGCGCGTCCGTGAGCTTCTCCAGCTCCGCGAAGATCCTGAGGAGCTCCGTGGGATCGTGCTCCTGGAGCCTGACGCTCATGTCCCAGTAGTCGGCAAAGCCCAGCTTCTTGGCCGCCTCGTTCCGGACCTTGGCGAGGGCCACCAGCTTGGGCCCCACCTCGGCCCCGACCTGCTTGGTAGCCTCCCAGGCAGCTTGGCGCTTGGCGTGGGCCTTCTCCTTGCGGAGCATCTCGAGGAGCTCGTTGTTGCTGTAGGCCTTGCCCCCCACCTTGCCCCGGTGGGTGCTGAAGATGCGCTCTATGTCCGTGGCTGCGTCCACCATCTTCTTGAGGAGATCCGCTGGGAGCTGGTTGCCCTTGAAGGCGAGCTCGGCCACCTCCAGGCTCCTTCGCGTGAGCGGCGCCAGGGCCTCGCCCTGGGCGAGCAAGGCCTTCAGCTCCTCGTAGCGCCTCGGGTCCGAGTGGAGCTTCTTCTGCTCCAGCCTGGCCTTTGCCGAGGCGTCGAAGTCGGCCTTTGCGCCCGAGTTGGCAGCCTTCCAGTAGCTCAGGTTCTCCTCCTTCTCGAGCCGTGCGAGATCCCGGAAGTAGCTCGCGAGGAAGGCGTCGGCCTTCTTCTGGGCCTCTGCCTTGGCCTCTGGAGACAGCCCGGGCCTCCTCGACGTGTCGGAGCCGCCCATGTCGCCCATGTCGCCCGCTCCTCCCATGTCACCCAGCTCTCCCATGTCGCTCATGTCGCTCATGTCGCTCGTGCCTCCCATGTCCGTCGCCTGGCCTTCCATCCCACCGCCCCCCTTGCCCGCACCCATGTCTGCGCCAGGATCATCAGGGCTTCCCTTTGCCCGCGACGCCTCTTTCTTGGCGCATCCGGGAGCCAAAACCAATACAATGACCGAGACCGAGACCGCGACGAGGCAAGAGGCCCTCACCCCTCGTAAGTGGGCCGCCCCATGACCCGAGGTCAATCCCGCCGAAAGAAGCTGCTTGTGGAAGCTCATCTCTCTTGTCCTTCCTTGGTGGACCGGGCCCATCATCCACAAGAACCGCCCGAACCTCAAGCTGGGATGTGGGCTATCTCCAGACCAGGCGCATACCACGTAGCCATGCACATATCCATGAACGCGGTTCCCCGAGCTGCCTGCGCCACGCGCACCTGACCCATCCCAGGAATGGTCTCCAGCTTCCGCGAGATCGGATGACGATGGGACTCGGCGACGAGCTGCGCCTGCGAAGCTGCCTTCACCGCCTCCACCGCATCCGGGATCGCGTAGAGCTGCTCCGCAGCCGGACGCGATGTCTCTGGAA
>JAVEWA010000207.1:0-10426 GCA_034004785.1 Polyangia bacterium
GGGTCTTCTCCTACATGAAGGGCTATAGATATAGCATCCAGTCGAGCCATCGATTCAAGATCGTGCCGGGCACCCACACCACCATCCTGGTGATTCCCTTCGACAAGGGGGGAGGCCTGACCTCCATGAAAGATCGCCTGGCGGTGCGCTACGAGTCCCATGTCTCCACCCTCGGCCTGAGACGCGACAGCAAGGGCAGGGGAGCCGCGCCTGCCCCGTCCAAGACGAACCCATGAATCGGCGTTCCGCTTGCATCGCCTCGCTCCTCGCGGGGCTTCTGCTGTCGGGCCCTGCCCTGGCCCAGCGCTCGGTCTCCAGCCTGGAGGGGGACGTCCAGACCATCGAGGGGCAGATCGCGCAGTACCTGAGCGTGATCAAGCCGCCCTCGGCTCAGGTGTCCTCGAGGGAGCTGGGCAGGCGCCTCGTGGACGGCATGGTCCTTTACCGCATGAAGGACTACTCCCGAGCCTCCATCGTGCTCTTGGACATCGTGAGCCGCTATCCAGGCACCCCCGCCGCCAGCGAGGCGGCCTTCTACCTGGCGGACTCGCTGTTCCAGCAGCGGGAGTTCGTGGTGGCGCGGACCCACTTCGAGCGGGTGGTAAATGACGGCAGCTCCAACCCCTACTACCAGCTCGCCTTGCAGCGCCTCCTCGAGCTGGAGATGCGCAGGGCGGCGGTCCTCGGGAGGGCCAAGACGGCGGACCGGGAGCGCCTCAAGCAGGTAGAGACCCTTCTTCGGAAGATCGAGGCGATCCCCAGGAATCAGCGGGAGCCCTCGGTGGAGTACGTGAGGGGCAAATATCTCTTCTTCCTGGACAAGGTGGACGAGGCCTTCAGGGTCTTCGCGGGTCTGGGCGCCAAGCACCCCTATCACCTCCACGCGGTGTACTTCCTGGGCGTCTGCCACATCCAGAAAAGCAGGCTGAGCGCCGCCTATGCGGTCTATCAGCAGTTCATCGAGCGGGTCCTCACCGAGCAGCAGCCCATCAGGACGGACCGGGAGCGGCTCCTGCTCCAGCTGATCATCCTGGCCGGGGCCCGGGTGGCCTACGTGCTGGGCCAGCCCAAGGACATCGAGTCCTCCATCCAGCTCTACAACGCCATCCCGACGAAGTCTCCCTACTACGCCGACTCCCTGTACGAGAGGGCCTGGGCCTACCTGAAGGCGAAGCGGTACGAGCAGGCAACCGCAGCCCTGGAGCTCCTGAAGATCGTCAACCCTCACTTCTCAAAGGCAGACGAGGCCAGGGTGCTCCTTGGCAACCTGAAGGTCCACACCCAGGACTTCGACGGGGCCAAGGAGGTCTTCAGGGGCGCCGCCAACTCCCTCAGGCCGGTGTTCAGGAAGCTCAGCGGCCTGCAGGGCGCCGGCATCGATCCCAAGATCATCTACGCCCAGCTCGTCACCCAGGATCCAGACAGGTTCGACATCGAGGTGCGCCTGCCTCCCCTCGCCCTGAAGTGGCTGCGCCAGCAGCCGCCGGTGAAGCGCGGCCTGCTCATGCTGGACGATCTCGAGAGCGTCAAGAACATGATCCGCGGCTGCGAGGGGCTCATCCGCGAGATCCAGCGGGCCATTGGCGGCGGATCGCTCATCTCGCGCTTCCCCCCCCTGGCGGTGGCCCGGGCCCGGGCAGCGGACTTCGAAACCCAGCTCGTAAGGCTCCGGAGCGACCTCTCCGACCACCTGCGCCAGCTGGTGGGACCGCTCGCCTCGGGGGATGAGCGGGCCAGGCTGGAGAGTGTCCGCAAGCGGCACGAGGCCCTGGTGGGGAAGCTCAGGGAGCTGCCCTCCTCCTCCGACGCCTACCAGGTCCGGGTCCAGAAGATGCGCGAGCTGTTCGATCGAGTGGACTCCAACGCCCTGGTGGTGGAGCTGGAGGCCAAGAACTTGGAGGCGATGCTGCGCGCCATCGAGAGCTACTACTACCTCACGCTTCGCAATCAGAGCATTCCGAAGAACGTGATGGACCTGAACCTGAAGACTCTGCGGGAGCAGATCGGCTCGATCCAGGCTCGCATAAGGTCACTTCGCGAGGACGTGGCCGACAGCCGCAGCACCGTGGGGATCGACGACGCCGTGATGAGGCAGGAGCGCCAGCTTCGAAGTCAGCTCGCGAGCGTGCTCGCCCTGGAGCGCCAGCTCAGCGCCTCCATCGCCTCCAGGATGAGGTCGGGTCAGAGAGCGCGTCTCGGGCGCATCGAGTCCCTCATCTCCCGCATAGATCGGGCCCAGCAGAACCTCGTCAGGGTGAACCAGCGGATCGACAACATCCTCGAGGCGAAGAAGGCCGAGGTGGCGAGCATCCTCGCGGAGGAGAAGGCCAAGCTGGTGGGCTACCGGAGCCAGCTCGCCCTGTACCAGCCTTCGAGCGAGGAGGTGGTGGGCGGGGTGGTCCTGAGGAGCTTCAAGCAGGTGGCCGCGATGGTCCAGAGTGTGCTGGTGCGGGCGGACGTGGGGGTGCTGGACGTGGTGTGGGCTATCAAGAGCCTCACGACGGATCAGCGTGATCAGCAGGAAGGCCGGTACATGAAGGAGATGGAGGCACTGAAGTCCAAGTACCGCGAGCCGAGGGGGGAGCCATGAGGAGCGCCCCCGCCATCTCCCTCTGCGCGGCCATCGTCTGCACGGCCGCCCTCTTGCTCGCCTCATCGCCCGAGGGAAGGGCCGATGGCAACACCCTCGGCCCGGTCCAGGACGTCGAGCCCTACTCCCCCGAGGAGAAGGAGCTCTTGCGGAGCCTCGACGCGGACATGCGCGTCTTCGAGCAGGGCGCTAGGATCTTCACGAACACGGTCCGGCACCTCATCGAACGGGCCTACCTCAACGAGAAGGCGCTCCTCGAGAGGAAGCACAAGAGCCTCATCGACAAGGCGGCGCTCAACGCCTCCGCCAGGCGGCTGGAGGCGATCAAGGAGTACGAGGCCTTCGTCAAGAGGCATCCCCGCGACCCGGTCTGGACCCCCGACGTGCTCATGCGCCTCGCGGAGCTCTACTACGAGAAGGCCGAGGAAGACTTCAAGGTGGCCGACAAGGCCTACCAGGCGAAGGTAGCCGAGGCCGAGCGGGTCTATCGCCTCACCAAGCGGGAGCTGCCCGTGCCCGAGAAGCCGATAAAGGAGTATGAGGCGGCGCTCGACTACTACCGCGAGATCCTCACCAAGTTCCCGGCCTACAAGAACCGGGACATGGTCATCTACGTGCTCGGCTTCGTGCTCAGGCTGGCCGCCCAGGAGGTGGAGGCCTCTGACAACGAGAAGCTCCGCGGTCGCGCGCGCGAGCTTCACGCCATGGCCAGGCAGGCCCTCTTGGGGCTCGTGTGCGCAAACAGGTTCCAGGCCATGGGCCGCCCGGTGGAGCCAGGCGCCCCGTCTGGCTACAGCGTCAGCGTCGTCCGCCCGGCGCAGGACCCCTCGGTGGGGAACCCCTTCGAGGGCTTCGACCCCTACGACGGGTGCGAGCCAGTGGTCAAGCTGGACGGCTTCACCGGGGAAGAGCTCCAGCGCCGCAGGGTCCTCCTCTCCCAGTCCTGGTTCCTCATCGGGGAGGGGCACTTCGACGCAGATCCCTGGGTGGAGATTGACGCCGAGGAGAGGGAGAAGCTCAACCAAGAGTACCAGGCATACAAGGGACCCTACAAGGAGGAGGTCTTCCGCAACCGCTGGAACGAGATGCAGAACGAGAAGAAGCTCCGGCTGCTCCGTGTGCACAACTTCTACGCCATCAGCGCCTACACCCGGGTGGCCACCGGGTTCCAGGACTCCAAGGAGTATCACTCGGCGCTCTACAAGCGCGCCTGGACCTACTTCAAGATCGACAACTACCTCAAGGCGCTCAACGAGTTCGACGAGCTGCTCATCCGGGCCAAAGAGAAGGATCTTCTGGAGAACGCCATCCGCTACGTGGCGCTCTGCGCCTTCTACCAGAAGGAGCGGCCCACGGACCCCTTCGGCTACCTGATGGGCTACTACAAGAAAAAGGGCTGGCTGAACGACGCGGGCTCCATGAGGTACACCCACGTCAAGGCGGCCTTCCATCAGCTCGCCGAGGTGCTCTGGGCCGAGGCCCAGCCACCGCCCGACGACCCCTCCACCGCGCAGCACGATGGGGAGATGCTCCAGAAAGCCCTGACCATCTACCGGTGGGTGCTCCTGAAGGGAGGCTTCTCAGGGGACGAGACGGACCCGGAGAACGAGGATCGCGATTGGATCTTCTACAAGGGCAAGGCGCCCATCCAGGTGAAGGTCCTCCAGATACTCGGGCTTCTGACCGTGAACACCGACAAGCGGATCAGGGACAAGTACCCGAGGAGCGCCATCTACGAGGAGCGCAAGCACGCCTTCGACCGCTACGCGATCTTTCGTGGAAACCCGAACCTGCGTTACGCGACCGAGTACGATCGGCGCTGGGGCTCCGACAAGGAGGTCGCCGAGGCCCTGATGGTGCTCCGCGAGAACAGCCTCATGGCCATGGGGCGGGACTTCTTCAACCTGGGGGCCCAGCACTATAACGCCTCTGAGAAGGCGAGCGCCGAGCTGAAGGGGCTCAAGGCCCGTCAGGTCGAGCTCGAGCGAATCGTTCAGGAGAGGACGGGGGACTGGCGCAAGGCCCGCACAGAGCTCCGCAAGCTCCTCGGAAGGGTACAGGAGCTCGAGGAGCAGCTCCCTGGCCACAAGAAGGCCTACCAGTCCTACTTCGACCAGGCGGCCAAGGCCTTCCTGGCCATCATCGAGCACCCACAGTACAAGGACACCCTGACCTCATATGACGCTCAGTTCTTCATGGGCCAGGCCCTGTACTACGCAGGGAAGCACCTGGAGGCCGCGAGGCTCTTCCAGGCGGTGCAGCAGTCCAAGATCAGCGTCAAGCACGCCAGGGATGCCCGCACCTGGCGCATTACGGCCTTCTCCGAGGTGATCGCGGACATCAAGATCCCGCCGGACCCGGACCCCGCCAAGGAGAAGACCGTGGAGCGGCAGGACATCCCGGAGCTCCTCCTGGAGTATCACCAGCTTCTCAAGGACGTGATCGCCGCCGATCCCAAGAGCCCCGATGTTCCCCTGTACCGCTACGTGATTGCTGCCCACTACTACAGGTACAGGCAGTTCCCCGAGGCCCGCCCGCTCTTCGTGGAGCTGATGGCGAAGCACTGCAATACCAAGCAGGCCTTCTACGCCGGTCAGCACCTGCTGGCCATGCTCTCCATCGAGAAGCCGCCGGACTACCTCGATCAGCTCGAGCGGCTCGTGAACGAGGTCCGCAGCAAGAACTGCGGCGCCGAGGTGCAGTGCAAGCCTGACGAGCAGGACTGCGACAAGTACCTGGCGCTTCGGAAGAAGACCGAAGAGGACATGAAGAAGTATGGCCCGGAGATCCTGCGCGCCAGGGCCTTCGCCGCCTTCAAGGCCAAGGAGTACGAGCAGGCCGCCCTGTACTTCGCCGAGATCATCAAGAGGTATCCGGACTCGAAGGAGATCGCGCTCTTCCTCTACAACGCTGCATACTCCTACGAGCGAATCAAGCGCTTCCAGAGCGCCAAGCGGATGTACGAGCTCATCTACACGAAGTACCCCAAGCAGGCCACCGAGACCAAGGTGAAGGACGAGCACGGCAAGGTGCTGGACGACGGCATCCTGGACAACGTCCTCGAGTACCTCGCCCAGGTCGCCATCAAGGCCCTCGACTACGAGTCTGCCCTCAAGTACTTCGCCATCCTCGCCACGGAGGACTCCTTCGCCTCCCACCCCGGAAGGGTGGCCTGGTACTACAGCTACGCGCGCCTTCTCAAGGTCCACGGCCGCTACGACGAGGCGGTGCGGTACTTCAGGGAGAAGTACGTGGCGGAGGTGAAGGGCCAGCTACCTCGGTGGCGGAGCCTGGCCCGCACGGAGCCGGACCCCGAGAAGAAGAAGATGTACGAGCAGTTCGAAAAGGACGCCCAGATCTTCGTGCCCAGGGCGGAGCTGGAGATCGGGCAGATCCGCGAGCGGCAGCGCAAGTACGAGCTCATGGTGGCGGCCTACCTGCGCTACGTGAGCGAGATAGAGCGGGAGCTCGACCAGAAGCGCGGGCAGATCCTGGGTCCGGACTACTGGGAGAAGAACCTCGCTGACTTCAGCAAGGCCCGCGAGATGATGCAGCTCCTGCAGAAGGTCGCCGACACCCTCAAGGAGCAGAACATCAGTCGCAGGGAGGCGACCCGCATCGAGGATCGCATCGTGGAGAACTTCGATCGTTACAGGCTGCCGCCACGGACCCAGGCGGCCACCTCGGCGGCGGCCATCGTTTTCGCCCGTATGCAGGACTCCCTCGAGCAGTTCAAGAAGGTGAAGTTCACCTACAAGCCGGTCCGCGTCCGCTGGAACTGGAACAAGCAGAACGCCTTCAAGAACCGGAACGAGGTCATCCAGAAGTCGAGAGACGCGGTGGCGGACGCCCTCAAGGAGCTCTCCGACGAGGTAGGCCGGGTAACGAAGCTCTACATGGACAGGCGCAACCGCTACACCGACGACGTCTGGTACGTGGCGTTCCAGGCCCACATAGGCAAGATATACGAGCACGCAGCCAGCCTGGTGGCCGACCCCAAGTTGCCCGACCTCGCCCAGAAGTGGCTCGACACCTTCAAGAAGGAGCTCGAGGATCCCTTCGAGTTCGAAGAGAAGACGAAGGGGTTCGTCTTCGGAACGCCGAACAAGCTGGAGCAGGCGGCGCAGACCTGGGAGAAGATGGCCAAGGACTTCTATCGGGCTGGGCTCGACCACGCGGAGAAGGCCGGGGTAGTTACAAACTGGACTCGCCAGGTCAGGGAGTGGCTCTCGAGGATTGATCCGAGCCGGCCCTACATACACGAGCCGAAGATAGAGGCTCTGCGCTAGGCCCACGGCCCCTGGCGCACGGGTCGCAGACAGGCGGTCGAGGCACGAGAGTCGAGGACGAGAGCGATGCAGCGAGAACGCCCAAGCAAGATGCGAGCTTCACGCCTTGCCCTGCTCATGCTCATGGCGCTTGCCCTGGTGGCGTGCGACAAGGACAAGAAGAAGACCACCCCCGAGGCGAGGCGAGCGACGAGTGGCTCCGGAGCGCGGGAGTCGGGCCCCGAGCGTGAGTCGGGCTCAGCGCGTGAGTCGGGCTCAGCGCGTGAGTCGGGCTCAGCGCGTGAGTCGGGCTCAGCGCGTGAGTCGGGCTCAGCGCGGGAGTCGGGCTCAGCCCGTGAAGGGGGCTCGGAGCCGGCCAGGGAGGGGGAGGCTCCCAGGGAGGCGACCCCGCCCCGCGCCGTAGAGCCCCCCGCGGCCTCGGGACCGAAGGTCCTCACCGAGGAGCAGCTCAAGGCGCTCCTAGTGGCGGGGAAGTACGACGAGGTGATCCGAGAGGCCAGGAAGGCCCTCGAGCAGAACGAGCGCTCGGTTCCACCCATGGCCGCCATGGCCGAAGCCTATTTCCACAAGAAGGAGTACGAGCTGTGCCGCGCGGTGCTCGACTCGATCAACGAGCAGCAGAAGGAGCATCCGCTCTACCTCTACCTGCGCGGCAGGATGTTCATAATCGAGGGCAACTTCTCGCTGGCGCAGGCGTTTTTCGAAAAGGCGGTGGAGAAGAACCCATCGCTCCTCGACGCCTGGACCGTCATCGGAGTGCGTCGGCTCCAGGGTGGAAGCTACCAGAGGGCCCTCGAAGCCCTCCTGAGGGCCAAGGCTCTGCCCGGCGGCAATACCTACGCCATGAACCTGAACATCGGCTCCTGCTACCGGGGGCTCGCTCACCAGGGAGGGGGCGCCGAGCAGTTCCAGGCCGCGCTGAACTACTACACCGAGGCCGAGCGGCTCTTTTCCCAGGATCCTGGCAACAGCGGCAAGGCCTACCTGATGGCGATCTACAACAAGGCCATCTTGCATTTGGACGCCCAGACCTTCCCGGGCCTGACGAACATCCAGCGGCTGGAGCGCGGAATCCTCTTCATGGAGCAGTACGTCACCCTGGCCCCACGATTGGATCCCAAGGCCTGGGCGGCCGAGCGCGCCGACGTGCTCAAGATCCTCACCAAGGCCAAGACGGTGGATCTCCCCGCGGCCAAGGCGGGTGGCCAGGCGCGGCCCGTTCAGCCACAGCCCCCGCCCGCGCCGCCCGCGCCGCCTCCAGAGCGGGAGTCGCCGCCCGCGAGGCCCGCGCCGCCTCCAGAGCGGGATCCCCCGCCCGCGAGGCCCGCGCCGCCTCCAGAGCGGGATCCCCCGCCCGCGAGGCCCGCGCCGCCTCCAGAGCGGGAGTCGCCACCCGCGAGGCCGGTGCAGCCACCCCCGGAGGAGCCTCCCACGAGGCCGGCACCACCCCCGGAGCCTCCGCCGCGATGACGGAATTTTTCACCGAACAGCGGTCCCTTGGCTCCAGGGCCTCCTTGCGAGCGGGCGGGTCGGCGTCGTATGGCAGGAGAAACGACTGGCTCCTCGATGGGGCGGATCGGCAGCCAACTGGATCCAGGAGAACCTCGAGATCTCGGTGGGTTCGGGGCTCGACAGGAGGTCTGAGATGAAGCTCGCCCGAGCAATCGCCGCCGGGTGCCGGCAACCACGCCTCCCGTGGAGGCCCAAGACCCGATTGTTTGCCCTGGCAATGACGATCGTTTTCTTGTATTGTCCCGGCCGCGAAGCCAGAGCGGCCCCAGGGTCGCCGCCTGCCAAGGCGGCCCCGGCGCCGCCAAGGAGGGCCGCCCAGGGAGAGAGCCAGATAGAGGAATTCGACATCATCGGCAAGATCTACAAGCCAGAGGTCTTCGTGTTCCTGGGCAGGAAGTCACTCGGCTTGAACTGGGATCTGGACGACCCCCGCTTCAAGCGGTCGTTCCTGGACGCTGTGATCAACTCCGTCTGGGGTCCTCCCTTCTGAGGGAGGGATTTCGAGGCAGGCTGACAGGTCCCTTGGGCCCGGCCCGAGGGGACGAAAAAAAACTTAGGTACGAAGCCAGACTTTTGGTATAAGTTTCGCTCCTGAGGATATTGAACACAACAGGAACCAGCGCCGGCAGGATGATCCGGTCCGGTTCCCAGCCCCAAGACCACAGGGACCCGGTGGTCGCAAGGCGCAACCGAACTCCCGGGCAAGGACAAAGGACCCGGGAAGTCGAAAGGGAGGAAAAGATAACATGGGTGGCATCGCAAAAGCCTACATGGAAGGCGGAATGTTCATGCACTTCATCTTGGCCGTGGCCATCTTCGGCATGGGAGTCATGATCGAGCGCTTCATCTTCTTGTTCTTCCGGTACAACATCAACGCCACCGCGTTCATGGCGCAGATCCAGAAGCTGGTGATGGCCAACAACATCGACCGCGCCATCAAGCTGTGCAACGCGGCGGCCAACGCGGCGCTGCCCCGTGTGATCAAGGCTGGCCTCACCCGCGCCAACAAGAGCGAGATCGAGGTCTCCAACGCAATCGAGGAGGCCACCCTAGAGGTGGTGCCGCAGCTCCAGAAGCGGACCCCCACGCTGCTGGCCATCGCCAACATCGCGACCCTGCTCGGGCTGCTCGGGACCATCACCGGTATGATCCAGGCGTTCGAGTCCCTCGGCGGTGCGTCCCCTGAAGAGCGCTCGGTGCTGCTCTCCAAAGGTATCGCAGTGGCCATGAACACCACCGCCTTTGGCCTCATCGTCGCGGTGCCCTGCATGATCGCGCACGTGTTCCTCTCGGGCATCACGAAGAAGATCATCGACGAGGTCGATCAGTACTCGGTGGTGCTCGAGAACCTGCTGGCGGCCCGGTTCCGCGCCGGCGGCGCCACTGGCGTCTAGGCGGTGACCTTTCCGGTTGCGCCTGGCGGCGCCCCCTGGGGGCGCCTGCCCGGGTCCAAGCTGGAGGCAGGCCTCGCCCGCTTGGGCGAGAGTCGGGCAGCGCCGGAAGCGCGGTAAGGAGACACCATGGCCAAGAAGAAGATCCGCGAAGAATTCGAGGCGGGTGACCTGAACCTTCTGCCGATCATGAACTTGATCTGCCTGCTCATCCCGTTTTTGCTCATGGCGGCTCAGTTCATCAAGATCGGCATCATCCTGGTGGAGACCCCCAGGCTTTCGCGAGTCCAGAGCTCCCAGCAGGAGAAGCAGAAGGAGGCTCTGAACCTGTCCCTCGTCATGACGGAGAAGGGGTTCTACATCAAGTCGCGGCACGGCTCGGAGTGCCCCGAGGGCGTGGCTGAGAGCGACCTCCTCTGCTTCCCCAAGAAGGAGGGCAAGTTCACCGACGAGGTGCTGCAGAAGCTACAGCACCACATGTGGTACCTCTTCGCGAACAAGTACAAGGACCCCGAGTCCTATGCCACTCCCGACGAGAGATACGCCATAACTCTCATTCCGGAGCCGACCGTGAAGTACGATGACATCATCCGGACCCTCGACGTGATCCGGGAGATCCCGGTGAACGCCAAGAACCCGGCGCC
>JAVEWA010000208.1:0-10401 GCA_034004785.1 Polyangia bacterium
ATCATGCGACATTACCCCGTGGCCGACCATCGCTTTCTCCTCGTCCATCTCGTCCTCCCGCTGGCTCTGCTGCCGGTGCTTGGGCAGCTTGCTGCAATGTTCCAGGCCCGCTCCGCCCCCATGGAGATGCGGGCTAATCAGATCCTGACCGGGTTTCCCGAAGTAAGACGTGCCACCAAGAAGCGGCCCCGACTCCACCTCGCACAACCAATGCCCACTGCGATGCTCGCTCGCCACGGTCCCCTCGCTGCTCCCTGGCCTCTCGCCAGTCGAGCTTCCTGTGACCAAATGAGGCTATCACGGCCAAGAAGGGCCATTCAAGTGCGAAGCCATTTTAGTGCGAAGCCGTTTTAGGCACACGCCGATGATGGCTCGAAGTGATCTTGCGCTAAGCCGATTCAAGCGCGAAGCAGATCCAAGCGCGAAACAGGGGCCGCCGCACTCGACTGTGATTCCTGCGACTGCCCGTAGCTACGAGCGACTATGCCAACACGCCTCTTGGCACGTGGCGCTGGCTGCTCGAGCCCACTGGCGTGGAGCCTCGAGATCGCAGCGCCTCAGTCCTCCCTCTTACTCCTAGAGCGGCGGGCCGTCCTTGGTGAACTTGTTCTTGGTGTCGAGGAAGTCGAGGTAGTCCTGAAGCCGGCCCACCTGCGGGATGAGGAAGCCGTCGGGCTCGGCCAGCACGAGGCGCGCCTTGGACAGGCGCTCCACCACCTGGCGGACCTCCTTCTCCGGCAGCCCCACCTTCTGGGCGAGCTGCTCCACTGTCCAGCCCACCTTCACGCCCGGGCCCTCGGGCCGACCGTCCCGATCGGCCTGATTTCGAAGGGCGAAGACCACCCGGTGGTTCGGCTCGGTGCGAAGGAGGATGTCCACCTGGATGTTGGCGGCCTCGAGGCGCGCGGCGAGCTTGCGGATGATGCGGAGGGCGATCTCGGCGTTGTTCCGCACCATGGTTTCGAAGGTGGTGGAGTCGAGCACCAGCAGCCGGGCCTCCTCCTCCACCGTGGCGGTGGCGGTGCGGGGACGATCCATCACGATGGCCATCTCGCCGAAGAACTCCCCTGGCGGCAGGATGGCCAGGGTCTGCTCGAGAGCGCCCTTGCCCCGGGTGAGCCTCACCCGGCCCGCGTGGATCACGTACATCTCGCTGCCGGACTCGCCCTCCTTGAAGAGGACGGTGCCCCTTGGGTATGACTGACCGAACCGCTTGAAGAGATCCCTGTCTGATTCGCCCATGAGACCCTCTCCCTGACAAGCACCCCCAAGGGATGCGCTGGACCAAAGGATGGTATCCGGCATTGCCTCTCGGCGCAATTCGCGAGCGCAATCGCGAGCGCAGCTCGGAAGCAATTCGCCAGCGCAATCGCGACCGCAGCTCGGAAGCGCGAGAGCGAGCGTGAAAGCCAGCGAGCGTGAAAGCCAGCGAACGCGAGAGCCAGCGCGAGAGCGCATTCGAGGACGCACTTCGCGAGCGCGAGAGCCAGCGAGCGTGAAAGCCAGCGAGCGCGAGAGCCAGCGCGAGCGCGAAAACGACGCCGCGCCCGGCGAGCCTAGGCCTGGCGCTTGCGTCGGCGGCGGCGCAAGAGGACAACCGAGAACAGAGCGACCAGCAGGGCGAGGGGCGAGGCGACGAGCAGGCTCCGGGGCGAGAGCCACTCCCTGTAGTGGCGTTGCAGGAGCCGGGAGAGGCCGCTCGGCACCCCGTCCTTGGTCGGCAAGGGGGGAGAGTCGAGGGCGCCGCCTGGTGCGGCGGCCGATGCCCCGCCGGTCCCCTCGCCGCCCCCCCTGCCGGCCCCCTTGCCGGCCCCCTCGCCGCCCCCTGGACACGGGGCTCCGGCCTCGCGGCGGGCGCAGTCGCCCTCCGAGGGGCTCGCCAGATCCGTGCCGCGAAGCCCCCTGGGGTAAGTGGCACTTTGCGCCCTTAGGGCCTTCTCGGCCTTTTCGGCTCGCCAGGCGGCGAGCTGGTCCTTGGTGGGCCGCCAGAAGACTCCCACGTGGTTCAAGACGCCCCGCTCCCTCCGATCCGCCGGCTGACTGACGAGGCCTCCCTTCGAGGTCAGGTACATGGCCGCGGAGCCGCCCCCGTCGAGGTTGATGGCGTCCGAGGCGCCGAGGCCCGCCAGGAGCTCCGCGAGGGCCGAGAGGCTGATGCCCCGGCTGTGGGGCTGCCGGCCGTCCACCACCGTGAGAAAGACCCGATGGCCGTCCACGCTCACTGCGGCCACGGTGCGGGGATGACGAAACCGGCAGCCGTCGTCGCAGAAGGCCTCGGCGGTCACCTTGCCCCTGTGGAGGATGCGCTGCACCCCGCTGACGGCCTCGAGGAGCCGGCCAAGGCCCTTGCTCACCACCTCCGAGGCCGGCGAGATCTCCGCCTTGCCATCCCTCGTGACGGCGAAGAACCCGTAGAACTCGTCGTCCCGGGCGCCTGGCCAGCTCCGGCCGCCGTGCATCACGAGCCCCTCGGCTCTCGAGTCGAAGACCGACCAGAAGCCCCCGTTTATGGCGGCCACGGCTCCCGAGGAGCGGCCGTACTGAGAGGTCGTCAGCCAGCGCTGCTCGTGGGGAGTCACCTCGATGCTCACCCCAGGGGCCCGGAGGTCCACCTCCATGACGTGCACCGAGAGAGGCTCGGAGGTGGTGCGGTGCAGGTGCCGGATGCCCGGAGCCACGAGGGTCCACTGGTCCGTCACGCCGGCCTTCTGAGAGGTCGCCGCGGCCTGGGAGCATGGCCTCGGGACCTCTTGCGCACCGGGCGCGGGCGCCCCTCTTGCCAGCCCCGGGCCATGGGTCGCCAGGGCGATCAGCAAGGCGAGCCAAAGGGTGAGCAGGCTAGAGGAGGAGCGCATCGTTCCCAAGCATCTTGCAAAGCTCGATCCAGGTCGAGCCCTATTGGCAACTCACTGGATTGCGTGGCCTTCGGGCACAGGAAGGCTCGCCTGTGTGCCGCCAGACACCGTCTGTTTGGGCGCATTGGCCAAGGGGCGCCGGCTGGGTTCTGGGTGAGAAAGCGCGCCAGCGCCGAAGCGTCGAGGTAGCTAGATGAAAAAGCGCGCCGGCGAGAGCACTGATGCATCGAGGAAGTCCGGGCTGCCGCCCGTGAACAGCTCGGCGAACACCTCCCCGACCGCCGCGCTGGTGGTCACGCCGTGCCCGCCCAGGCCGGCCGCCCAGTGGAGGCCCCCGAGGCGAGGATCTGGCCCGAGGACGAACTGCTGGTCCGGGGTGAGGGTGCGAAGCCCCGCCCAGACCCGCCGGATCCGGGCCCCGGACGCTCCCGGCAGGAACGCGGTCACCCTGCGGGCGAGCCGCTCCACCTGGACCGGGTCCGTGCCCACGTCCGCTGGCTCCATGGCCTCCTCGTCGCAGGCGGACACGAGCAGGCCGCCCGACTCTGGCCTGAAGTAGAACCCCTCGGTGAGGTGCCAGCAGAGGGGCCAGGCCGGATCTGGCGGCGCATGGCCGTCCACCACCAGGCCGAGGTGCCGGCGGTGGGGCCCGAGGGGCAGGGGGCCGAGGCCAGCCTCCTTTGCGAGCTCGTTTGCCCAGGGGCCGCCTGCGAGCACCACGTGCTCCGTCCGTACCGGGCCCTCGGAGGTGACGAGCCCAGACACCTGGCCCCCCTCCGAGATCAGAGAGAGGGCCTCGCACCGGAAGCGGACCTGCCCGCCCTTTCGACGAAGCGCCCGGAGATAGCCCTGCAAGAGGGCGTCCACATCCACCACGCCGTCGTCTGGACAGTAGAAGGCCTTCTCCCCGAGCCGCGGCTCATAGACCGGCAGGCGAGCCCTGAGCTCCTCTCGGGACCACTCCTCGACGCCGATGCCCTCCGCCCGCATGGCTGCGGCGAGGGCCTCCAGGCGGGCTGCCCCCGGGCCGCTCCCGAGGGCCACCGAGCCTGTCCAGCGATTTGTCATGGGCAGAGGGAAGTCCTCTGGGGGCGATGCCAGAAAGGCGCGGCCCCGCCTGGCGAGCGCGCGGATCACGGGCTCGAAGATGAAGCTGAAGGCCATGGCCGCGTTGCGGCCCGAGGCGTGGACGCCCGCCACCGCCTCCCTCTCCAGGACCAGCACCTCGGAAAAGCCCCGCCTGGCTAGGCCGTAGGCCGCGGCGGCCCCCGCCAGGCCAGCGCCCACCACGATGCATCCAGCGCGGGTCGGGAGCGGGGGCTTGGTCATCGAGGCATCTGAGACCAGGGTAACAGGGTAAAATGAGTGCTCTCGGGCAGGCCTGGACCCCAGGCGAAGTCCTCGCCCGGAGCGGATGCCTAGGACAGCAGGCTGAACAGGGCGCGGGGGCTCGTGAACTGGGCGATGTCCTCGTCGGACCACTGGAGGAGGCTGGCCTTCTCGCCCCGGCCCCAGGCCTCCTCGTAGAGCTCCCACTGCGTCTGGGCCGCCTGCCTGAGGCTCAAGGTGAGGGCTCTTCGCCGCGCGGCGCGGCCCATGTCCTGCCTCAGCCCCTCGTCGTCGAGGAGATCGCCGATGGCCCTGGCCATCTGCTCGCTGTCGTCTGGGTCCACCACGAAGCCGTTCACGCCGGGCGTGACCTGCTCGGCGGGCCCGCCCCGGTTCGCGACGACCGATGGCACGCCCGACGCCTGGGCCTCCAGCACCACGTTTCCAAAGGTGTCGGTGGTGCTCGGGAACACGAACACGTCGGCTGAGGCGTAGATCCGGGCGAGCTGCTCTCCACGCTGGTAGCCCACGAACACCACGTTCTCGTCCTGGACCTGCCGCTGGAGATCTTCCTTGTAGGGGCCGTCGCCCACCACCACCAGCTCCACGTTCTCCCTCGCGGCGCGCAACCTCCCGAAGGCCGAGAGCAGGCTGTCGAGGCCCTTCTCCCGCGAGACCCGGCCTACGTAGAGCAGCTTGCGCGCGCCGTTCATCCCGAAGCGCTCGAACTCGGCGTGGTTGCGCTTGTCGGTGGTGAAGAGGTCCGTGTCCACTCCGCGGGGCAGAAGCGCGATGCGCTCGGGCTCGACGCCCAGGTTCTTCACGGACTTCGCCGTGGCCCTGGAGGGCACCACCACGCGGTCGGCCTGGCGGTAGAACCAGCTCGTCCAGCCCCTGACGATGGCAGCGATCTTGCGGTCCTGCGTCAGGTTGAGGGCGTAGTCCGGCAGCTCGGTGTGGTAGTGGGCCACCACCGGGAGCCCCAGCAGCTTGCCCGCCACCATGGCGAGGAGCCCCAGGGGGCCGGGCGTGGAGACCTGGATCACGCCGATGTCCTCGCTGGCGAGGTAGTCCATCATGTCCACGAAGGAGGGGATGCCCATGCGCATCTCCTCGTAGGCGGGCAGGTTGAACTCGGTCATGGGCTCCATGCGCCTCAGGCCACCGAGCTCCTCCAGCCGATCCGGCAGATGCCCCTCGGGGGGAGTCGCGCAGACCACGAGCTCGACGTCGTGGCCGAGCTCCCTGAGGGACGTGACCATGCGCCTCAGGCCGAGGGCCACGCCGTTCACCTCGTAGCCCGTGTCGGTGAAGACCGCCACCTTGCACTTCCGCTCCCTGTCCCAGCCGAAGCCCAGCTCCGCCACGAGCCGCTCGGACTCGTTGCGATCCCGCACCTGGAAGCGGTAGCCGAAGAGGTAGGGGATGATCAGGGTGGCCGCCGAAAGGAGGCCCGGCACCTTGTCGATGCCGTCCTCGATGTCGATGGCGCCGACTGCCTCCACGAGGTCCCCGAGGAACTTCTTGAACAGGTTGTTCAGGATCTCCCGGGCGAGGCGGGCCATCATGTCCTGGCCCTCGTCGGTGTGGCCCAGCTTGGAGATGAGGGCCGGGTCGAAGCCAGGGGTGCTGAAGACGGCCTTCTGCACCAGCTCCACGATCTGACGCCGCCGCTCCTCCTTGCCGCTCGTGGGCGGAGAAAGCGCGTCCGCAGGGGTCTTCACCCCCGTCAGGTTCAGGATGTCCGTGAAGGCGCTCCGGGTGTTCCGCCTCATGAAGTTCTGGAAGGTGACGCTGTAGATGTTGTGGCCGAGCACATGGGCAGTGCCCCACTTGCCACCCATCTCGATCTCCCCGGCGAAGAAGGCCTTTCGGAGAGCCTGGGTGGTGGGCTCGGCCGCCCTGAAGCGGGTGAAGGCGCGGGCGATGTTCAGCCGGCCGTGGTCGTCCGAGCCGCCGGTGAGGTATCGCACGGGCTCCCAGTCCACGGGCTCCATGTTGTGCAGGTTGGCCCAGCGCACGAGGTGCTCGCGCGAGAGCCCCTTGACCAGGCGCTGCAGGGCCATCCCGTGGATCACGTCCCGGGTGCCGTTTTTGCCCTCGAGGTGCTTGAACATGAGGAGCAGGCGCTGGATGTGCCAGGCGGTGATGGGCCTTCGCACCTCGGACAGGGGGTGAGCCAGGTAGTGGGGGATCTGCTCTGACCGCAGATACCTCGCCAGCTCGTAGATGTTCTCGCGAGTCCGCTGGATCTCGACGTGCTGGGCCTCGGTGATGTCCCAGGCCACCACGTGGACGTTCAGCCCGTCCTCGGGGAACTCTGCGGTGATCTCCTCGGACAGGAACACCCCAGGCAAATGGGCGATCTGAAGGGCGCCGTCGATGCTGTCGTGATCCGTGATGGTCACGAGATCCATGCCGCGGTCGCGGCAGATCTCGTAGATCTTCTCTGGCTGGGTGTAGCACTCGCCGGTCTGGACCTTGCGGAGCATGAACTCCTTGGGCCGGTTCGAGACGATGGAGTGCACGTGAAGGTCTATGTCAATCCAGTGCTTATCAGTGCTGTTCGGCGTCACGGCGTGCTCCTTCCAAAGAGGCGTCTCGTGAACGGCATAGTTATATCCACCTTGGCGGACAAGTCAGCCCAATAATGGAGCCGGCCCCAAAAGAGCGCCAGTTTTTATCATCTTGTAATCATTGAATATTATTGCCAATGCCAGATCCTTGTCACAAAATCAACAGTTGTTGGCCCGATCCCCGAAGGACCCATGGAGCCATCTCGGGAGGAGCCCGGCGGGCCTGGCTCGGGTTCGGTGATAAACGAAACCCCAGGAGATCACAACTTTTTCGCACCTTCACCCGCCGCTCGCAGCCCCTGGGGGCCTCCCTTGGGACCGCGCTCCTGCAAGGTCTCCTCTGGTGGGGCCGAGGGGGCCCCGACCCCCTCTGATGGCGTGATCTTGGTCACACTATTGGCTTAGACCATGTGTCCAAGGTCTCAGTCCGAACCGGTCACAGAATAGCAGGGGACCGTAGAGCTATTGGAACTGGGCGCCCGAACACTCGTCGGCGCAGTGGGCGGCCACGCAGGTGGCATCGATAGTCAGATCCACGTTGCCGTGATAGCCGTCCGGCACGCAGGCACCGAAGGAGAATGCCGCGCCTCCGCAAGAGTGATTCTCCACGCAAGAGCAGCAGATCTCCTCCGCGCTGTCCCCCGAATCGTCGTCGCCACAGCCCGCAAGGCCTCCTGCCACAGCCAAGACGAACGCTAACAGCCATGTCACGACACCAGCTCTCATATCAAGGCTCCTCCTCGGGCATACGGCCCGGAAATCGGCTTCTACTACCAGCGAGAAGATCCTCGTGCATCCCCTCGGGGGAGTCAACCAGGAATGTGAGCAATCCTCCGGTGATCACAAGAATTGAGCAAGGACAGAAGACGCTGCGGCTAGGCGGCAATCGTGGTGCAGACCGCCGAGGATAGGGTTGGCCAAGAGCAGGCCCTCTTCCTCGCCTGGCTTGGGTTCGACCAAAGCCGGGGCGCAGCTCGGGCCCACCTCAGGGCGCAGCTCGAGCGCAGCCCAGACGCACCTCGGGGTGCACCCCGGCCCTGTCCTTCTCAGATAGGCCCAGGCCGGTCCGACCAATTCCCTGGAGCAGGGCCACGGCTGGAACATAGGCGGTCAGGTTCCCTAGAGCAGCGCCACGGCTGGAACATAGGCGGTCAGGTTCCCTAGAGCAGCGCCACGGCTGGAACATAGGCGGTCAGGGCTGCCCAGCCGCTGCCGATCGCTATGGCCACGGCGTAGGGCAGCTCGTCGGTTGGCAGGTCGGCCAGGCGCACCCTCGGCTTCTTCGGACGGAAAATGGAAGACAGGGCGGCCCAGAGGTTTCGAAACACCCGCAGGAGATTGCCGCGGGCGGCGCTGACGGCGAGCCCGAGGAGGGCTCCCACCAGGGCGGAGTACACCAGCCCCATGACAGCCATGGGCCAGCCGAGCAGGGCTCCCATGGCTCCCATCAGAAGGACGTCTCCCCCGCCCATCATGCCCAGGCTGCAGAGAAGCCAGAAGACCGCGAGGCCGGCGACCATCCCGACAAACGCCGAGACGAGGCCGTCCCATCCTCCAACCGCGAGCCCCAGGACGAGCCCCACGGCCATGCCGCCAAGGGTCAGCCAATCTGGAAGCAGCCTGGTGCGCAGATCCAGGATCGCGGCCGCGAGGCCGAGGACCGCGAGGGCTGCGTGAAGCAGGGGGCTCGGCTCTGCGATCATGGCCGGATCAACGCTCTCGCCCCGGCGCGAGGCGCCAGGCGAGAAAAGAGCGGAAGGGAGAGACGACGCCAGATGCGCCCGATGGGCCGGGAGCGCTACTCGGGCTTGTTGTCCTTGTTGAAGGTCGTCGTCTTCTTGCTCTTGAGCAGGTTGTCGCCGGTCTTCTTGGCCATGGTCTCCTTGTCCTGCTCACCAGCCAGGGCGTCGTTGGCCGTGCCGAAGATGCGGCGGATGTTGTTTCCGAACAGGGTCACCACGCCGATCGCGGCGATGGCGATGAGGGCGACGATGATGATGTACTCCGTCATGCCCTGCGCCTTGCGGCGCTGCCGTGCCTTCTGAATGATGTTCTGGAGCCTCATGGTGTTTCTCCTCCTAGGGTCCAAGTACGAAGCTACCAGCAAATCCTTGCTCTTTCCATCGGTCGGTTGACGGATGGTGATGTGAAACCCTGAGCTACTTCGGAAGCTTCTCTACGAGCTCGACGATTCTCGCTGCAAGCCCCTGGAATGCCTTGCTCTGCGGGCAATCAGGCTGCTCCACCAGAAGGGGATTGCCCTCGTCCGCCGCCAGGCGGAGCTCTGGATCCAGGGGGATCTCCCCGAGGAGCTCGAGCCCCAGCTCCCCACCCAGCCTCTTGGCGCCGCCGCGGCCGAAGACGTCGGTCTCCTTGCCGCAGTGGGGGCAGAGGAAGTAGGCCATGTTCTCCACCACGCCGAGAACGGGAACCTTCACCGCCTGGAACATCTGGAGCCCCCGACGGACGTCGTCGAGAGCCACCTCCGATGGCGTGGTGACGATCACCGCGCCGTCGAGGGGCACCTCCTGGGCCAGGGTTAGCTGGGCATCTCCTGTTCCAGGGGGCAGGTCCACGACGAGGACGTCCAGGCTCCCCCACTCCACCTCCCTCAAGAACTGCTGCACCGCCTTCATCACCATGGGGCCCCGCCAGATGACCGCGTCGCGCGGATCCACGAAGAACGCGATGGACATCACCGCGAGGCCGTGGGCGCGAGCCGGCAGGAGGCGCTGCCCGCTCGCCTTTGGACCGTCCTTCACCCCGAGCATGCCCGGCACGTTGGGCCCGTAGATGTCGGCGTCCAGGATCCCAACCTTCAGGCCCCGCTGCCCGAGGGCGAGGGCCAGGTTTATGGCGACCGTGGTCTTTCCCACGCCGCCCTTGCCGCTCGCCACGGCGATGATCGACCCGATGCCCGCGATGGGGGCCTGGCCATCGAAGGGGTTGCCCGCGGGCCTGGGCGGCGGCTCGTGGCCGTGATGATGGCCGTGGTCGTGACCGTGGTCGTGACCATGATGATGGCCGTGGTCGTGGCCGTGGTCGTGGCCGTGGTCGTGGCCGTGATCGTGATCGTGGTCATGCCCGGCGCCCTCCTCCAGCCTGACCGCCTGGATCTCCGGCACTGCCTCGCGCACGACCGTCTCCACCCCTTCGGTCATGGTCTGCTGGGCCATGGCGCAGCCGTGGCAAGCCCCGAGGAGGTGCACGTAGGCGACCCCATCCGCTACCCTCACGAGCTCGATGTCCCCTCCGTCTGCCTGCAGGGCGGGGCGGATCTTCTCGAGGGCGCGATTCACTTTCTCATACAGCTCGCTCATCCTGATTTCTCCTCGTTGCCCCGGCGAGGGGGCCTTGTACCGTGACCTGGCGCCGAGGGAGGGGCGATCTCCCTCGCCCGGCGCATCAGGCTTCTTACAGCGCCTCTGCCCGCCCCGCAATCACAAGCGGACGAGCTCGATCGGCGCTCCGATTGTCTGCTCGAAGGCGTGGGGGCCGTGGGATTCGGTCTCCTCGTAGCGTCGTGCTCATCACCCAATTCGTCCGGTATGGCTGGGCGACCTCACGAGACTGGGCTCCCCCTAGGTCGCTCAGGAGCCGCGCAGATCGGCGAGCACCTCCACGGCGAGGCCCGAGGCTAT
>JAVEWA010000209.1:0-10370 GCA_034004785.1 Polyangia bacterium
CGTGCGTCTCCGAGGCCTGGGCGTTGATGGAGTCCACCACGGCGGTGAGCCAGAAGAGGCGATCGACCAGGCGGTCAGCGTTGGTCGCGCGATCGATGAAGGTCTTGATGAGGTCAGGCACATGGGACAGGTGGCTCTCCAGGGAGGCGAGCTCCCGCTGCAGCGGCACGAGCAGGAGGTCGCGCGCCTCCAGACGGGCGGCGATCAGGGCTTCGGTGATCCCCAGGCCCTCGTCCTGCTGCGAGATGTTCCTGACGATGCCGAGGAGGTATCGAGCGTCGACTCCCTTTGGGAGCGTTCCCGCGCGGCGTTTGCCTTCGAATGTGGCGATGCCGTTGACGACGTGGTCGAGGGGATAGCGCGCGATGGCGGCGCGGATGTTTCCCTGCGGGTCCTCGAGGCCGAGCCGGGCGAATGCCTCGTCGAGGAGAGCCCGGACGACCGGGTCCTGACGTGCGACGAGCGTCTGGCGGGCCGTCTCCTGCTGCTTCACGCGTTCCTCGAGGGCCGCGCGGGCCTGCTCGGCCTGCTCGGGAGTGGGCGCTCCCGACTGGTAGATGTCGACCCTGGATAGGCCGCCGCGGTTCTTGCTGGGCTTGTGGTTGAGGGTTCTCAGGCAGGTCAATGCGACGAGCGCGAGGATCTGACGCCCGAGCTCTCTTGGCGAGTCGGCCGCGATGGCGATCTCGGGCGCTCTCTAAGCGAAGAGCACGAAGCCGCCTTCGACGTGGGCCTTGTTCTGGGGGCTGCCCTTGGTGGCGTGCATGCACAGCGAGGGCTGGAGGGCCTCCTTGACCTCAGGGGTGTGGTTTGAGGGGCGGTTGTCGAGCAGCGTCGCGATGGGCGGTGCGCCGGTTGCGCTCACGCCGTCGTCGAAGGCCTCGATGACGGCGGTGCTGTCCTCCTCGTCTCGGAAGGAGACGCCGACGAAGGCGCCGCTGTAGGCGTCGACCATCAGCTCGAGGTTGTAGCCGAGACGCTCTCCGTTGATCTCCACCTCGATGGTGGTGCCGTCTCCCACCCACTCGGCCCCGGCGAAGAAGGTCTCGAAGGCGTCCCGCAGGGCCTTCTCGTCGGGGGAGCGGCCTTTTCTTCGCTGCGGGGTGCGCTCGCCGTGCTGCTCGAGGATGAAGGCGATGAGGGTGCGGCCATAGGGAATGCGGAGGTTGAAGCTGACGTGGTCGCAGAAGGCGACGAAGTCCCCCTTCCAGCTCCGCCACTGCTCGAGGATGGTCTCGACCTTGACGGAGGCGACCGGGTCACCACTGGCGGCGGTGGCCTGGGGGACCGGGGTCTCGGTGTCGTCGCGCCCCCCGCGCAGCCAGTCCTTGAGGGTCCCGAGGGGCGCCTCGGCCGCCAGGGCGAAGGCCTCGATGGGCATCTGCGAGTTCTTCTGGCAGAGCTCGAGCAGGAAGGCGCGGAAGGCGTCGCTGTAGCGCTGGCGCCGGGCGCGCTGGTGCACGCAGCCCGGGTGCTGCATGACGAAGCAGAGGACCTCCTTGGTGACTATGGAGGCCCCCTCGGGCGTCGGCCGCTGCTCGACCTTGGGCCGACCCACCGGGTGCTCCAGGGTGGGCAGCAGGCCCAGCAGGGCCACCTTCAGCTCGTAGGCGCGGCTGCGCGTGGCGCCGGTGGCACCGAGGATCTGCTCCACGTCGGGGTAGGACAGCCCGAGGCGACGTAGGTGACCCCTGGAGGCCAGCAGCAGGGCAGCGGTTAAATTGGGGGAGACAGCAGCGGGAGAATCGGTTACGAGGGAAGGCATGGTCTCGTGTGCTTGGGGATTGAAGGTCGTGTTGCAACAACCTCCATACCCCATCACACGGGACCTCTCTACTCCTTCTTCAGCTCGAGGATTTTCTGTCCTATGAGCCAGACCTCGGGGATGCCGCCCTGGCTGGCGACCTTGAAGAGCTCGAGGCACCGGTCGCGCAGATCCAGGGTGTCGAGTCCCTCGCGGCCAGCCCCGGCCTCGATGCGGGCCAAGACCTCATCCGCACGGCCATAGAAGCGGTCCGCCGGGACCAGCAGCCCCCCCAGAGCATGGCTGGTTCGCTGGTGGTTGTACCAGTGCAGGTGGGCCCCGAGGCGCCGGCGCATCTCGGCAACGTCGTAGAAACGCTGCTGGTCGAAGAGCTCCTTGTGCAGGTTGCCGTTGAAGACCTCCAGCTTGCCGTTCCACTCCTTGTGCTCCGCGGTGATCTGGTCCACGCCGAGCTCGGTGAGTAGTGCCGTGAAGCGTGCAATGCCCCGCCAGGACCAGAAGGCCGCACCCTTGTTGTGGATCACCATTTCGGGCTTGCCGTGGCGGCGCACCGCCTGCTCGAAGGTGTCGATCACCATGTCGGCCCGCTCAGCATCGTCGGTGCCGTGGCCCACCACGAAGCGGCTGTGGTCGTCGAGCAGGATCAGGGTGTGCACACCGGTGCGATTGATGAAGCGGTGGACGTAGTCGAGGTGCCAGAGGTGATTCGGGCGCACCGCCTCGAAGCGCTCGTCGTGGCCCTGGCGCTTGACCTTGGGCGGCCGGTAGCCGGACTCCTCCATCACGCGCCGCGCCGTCTGCACCGAGACCTTCACGTTTTTGCGGCGGAGCTGGTTACGGATCTGACTCGGCCCGAGGCCCGGGTGACGGTGCCAATCGTCAAGGATCTCCCGGTCACGCTGGGTCTCGATTTCCGCGGGGGCGGGCCCCGCCGTGGGCGAATCGCCCTTGCCCTCTGCGGCGAGTCGGACCTGGCGTTGCCAGGAGTAGTGGGAGAAGCGGCTCACCTTGTACTTGCGGCTGGCGGCGGTCACGCCCTTCTTCGCTGCGTGCTCCAGAATCTCGGCCTTCAGCGACGGCGTGTAGCTCTTGGCCACTATCCGCTTGCCGGGTCCCTGTGGTGCTGTTGGAGCGTCTGGGGTCCGGTTGGTCGAGACCGACGGTCGAGGCGCGGTGGCCGACCCACCGTGCTTCTGCCTCCACCAGTAGCCCAGGGTCGATGTTGGAATGTCGTGCTTGGTCGCCGCCTCCCGGATGCCCAGCTTCTCCGCATCTCCCAGGGCCGATTTACGCTGCTTGGTGGTGTACTGCCCGTAGCTGCCGCGCCTGGTGGTATCTCCATTCTTCCTGCTCGCCATGATGCCTGACCTCCTCTCGGGGAGCGCCCACCATGGACGACAGTGTCCGGGGTTTCAGGCCTCCCTGAGGATGGTCAGCGTGCGGCAAGCGCAGGTAGGGGCCGAGCAGCGGGCGAGTGGACGGTCGGAGGAGCATCGGCCTTCGGCTCGATTCTCAGGCCGACGGGGTGGGAGATCCGCCGGCCCCAAAACCCGGTTCCAGCCCCCCGGACGTGCCCTCCGGGGTATACATCTTTGTTCGAACAACAAAATTTTGGGCACTCTTTGGGCACTGGGCGGGGGGTGTTAAAGTACACCCCGCGAAATCATTGGGGAAAATGATGGAGGCGCCGGGAGTCGAACCCGGGTCCGGAAGTGATCCACCAAGGCCTCTACGAGCGTAGTCGCCGCTTTGGTTCACGATGGAAGGCGCCCAGCGACAGGCTCCATCTCACCGCTAGGCCGTCTTTGTCTTCGCGCTTCGGGCGACGGTCGTCCCGGGCGCTAGTCCGTATTGATGGCGCCCTTTCCGGACGCCACGGACGGGGCCTCCGGAAGGACGCTCGCCGAATTAAGCGGCGAGAGCGTACGAGTTGTCGTTCGCGTTTCTTGTTCTGGCTTTTTTTGAGGGGCCAGACCCTCAGCTCGCAACCTTGGCTTCATCCACCCCCGTCGAAGCCACGTCGCCCCCGTTGGTTATTCTTTCCGGGGCCGTGGAACCCACGAGTGGGTCGAAGTACCAGGAAGTAGTGTGACCCCAGGGACGAGGGCAGTCAAGCGGATGCGCTCGTTCGCACGCGCGTACGCCCGCCCGCGCTCGGTTGGGTGCCCTTGGGAAAGGTCTTTGCATGACGTAGGGTCGGGGCTAGGGTGGATCGGAGACGAGGAGATTAGGAGATGAGAGCATGAAGCACGAAATCAGACCAATGGGCCGTTTCGCATGGGTGGCGCTCCTTGCCATCGGGGTGACCGCGGGGTTCGGGGTGACCGCGGGCTTCTTGGTGACCGCGGGCGGCTGCGGGCCCCGCGACTCCTCGGAGGGGCGGGACGGAGGGGCGGACTCCACCGTGGGCAGGGACGCGAGCGCGCTGGCCGACGCGACGGTGAGCCCAGACGCCGAGGCGTGCACGACGACCCTCTGCGGGTCTCCGGCGGTGTGCTGCGAGGAGGACGAGGAGTGTATCGAGAATGGGTGCCTGCCGGTCTGTGACTCGGGCGTGAGGTGCGGAGCGGGGTTGGCCATGTGCTGTCTGGCGGGTCAGGTCTGCATGAACGGCGCCTGCGTGCCGCCTGGAGGGCTTTGCGCCGACTCCTTCGACTGCATGCAGCCAGGGGAGTTCTGCGAGCCGACCCTGGGGAGATGCCTGCCCCAGCCCGATCCACTGACCTGCGAGACCGTGCCCAGCTTCACGGAGCTGGAGGTGGTGGAGGAGTGGGCCTTCACCTCGGACGAGATCATATCGATCCCGGTGGTGGGAGACGTGGACGGCGACCTCCTGCCAGACGTCGTCGTGAACCTGACGCGGCAGGGCTCCACGGACTGGGTGCCGGGCATCATCGCCATCCTGGACGGGCGCACCGGGGTGGAGAAGCGGCGCATCCCACATGATCCAGTGAACGACCAGTGGGGCTCCCATGGCAGGAGCACCATCGCAATCGGCGACGTGGACGGGGACCAGGTGCCGGACATCGTCTATGCCACGAGGCCGGTGAACGCTGGGGGGCAGAGCTATATCGTGGCGGTGGACGGGCAAGGGACCCTGCTCTGGGTAGCCCACGACAGCGTTGGGGCCGACTATCCCGTCACGGCGCAGAACGCGGCCATCACCCTTGCGAACTTCGATAGCGACGCCATGGCCGAGGTGGTGGTGGGCGCGCTGCTCATCGATCACACGGGGCTCGTGGTGTGGGACGCTGGTGGGGCAGGGGCGGGCGGGGGCTACGGGAGCAACGCGGGCTACACGGGCGGGATCTCGGCGGTGGCGGACCTGGACGGCGATGGCAAGCCCGAGATCGTCTCGGGCCGGGACGCCTTCAAGGTTGCCTGGCAGCCGGGCGCGACTCCTTCGGACCCGCCCACGGTGAACGTGACGAGCTACTGGACCTACGCTGGGAACGACGGCTACCCCGCGGTGGCCGACTTCGACAAGGACGGGGACCCGGAGGTGGTGCTGGTGGCCTCGGGCCAGGTGGTGCTCCTGAACGGGCAGACCGGGGAGCTCTTCTGCGGGGTGGACCCAACGGACGCGGCCTGCGTGACGGATCCCACCCAGCGCACGGCGCCCATAGCCCTGCCGGGGGGCGCCTCCAACAACCGGGGCGGGCCTCCGACCATCGCGGACTTCGACGGGGACGGGCGGCCCGAGATCGGCGTGGCGGGCGGCTACTCGTACACCGTGTTCGACCTGAACCGCTCGGGCGAGTCCATCGTGCAGCCCACGGGGGATCCGCCGCCCGCCGCGGGGGCCCTCTTCGTGCGCTGGACCCACGCGACCCAGGATCTTTCGTCCAACGCCACGGGATCGTCGGTGTTCGACTTCCAGGGGGACGGCGCGGCCGAGGTGGTTTACGCAGACGAGTGCTACATGCGGGTGTACTCGGGCACGGACGGCACGGTGCAGCTCCAGATCCCGAGCACCAGCCTCACCATCCACGAGTACCCCCTCGTGGTGGACGTGGACGGGGACGGCAACTCAGAGATCCTGATCGTGGCAAACCAGCACTCCACCTGCGCTGGGGTGCCCGGGCGGCAGGGCCTCTACGCCTATGGCGACGCCAATGACCAGTGGGTGCCCACGCGCCGGGTGTGGACCCAGCACACCTATCACGTGACCAACGCCAGCTCGGACGGCAACGTCCCGGTCCAGGAGGTCAACAACTGGGCCCTCCCGGGGCTGAACAACTACCGGCAGAACGTGCAGGGCGCGGGGGTGTGGAACGCGCCCGATCTGACGCTAGAGCTGACGGTGGGCCTGCAGCTCTGCGGCCAGGGGCTCCTCGAGCTGAGGGCCCGAGTGGCCAACGCCGGGGCCCTCGGGGTGCTGCCCGGCGCGGTGGTGACCTTCTACGAGGGCGCGGACGCCACGGGCTCGGTGCTCGGCGTGGGCTCGACAACCGTGCCGCTCCTGCCAGGGGCCTCCACGGTGGTCACCCTCTCGGTGCCAAACCCGAGCGCTCCGGCCTCGTTCTTCGCCACGGTGGAGGGGAGCAGCGTGGTGCTCCCCGTGGCCGAGTGCGACGAGGAGAACAACAGCGACGGCGAGGCCGAGGTGTCCTGCCCCATAGTGAACTAGTCGGACACGACGACGTCATCCACGAAGACACCGTCGTACTCTACCGAGTAGTCCGAGTAGAAATCGAACCTGAGCTGTACGATGCTGCCGGCCCAGGCCGTGAGGTCGGCCGTGAACTGGTACCACTGGGCCTGGAAGGTGCCCGAGTAGCCGGTCCAGGCGGACTGGCTGCCCGCGTCTTCGTTGTACCCGGGGGTCACGGTGGAGACCAGGGTCCAGGAGCCACCCGACGGCTTGATCTTCAGGTTGGCGCCGTCGCAGCAGGACTCGGTGTACACATACATCCACCAGGTCACTGTCGGGGACGTTGCGGCGGTGAGGTCGATGTTCGGGGAGGTGGCTGTGGTGTCGCCCCAGTAGTTGTCGGTGTCGTAGTAGTCGTCGAGGTCCGTGCCCAGGCACTTGGTGCCCGAGTGAGCCGAGGACGGTCCATACCAGGTGTCGGGCGTGCCGCACTCGAACTCGCCGGTTAGGGTCCAGCTTGCGGGGCAGCCCCCGTCGAAGCTCTGGCTGTAGATGACATTCGTGCACCCCGAGGTGAGGATCTGGCAGGAGGCGTCGCAGGCGAGGCTCCCGGCGGCGAAGCCGAAGGAGGCGCAGGTCTGGCCGCCGAAGTCGTTGGTGTCGCAGGCCTCGGCGCCTTCCTTGATGCCGTTCGGGCAGATGGAGGCCTGGCAGGCGCCAGTGTTGTAGGTGCAGTCGGGGTTGCAGGAGAGGGCGCCGCCCGCGAAGCCCAGGGAGGCGCAGGTCCCCCCGTGCAGGTCGTTGCCGTCGCAGGACTCGCCCGGGTTCCAGACCCCGTTGCCGCAGGAGGGCGTGCAGACGGAGGGCTCGGAGGCGCAGACCCAGCCGAGCTCCACCTGGCAGGCCGAGTTGCAGCCGTCGGCGTTTGCGGTGTTGTCGTCGTCGCACTGCTCCCCGGCGCTCGGGCTGATGATGCCGTCGCCGCACTCGGGGACCACGCAGGCCGAGGTGTTGTAGCCGCAGTTCTGGGTGCACTGGAGCATGCCGCTCACGAAGCCCAGGCTTTGACAGGTGGCGGTGCCGAAGTCAGCGCCGTCGCAGTCCTCGCCGGCGTCCTTGTGGCCGTCGCCGCAGGTGGCGTAGCGGCAGCCCGAGGTGTCGAACTGGCAGGAGGAGAGGCAGGCCAGGGTCCCGGAGTCGTAGCCCAGGCTCTCGCAGGAGGCGGTGCCCACGTTGGCGCTGTCGCACTGCTCGCCCGCGTTGATGACCCCGTTTCCACAGAGCCGCGTGCACACGGAGGGCTCGCCCGAGCAGATCCAGCCCGACTCCACGTTGCAGAGCAAGCTGCAGCCGTCGCCGCTGCTCTGGTTGTTGTCGTCGCAGGCCTCGCCCCCGCTGATGACGCCGTCGCCGCAGGTGTGGGGAATGCAGGAGCTGGTGTTGTAGCCGCAGCTCGGCGCGCACAGGAGAGTGCCGGAGAGGAAGCCAAGGCTCTGACAGCTCGCGCCGCCCAGGAGGATGCCGTCGCACTGCTCGCCAGTGTCGAGGGAGCCGTTGCCGCAGGTGGGGAGCTCGCAGAGGCTCGTGTTGAAAAGGCAAGTGACGGCGCAGGAGAGGGTGCCCCCTTCGTAGCCGAGGCCAATGGTCGTGCAGTCCTGGCCCCCCAGGAGGGCGCCGTCGCACTGCTCGCCAGGGTCGAGGGAGCCGTTGCCGCAAAGGGGAGTGCACACCGAGGGCTGGCCGGCGCACTCCCAGTCGGGCTCCACCGAGCAGTTGGCGCCGCAGCCGTCGCCCGGGGCGGTGCCTCCGACGTCGCAGCCCTCGATGCCCTCCACGATGCCGGTGCCGCAGGAGGCCAGGGTGCAGCCGGAGGTGTCCACCACGCAGAGCAGGGAGCTGGCGAGGTAGCCACCGGCGGAGTCGCGGGCGAGACAGCTGTCCTCGCCGAAGTCCGAGCCGTCGCACTCCTCCGCCTCGTCCCTGACGCCGTTGCCACAGGAGTATACGGTGCAGCCCGAGGGGTCGTACTGGCAGTCCTCGCCGCAGACCAAGGTGCCCCCGCCGAGGTTCAGGGACTCGCAGGTCCGGCCCCCCAGCTCGGAGCCGTCGCAGGTCTCATCGCCCACCACGAGCCCGTCGCCGCAAACCGGCGTACAGCCGCTCGGCTCGGAGCCGTCGCAGGAGAAGCCGGGCTCCACCTTGCACTGCTTGTCGCAGCCGTCCCCCGAGGCGTCGTTGCCGTCGTCACAGGTCTCGCTCCGCTCGAGGATGCCGTTGCCGCAAAGGACGCTGTCCGGGGCCCGGCCAGAGGCGCAGCCTGGTAAGGCGAGGGCGGAGACGAAGGCGAGGGTGAGAGCGAGGGCGAGGGCGGAGACGAAGGCGAAGGCGGTGGCGAGGGCGCAGACCACGGCCGGGTTCGAGGCGACGGAAACCGCCGGCGCCAGCCCGAGCAGGCTTGGCGGTCCTTGGGGATGCCTGGGTCGGTGCTTACCCATGACGGGCTCCTCCTAGATGTGAGCAGACTGGATCGTACCATGTTTTCGGGGTGCTAGGACAGGGGGGCGTCGAGGCCTCGGCAGTTCGTCATGGACCTCGCGTGCTTGACAGGGCAGGGGGCTTGGCGGTACACCCTGACGCCATGGACAAGGTTTTCAGCGGCATCCAGCCATCTGGGCAGCTCCACATCGGCAACTACCTGGGCGCGGTCAGGAGGTGGGTGGAGCTCTTGAAGGACCACGACTGCACCTACTGCATCGTGGACTACCACGCCGTCACTCAGGACTTCGAGCCAAAGGAGATGCAGGAGCGCGTCTTCGAGATGGCTTGCGGCCTGATGGCCTGCGGCGTGGATCCGGAAAAGTGCAAGCTCTTCGTCCAGTCCCACGTGCCGGAGCACACGGAGCTGGCCTGGATCCTGAACACCGTAACCCCCATGGGAGAGCTCGAGCGGCAGGTCCAGTACAAGTCCAAGGCCGAGAGCCAGCCCGAGAACATCAACGTCGGGCTCTTTGGATACCCGGTGCTCCAGGCGGCGGACATCCTCCTGTACCGGGCGGTAAAGGTCCCAGTGGGCGAGGACCAGGTGCAGCACCTCGAGCTGGCCAGGGAGATCGTCCGCAAGTTCAAGAACAGGTTCGGTTACGACTTCCCGGAGCCGAAGCCCCTCCTATCGGACATCAAGCGCCTGAAGGGACTCGATGGCGAGGACAAGATGTCCAAGAGCCTGGGGAACACCATCGGCATCGACGAGGACGAGGCCGGCATCGCGGCCAAGCTCAAGAAGGCAAAGACTGACCCGCAGCGGAAGACCCTGAAGGATCGGGGGGACCCGGAGGTCTGCAACCTCTACACCATGCACAGGTTCTTCTCGAGCGCCGAGGAGCAGAAGTGGGCCGCCGAGGGCTGCCGGAAGGCGAGCATCGGCTGCGGCGAGTGCAAGGACAAGCTCAAGAAGAACCTCATCGCGCACCTCGGGCCCATCCAGGAGAAGATCCGGGCCTTCCGCAAGGAGCCGGACAAGGTCTGGACCAGCCTGCACGAGGGCGCCCAGGCCGCGCGCCGTGAGGCTGCCCAGACCCTGCGGGACGTGCGCAAGGCCATGGGGCTGCGGTGATCCCCGGCGGAGCGGCAAGGCCTCCTCATTCCAACTACGACGGGGGCAGCGGGCAGGGCCGGGCCCGGGCGAAGCTCTCTGGGGTCCGCCTGGCGTTTGCGAACTTGGCCCTCGTTGGCCTCGCCCTGATCGGTGCGGGGCCGGGCTTGGGGCTCGCCTGCTGCGCGGCCTGCTGCGCGGCCGTATGCGGGGCCGGTTGCGGGGCAAAGCCAGCCGACTACTCGCCGGTGGGTGTGGTCAATCGGTTAGTGGCCGCTCTAGACGACAGGGAACAGGGCGCGGCCTTCGAGCTGCTCGGGCCCGAGACCCGCGCTCGCTTGAAGGCTGCCGCGGCCAGGGCAAACGCCCTCGGCGGGGGCAAGCCGCGTCTCGTGCCCAAGGAGATGCTGTCGCTCGCG
>JAVEWA010000210.1:0-10327 GCA_034004785.1 Polyangia bacterium
CACTCTGCTCACCTCTCTCCCTGGCTCTCCGCCCGGCTCTCCGCCTGGCTCTCTGCCCGGCTCTCTCCCGCACTCTCTGCTCGGCTCCGACGGCCAACTCGAAGCCCTTGGCCGCGATCTTGTCCCGGCGCCCCTCTTGCTCATTTCTCGTTCCCGTCGCTTCTCGCGCCACCCTTGGCGCTGTCGTTGCTCGTGCTCCTCGCGCCATCCCTCGGCCTGGCGGGCTGCGGCGACGACGGGGACAGCTGCCTGGACCTGGACGGCGACGGCTACGGCGCTGGCCTTGGGTGCCTGGGCAGCGACTGCGACGACAGCGACCCCACCTGTCACACCGGCGCATGTTGCCCGCTCCCCTGCCAGGACTTCGACGGCGACGGCTACGGGCTAGGCTCGGGCTGACTTGGCCCCGACTGCGACGAGAGATACCCGGAGTTTCACGAGGGCTCCTGCTGCCCGGAGAGCTGCGTGGACCGCGACGGCGACGGCTATGGCCGGGGCCCGGACTGCCTGGGCCCCGACTGCGACGACTCCGATCCCCTCTGCCATGAAGGAGCCTGCTGCCCCCTCGACTGCGCCGATGGCGACGGCGACGGCTACGGCCAAGGCCCGGACTGCCTGGGCCCCGACTGCAACGACAGCGACGCTCTCTGCTTCGAGGGGGCCTGCTGCCCAGAGGACTGCCTGGACGCCGACGGCGACGGCTATGGCCTGGGCACGGACTGCCTGGGCCCCGACTGCGACGATGAGAACATCCTGTGCTGGGAGGGCCCCTGCTGCCCTGGCCAGGACTGCCTGGACCCGGACGGCGACGGCTATGGTGAGGGCACGGACTGCCTGGGCCCCGACTGCGACGAGTCCTCGAGCGCCTGCCACGAGGGCGCCTGCTGCCCTGGCGGCTGCCTGGACCCGGACGGCGACGGCTACGGCCAGGGCACGGACTGCCTGGGCCCCGACTGCGACGAGTCCTCGAACGCCTGCCACGAGGGCGCCTGCTGCCACCCTGGCCTCGCCCCCTGCGGCGAGCTGCTCGACTGCGTGCTCGCCTGCGCGAGCCAGCCCTCCTGCGAGTCCCTCTGCATCGGCTACGGCGATACCCAGGCCAAGCTGCTCTGGGACGACCTGGAGATCTGCGATCTCTACGCAGGCTGCCAGACCGAGCTCGGCTGCCTGGAGCTACTGTGCGCTCCAGAGCTCGGCGCCTGCCAGGACGACGCCTGAGCGTCGAGCGCGCGGCGGCCTCTCACGCTCGGATCCCTTCTGCACGGGTTGCCGAGACAGAGTGAGGGACGCCTGCCAGACCTGATGATGATGCGCAATGTAGGACAATGTAGCCCAGAGTGGACTTAGGTATGGACAGGTGGTTTCGAGTGTGATAGCGTGCTCGAAGATCACGTCGACCCACCAGGAGATCAGCAATGAAAACCTTTGCAAAACAAAGAGTTGTCGGCCTCTTGACCCTCTGCCTGTGCTTGGGTGTCGCCGAGGGCGGGTGCACTGGTTCCAATGATCCTTCGATCCCCGAGTACTCGAACCCCTTCACCGACACCGGGGAGGGGGGCAAGGAGGACACGGCCTACTACAACCTGCGAGGCGTGGAGCTCCACGTGACCCTCGAGGCCGACGTGGTGGCCGACTCCTGGAGGATCTTCGACGCGCCTGCCGACCTAGCGCAGTTCGCCGTGACCTACCTTCGCGAGAAAGAGGACTTCTACGTCGAGCTCCTCGCCGAGGACACGGCCACGCCCGATCGCGTGGAGTGGCTAGTCAATGGCGAGTGGCTCACCAAGACCCAGGCCGAGGCGGTCGATCGCGGCCTGCTCAAGCGCTGGCGTCTCCGCGATGTGAACGCCGTGGTGCTCGACCGCGACGCCGAGACCATCGCCGTGGGGCAGACCTTCCAGCCGCCGGTTCCCAACAAGCCCTACACCGTGATGGCGGACGCCGGGAGCAAGTGCGCCACCGAGGACGGACACATCTCCCTCGACCAGTCGATCTACTGGTACCTGTGGAACCCCGACAAGTCCACCTGCGACCTCGAGACCCAGAAAATGACCGTGACCGTGACCGAGGTTTTGGCCGGCGGCTTCGCCACCTACCCCGAGTACGACCGCCTCTGGGAGGACGGCGTGCTCACCGTGGCGGTCTTCTGGGCCAAGCTGGACGACGGCGACGTGGCCGACGACTACAACTGGGACAACTTCAAGAAGTTCGGTACCTGGCTCACCGAGGGCGGCTTTGTCGAGCAGCCCGATGCTGCCATGGGCAAGCGCTTCTCCAAGCAGCTGGGGGAGAAGTCCATCGTGGTGGACGTCTACGGCCCGGACGTGTTCCACAGCGTGGCCGACTACTCGCGCCTCCAGAACTGGCAGCGCGCGGTCAACGAACACGAGGTGGTGCTCTACAACGGCCACAGCGTGCTCGGCACGGGCATGGCCTTCGAGGAGATCACCTACCCATCCCACTACCAGATCTTCCAGATCGCCTCCTGCCTCAGCTACGAGTACTACGTGCGGCCCATCCTCGAGGGCAAGGGAGGCTGGGAGAACGTGGACGTGATCTCCAACGTGGAGCCCACCTACTACCACGAGAATCTGCCCCTCGTGGGAGCCATGCTGGCCAAGCTCTTCTGGGGCTTCGAGCACGACGGCCAGGCCTCCTGGCGGGACATCATGGAGGCCGTCAGCCGCAAGCTCTACCACAGCCGCTTCGGGGTGAGCGGCGCCCGGGGCAACTGCTTCTCTCCCGAGGGCAACCTCTGCGTCACCGGAACCTGCGTGGACCACACCGACGAGAACGCATGCAACGCCGCGAGCTGCGTGTGGTTGATGTGCCCGGCAGGCCTGACCTGCGACGAGGCCGACATATGCGTGAGCACCGCAGAGTCCTCTTGCCTCGGACACACAGATGCGACCAGCTGCAACGCAATCTCCGGGTGCCAGTGGGCCGCCTGCCCCGACCACCTGACCTGCGAGCAGGCCGACACTTGCGTGCCCGTGGCCGTGACCCCCACCGAGCAGACCTTCGAGAGCACCACGGCCGTGGCCATCCCGGACAACGACCCGGCCGGAGCCTCGAGCGCCATCGATGTGCCGGGGAGCCTAACCATCGGCTCATTAAAGGTGCGGCTCGACGTCAGCCACAGCTACACCGGCGATCTGAAGATCGTCCTCGCCCACGGCGGCCTGGAGCACGTGCTGTGGGATCGCGCGGGCGGCTCGGGCGACGACATCAAGAACACCTTCGAGGTGACCACCTTCGACGGCCAGTCCGCCACTGGCGCCTGGACCCTCAGCATCGTGGACAACGCCAGCATCGACGAAGGCCGGCTCAACTCCTGGGCCCTGATCGTCACCCCTGCCGAGTAGGCCGCCTACCCAGATTCCAGGCTGATCCAGGGTTGCTTCCCGGAATGCAACCAGTGGGTCGTTATTGCGCAGCGCTCTCCGACCGCTCCGGCAATAGGCGGCTCAGAGTTTCTCGGCCCACGGGCGGCCTCAGCCTGCCTTTTCCTGTTCCTCCGGCGGCTCTTTGGGCGCCAACAGGAAGAGCAGCACCCCAGCCACGATCAGACCGATCCGGACACCCCAGGCGACGGCCGGGCCCGCCTCGTTGAGCGCACGGAGCGCGCGCAGCTCGTATCCCACGAGCTGAAGCAGGCTGGAGATCACTCCCAGCGCGAGCAATAGCAGCCCAAGCGAAGACAACTTGCTTCGAATCCAGTTCATTTCAACACTCCTTCAAGTGGAAAGAAGTTTACCGAGTTGGCTGAGAAAGTCACTTTATGTTCCACTCACGGGGAAAGGAAACGGGGCCGAAACGGGGCAACGGAGCCCATCAGAAACCGCATACCCTGCGCCAGGGTATGGCACTTCTTACGAGACCCAGGTTCTCATGAGGAGAAACGAGGCCTCGCCCATCTCCCGAGCAGGCGCTCGGCAGCGGCGGCCACCTCGTGGGCCGCTGTGACAGGATCGGGCAGCGCCTCTTCTGCTTCTTTCCTTCCACGTTCCAGTCCCTCCCTGTCACTTTGCCGTCCCTCACTGCCCCCGACCGGTCTGCCACTGCCTCCAACCGGAAGCTCGCCGCCTATTGCTTGTCCATCGCCTCCCTCGTGAGATCCTCCCTGTCCCCGAGCTGCCTCCCAGTCCTCCAGGAAGCCGAGCTCACAGATGCCCGGGCCAGGGACTCCGGTGATTCCCAGCACGGGGATCCCCAGGGCCCTCGCCTCGGCCGCCATGGCCGCCGGGGCCTTGCCCTCCAGGGTCTGGCGGTCCATCCTCCCCTCACCGACAAGGACCAGGTCGCAGCCCTCGAGCTGCTCGACGTAGCGGGCGGCGCGGATCACCAGGGCCCCCCCCGGCTCGAGGGAGGCCCCGATGAGCGCCCGCAGGCAGGCGCCGATCCCTCCCGCCGCCCCGGTGCCGGGCAGGGTCGCGAGCTCTCGTGCGCCTCCGCATGGACCGGGATGCTCGCGGAGCACCTCCAAGAGGCGAGCGAGGCCCTCCTCCAGCAGCTCCACCGCGGAGGGGTCCGCGCCCTTCTGGGGACCGAAGACCCGCGCCGCGCCCCTGGGTCCGAGGAGCGGGCTCTGCACGTCGCAGGCAAGGCGCAGCCGCGGACCGAGACGCCACACATCGGCCCCGACTCCGCTCGAATCTATGCGATGGATTTCGCGAAGAGAGCCGCCCCCAGGGGCCAGCTCCCGGCCTCCCCGGTCGAGGAAACGAAAACCAAGGGCCTGGCAGAGCCCCTTGCCGCCGTCCACCGTGGCCGAGCCCCCGAGCCCTAGGATCATTTCCTCGGCACCCTCGGCGAGGGCCGAAAGGAGCAGCCTGCCCGTGCCCTCCGAGCTGGCCAGCAGGGGATCCCGCTCGGATGGCGCGAGGCGCGTCAGGCCAGAGGCGTCCGCCGTGTCGACGGCCCAGACCTTCCCCTTGCCGCCGAGGCCACCAAGGCAAAAGATGGTGGCGCTTATCGGCCTACCGAGGGGGTCCACGGACTCGACCTCCCGGCCATGGCCGCCCGTCACCCTGCAAAGGAGCGCCGCTGTCCCCTCGCCACCATCGGCAAGCGGCATCCGCAGGCACCGAGCCCCTGGCAGCGCCCGAAGCGCTCCCCTCTCCATGGCCTCCGCCGCGGCAAAGGCGTCCAGCGTGCCCTTGAAACTGTCGGGCGCAAGGGCCACGGTGACACCGTGAAATGGGCCTTGGGCCGCTTCCTCGGACATGGTCTCCTCTTCCCGGCCCGGCTTCGGCTACAAGAGGTGCCGAGCCTTCACGTCCAGGTACTGGTTGATCACCACGGCAGAAAGCTCGCCAGGGGAGGTCTCCACCACGAGGACGCCCCAGTCCCTGAGCTTGCGGACTAACCGGGCCTGGGCCGCGAGGATCTCGCCCGCGGAGGCAGCGCGGAAGGCGTCCAGGTCCGTGGCGGGGAGGCGGGAGGCCAGGCCGGTGAGGCCCATGTCCTGAAGGAGCGCCACGAGGAGCACGTGGCGGCCGGTCACCGGGCGGACGTACTCGGAAAGGGCGAGGAGCTGCTGCTCGTCGAGGGCGTGGGTGACCAGCACCACCAGGGCGCGGCGGCGCTGGCGCCGGAGCACCTCCTCGATGGCTAGGCTGTAGTCCGATGCCTCGTAGCGGGGCTCGAGGTCATAGGCTGTGCGGATGATCTTCTGCACGGCGAGCTTGCCCCGCACCGGGCCCACGGCGCGCTCGATGCGGTGGGAGAAGGCCATGAAGGAGACGTTGTCCCCCTGGGAGAGGGCGATGTAGGCGAGGGTGATGGCGGAGTTCAGGCCGCGGTCCAGGTGGCTGACCCCCTCGGACTCGTTCACCATGGAGCGGCCGCAGTCGAGCAGGAAGAGCACGTTCTGGTTCCGCTCCACGGTGTACTCCCGGCTGATGAGCCGCTCGTACTTGGCCGTGGCCTTCCAGTCCACGTGGCGAGGCTCGTCCTCCCGGCGGTACTCCCTGAGGCGCTCGAACTCGCCGCCCCTGCCCCTCAGTCGCCAGAGCTTCAGCCCCTCCTCGGAGAGGCGGTTCTTCCGGGCGAGGAGCTCGAAGCGGTGCACCGCCTGGATGTCGGGGTAGATCTTCACCTCGGTCCGAATGGGCCTTGTCTGCTGGAGGGTCCAGAGCCCAAGGCGAGAGGGGTAGCGGAGATGGAGGGCCGAGAAGATGCCCTTGCCCCGCTGGCCAGGGCGCAGGTGATAGGTGACCTCCCGCGTGCGCTTGGACGGTATCTTCAGCCGCAGGGGCAGGCCGATGGTGCGGCTCGGCTCGGGCGCCGCGTCCAGGAGCTCGAGTCGCAAGGTCTGGCCGGAGCGGTTCTCCACCCTGAGGGTTACGGGGTTCGGCGTGCCAACCGAGAGCACGTCCGACACGCGGCGTTCGAGGGCGATGCGCCTCGGCGATGGCGTAAGCACCCGGTCGAGGATGGCCAGCGTGAGTATGAAGAGGTTCGCCATGGTGCCGAGCTGGATCCCCTCTGGGTACCAGGGGGCCGCCGCGAAAGGCAGAGCCGCCAAGGCCACCAGGGCTATGAGCCGGCCGCGCGGGGTCACGCCGAGGCTCCTCTGAGCTTGTGCGGATCGGCGGCGCGTCCATCGGAGGGCTCGCCGACGCGCCGAGGCTCTGTGCCTTGCGAGCTCACTGGCGCGGGACCTCCACCGTGTCCAGGATCTCGCCGACCACGGCGTCGGCGGTGATCCCCTCGATCTCGGCCTCGGGCCGCAGGATCAGCCTGTGCCTCAGCACCCAGCGGGCCATGAGCTTCACGTCGTCTGGGATGACGTAGTTTCGGCCCTGGCAGGCCGCCATGGTACGGGAGGCCACCAACATGGCGATGCCTCCGCGAGGGCTGGAGCCCACCGACACGGCGTGCCACTGCCTGGTGCGGGCCACGATGGAGGTGATGTAGTGGATGATCTTGGGCTCCACGATCACCTTGGCCACAGCCTTCTGCACGGCGGGGATGTCCTCGGGCTTCATCACCGGGGCGATGCCGAAGTCGTCCAGGTTCCGCGTGTCACGGCCCGCGGCGAAGTGGCCCAGGATGGCGTCCTCCTCCTCCTGGCTCGGGTAGTGCACCATTAGCTTGAACATGAAGCGGTCCACCTGGGCCTCGGGAAGTGGGTAGGTGCCCTCGTGCTCGATGGGGTTCTGGGTGGCGAGGACCTGGAAGGGCGGCTGCAAGAGATAGGGCTGGCCGTCCACGGTCACCTGGCGCTCCTGCATCACCTCCAGGAGGGCGCTCTGTGTCTTGGGCGGAGACCGGTTGATCTCGTCCGCCAGCAAGAGGTTCGTGAAGACCGGGCCCGCGTTGAAGTGGAACTTCCGTTCCGCGAGGTCATAGACGTTGTGCCCGGTCAGGTCCGAGGGCATCAGATCAGGGGTGAACTGCACCCTGCGGAAGTGGCCCGCGAAGGTGCGGGCCAGGGTGTTCACCAGCAGGGTCTTGCCGAGGCCGGGCACCCCCTCGATGAGCACGTGGCCCTCGCAGAAGAGGGCCGTCAGGGTCCCCTCCACCAGCTCGGCCTGGCCCACTATGACCTTGCCGATCTCGCGGGTGGCGGTCTGGAAGAGCCGGGATACGTCTTGGATCTCCATGGATTCCTCTCCCTATGGGCGCCCGCCGGGCCTCGCGTCGCGGCGAAGGGCCGCGCGAAGCCTGGCGAGCTCCCTGATGATCACCGTGGCCCTCGACGGGGGCATGGACAGCTGCTCGGCCTGGGAGGCCTCAAGGAGCAGGTTATGGATCGCCCCGGGGGAGCGGCCAGACACCAGCGCGAGCCGCTGGAGCAGATCCGCCTGGCGCCGCATGCCGCCCTCGAGGTGCAGCTCGCTCCGCCACCACTCCAGGTAGGCCACCACCGCGCGCCCGCTCGCCTGGGCCCTGTACTGCAGGTTCCCGAGGGCCTCGGCGTGCTCCACGATGGAGCGGCGAGGCGCCGCGAGGGGCGGCTTGGGTGGCCCGAAGCGGCGAAACCCCAGCCAGCCGAAGAGCAGGGCGCAAAGAAGAATCTGGAAGGTTAGGGGCCTAAAGAGCGGATCCAGGAGCAGCCCCACGGTCTGGGGCGTGCCCGTGGTGTTCAGCAGCTCGTCGAACCGCACCGGGCCCGCGCCCAGGCGCTGCTCGAAGAGGCGGTAGGCGAGGAGGCGCGACGGTCCCCCCTTGACCAGCGTGCGGTTGGTGAAGACCTCGTCCGAGGCCACCACGATGAGGGCGCCCTTGCCAACGCCGATCCTCGCGGCCTGGAGGGTCCCGCTCTTCTTCAGGCGCACCAGAGGAGCGGATGGGGCCTTGTCATCCTTGACCTTCACCGAGGCCTGGCTCGCCCACCTTGCCTTGCCCTTCACCAAGGCCGTCTCCACCTCTTCGAAGCGGAGCTCCCCGAGGCCGCGGAGGGCTTTTCGCAGCGCGCGGCCCTTGGGATCGCGGCGCTTTGACTTGGGGAAGACCCCGTCCTCTTCGTCGCCGCCGGCCTTGTCGCCTTGCTCGCCGGCCTTGGCCTGCTTGCCGGCCTTGTCGTCTTGCTCGCCGGCCTTGGCCTGCTTGCCGGCCTTGTCGCCTTGCTCGCCGGCCTTGGCCTGCTTGCCGGCCTTGTCGCCTTGCGTGCCGTCCTCGGCTTTGTCGCCGGAGCCCTCTTTCGAGGCGCCCGCACCCCCCAGCTTGCCGAGGAGATCCTGCATGTCGGGAAGGTTGCCGGGCAGCACCTCCACCGGGAAGGGCGCGAGATCCACCTTCGGGGTCTTGTACCTGGCGGCGAATACCAGGGTGTTGCCGACCTCGACCCAGGCCTTCAGGCGGGCCCATTCATCAGGCTTGGGATAGCGCGCAGGGCCGAGCACGAGGAGCGTCTGGCCAGCGGGCTTGTCTGGAGGCACCAGGCCACTCATGCTCCTCTGCACGTCGGGCTCCAGGGACTCCACCCACTGGAAGAAGGCCTTCTTGCCCCTCGGAAGGGTGGAGCGGGAGTCTGCCTCGCCGCCAGAGGGGGTGGGGAGCCACAAGAGGGCCCCGAGGACCACCGCCAGCACGGCGAGCGGCCAGAGCCAGTCAACCCGCGGGCGAAAGCGCGCCATCCGCTGCTCCTGGCTCTGGGTCATCAGTCTCAAAGGCCGCCCGGTAGTCGGGCAGCACCCGCTCGAAGCGCTCCCGGGTCGCGGAGCGCCGGCCGAAGAACACCTCCTCGAAGGCGAGCACCACCTCCTGCATGGACTGGCGCTGGGGGGGCCTCGACCCGAGGGCCCGCAGGTACTCGCGGTTGGTGAGCCCCCGCCTGAAGCGGATGAGGGCCCGGCGCTCGGTCCAGCTCATGGAGCCGAGCAACAGCTGACGGATAGCGCCGGCGAAATCTCCCGCCGCGGCTAGGGCCATGGCCTCCCGCAGGTACACCGACGCGGGCCGCTCGCCAGGCGGGGTCTCGGGCAGAAAGCCCTCCACGTCCACGCCGTCGGTCTCTTCGTCCTTCTCGTCCTTCTTCTTGCCGAGCAGCTTCACGAGGCCCCAGAGAAGGAAGCCGAGGAGGGCGGCCACGAGGAGCCCGGTGAGCACCGACATGAGGCCAGAGAGGCCCTGGCCGATGCCCGAGCAGCCTGAGCAGCCCGAGCAGCCGTCGCAACCGGCCCTCGGCTCGATCTCGCCTCGGTCCTTCCGCTCCTTGGGCTCGCACTTCTCCAGCCAGGACTCCCGATCCCGCTCCCTGGCGCCGTCGCTCTGCCTCCTGAGCTGCCGCCACTCGGAGCGCGAGAGGATCTCCTCGGCCCGGCGGTCCAGCTCCGACTCGGCCCTGGGCGAAGGAGAGGCCAAGGCCAACCCTGGCAGGACGAGCCCCGGCAGGACACCTAGGCCCAGGGCGCAGCAGGCGAAGAAAAATGGGCGGAGCGTCTGTGGCATGGGAGGCATCATGACGATAGCCGCTTCGCCTCCCGCCGGAAGTCCAGCTCCACGTCCCAGCACTCGTTGCGGATCCGCTGGTCGAGGTACACGAAGAACCAGGCCAGGCGGGCCACCGGGTACAAAGCCCAGAGGCAGGCCATCAAGGAGGTGACCGCCACAGGGTCATAGGTCAGCCGGTCCAGGGCCGCCGACGCCCCCTCGCCGGGGTGGTACCAGATGGGCGTCCCTAGAATGTTGTCAGAGACGAAGTGCGCGAGGAGGAAGAGGGAGACCACCGAGAGCAGGGTGTAGGTCCAGATGGTGACGAAGCTCATGACCGGGCTCGACTGCACGCCCCTGGTCAGCTCCCCCAGCCGGTGCCTGAGCCTCGCGCCCCTGAGCTGCTCGAGGAGCACTGCCTCGGGCAGGCTCGCCGCCCGCACCG
>JAVEWA010000211.1:0-10319 GCA_034004785.1 Polyangia bacterium
CGAGCCCACCGGGCGGCTGCACCCGGGCCCGCCTAGCAAGCCGATGACAAATGCCAGTGAACCCAGTCGGAACATCTTGCTCGTGGCCTTCATGCTTGGCCTCCTGCCTCGGAAAATACGGCGCTCAAAGGGAGCTGAGCAAGTACCGTGCCACGATCGCACCTTTGCCACAACCAAGCAGAGGCAACGGGATCATGCCGGGTTCACGAGAGCAGTCTCAGAATTTCGATGTCCTGGTGGCGGGTTTGTCCTGGTGGCGGGTTTGTCCTGGTGGCGGGTTTGTCCTGGTGGCGGGTTTGTCGTGGAGAGCGGGGCAGGTTAGTGCCAGGCCGGTTGGTCTATGAGAGGAGCACGGCAGCGGAGAGCACCGTTGTCCAGAGATCCCTCTTGCCCACGCCTCCCTGGGTGATGTTCCTGGTCTGGATGATCTGATCGTTCAGCTTCCACAGGTCCCGCCGCTCGTTGTAGGTGAGGTTGGTGTCGAAGTCCACGCCGAGGATGGTGGCGAGCATCTGGGCGGCGAGGTCCTCGGCGTAGTCTCCTGCGGTCTTGTCGTCCATTCCATAGGAATGGTGCTCCGAGAGGTAGCCGAACTGGCTCCGGTCCTTGGGGATGGAGACGCCCACCGACGCCGCCACCAGGCGGTGCTGCTCGTTCGTGGAGGCGTCTGCGATGACCGCGTGAACAACCTGGCCCGGGGAGAGATCCTTCAGCCCCTTGGCGCGGGAGATGATCTTGCAGTGCGGGGGCAGGATGCTCGAGACGCGGACCAGGTTGTAGGACGCGATCTGGGCGTGCCTGAGAGCCATCTCGAAGGAGACGAGCTTCTCCCTATGCTGGCCAATGCCCTTGGTGAAAAAGAGCCTTGTGGGCACGTACATGATGTTCGCCTCCATTTTGCGGTCCTGAGCCTGCGCCCCTTCCGGGCGGGTCAGTGGCGGGAGTATGTCCTGCCGGGCAAGCTGCCGTCAATTCCATAGATCAGTAAGCGAACGCTCAAGTAACCCTCCGAGATCAATCGGAGATCCAAATGATATCTTCTTCTCGCCCTCTTTCTTGCAGCCCTTCTTCTCGCCCTGTCTTCTCGGCCTTGACCCGTCCGGACCCCATGGGGATACTGCCGGCAAGCGACCCATCGGCGTCATGAGCCCAAAGGCGAGCGGCCGACACGCTCTCGCCTCTGCCTTGGTCAAGGAGCCCATGCCACAAGACCCAGTCCCCATTGCGGTGTTCCTCTCGGGGAGCGGCTCCAACTGCGAGGCCCTGATGGCCGCAATTAGCGCGGGTCATGTGCTCGGCGCGGTGGCTGTGGCGGTGAGCGACAAGAAAGGGGCCTTCGGCCTCGAGCGGGCCGCGAGGCGCGGGGTGCCAACCCTGGTGGTGTCGCCGAAGGGCCACTCCGACAGGGCCAGCCACGAGCGGGCCATCCTCGAGGCGATCGCGCCCTACGAGCCCCGCCTGGCGGTGTTGGCGGGCTACATGCGCCTGGTGACTCCCGTCCTGCTCGGGCACTTCTACTCGGATGGGCGCCTTGGAGTGCTGAACGTGCACCCGGCGGACACCAGGGCCTACCAGGGCACCCACGGCTACGAGTTCGCCATGGGCCTCGCGCCGGGCTCGCCCGAGCGGCTCACCGAGACGCGCATCACGGTGCACTACGTGGACGAGGGCATGGACACCGGGCCGATCCTGGCCCAGGTGGCCGTGCCGGTTCATCCGGATGACACCCTCGAGAACCTTCGCGCCCGCGGGCTGGCGGTGGAGCACCAGATCCTGCCCCGCGTGGTGGACGAGGTGGTGCGGGGCCGGGTGCGCCTCGAGGGCCGCGAGCTCGTCCGGACCAGAGAACGAGCCTGAGCGGGCGCACCTGAGCGAGGGCGCCTGAGCGCCCTCGAGGGCCGAGCGGCAGTCAATGCCATCATGGAGGAATTGTCCCATGTCCATCAATCGCGTCGAAGAGGTCGATGACCGTGTGAAGGTGAGACACGTGCTCTGCAGCGTGTCTGACAAGGCAGGGCTCGAGAGGCTCATCCCGGGCCTCGTGGAGGTGAACCCGGAGCTGCGGATCTTCTCCACCGGGGGCACCTTCGGCCGCCTGAAGGAGATCCTCGGAGACGCGGCCAAGGAGCGCCTCATCCAGGTGTCGGACTACACCGGGCAGCCAGAGACCCAGGGCGGGCTCGTGAAGACCCTGGACTTCAAGATCTACCTCGGGCTCCTCACCGAGACCTACAACCCGAGCCATCGCCAGGATCTCGCCCGCACCGGCGCGGTGCCCATCGACCTGGTGATCGTGAACCTGTACCCCTTCCGCGAGACGGTGGCCCGCGAGGGCGTCACGGTGGAGGAGGCGCGGGGCAACATCGACATCGGCGGCCCGTGCATGATCAGGGCCGCGGCCAAGAACTACCTGCGGGTGGCGCCAGTCGTGGATCCGGGCGACTACGACCGGCTCCTCGCGGAGCTGAGGGAGGGCCAGGGTTCCCTCGGCATCGCCACCCGCTTCGAGCTGGCTCGCAAGGCCTTCGCCCACACCGCCGGGTACGACGCGGCCATCAGCGCCTACCTGGCGGAGGCCTCCATCGAGGCCATGAAGAAGGGCTACCAGTTGAAGGATCAGAAGGCCTAGGGCAGAGGAGCGCGCAAGAGCAAGGCAACGGGGCCCGAGCCCGCATCGCAGTCACCCATCCGAGGAGGCAATCCATGGCAGGCATCAAGGATCTCAAGAAGGACTACCGGACGATCATGGACGATCACTTCGCCCCCCGGCTGGAGATCTCCTTCATCGACGGGGAAGAGCGGACGACCCTAGGCTACGAGAAGGTGAGCTGGGTCATCGAGGGCGTGGAGAAGGGCCTGCGCTACGGGGAGAACCCAGGGCAGGAGGCGGCGCTCTATCGGCTGGTGAGCGGGAACCTGAAGGTCGGAGAGGTGGAGCTCCTCGGCCCCGGCAAGGGGCTCGTCACCGACGTGGAGCTCCTCCAGTCGGGCAAGCACCCCGGCAAGACCAACCTGACCGACGTGGACAACGCCCTCAACATCCTGCGCTACCTGGCGGACCGGCCAGCCTGCGCCATCATGAAGCACAACAACCCCTCTGGCGTGGCGGTCAGGGACAGCCTGGCGGAGGCTTACCGCCAGGCCAACATGGCGGATCGGGTGGCTGCCTTTGGCGGCGCGGTGGCCTTCACCCTGCCGGTGGACCGGGCCACCGCCGAGCTGATCTCCGAGAACTACCTGGAGGTGGTGGCCGCCCCGGACTACGAGGAGGGGGCCCTCGAGCTCCTCGCCAAGCGCCCGAACCTCCGCATCGTGCGGGTGCGCCGCATGGACCGCCTCGTCGAGTACGCCAGCGCCCGGGTGATCGAGTGGAAGGCCCTCATGGATGGGGGCCTGGTGGTGCAGACCTCCTTCTCGCTCCAGGCCAGGAGGCCCGAGGATCTCCTGCCGGCAGTGTGCACCTACAAGGGCAAGGAGTACCGCGTCGAGCGGCAGCCCACCGAGGCCGAGATGCGGGACCTCCTCTTCGGCTGGGCCGTGGAGGCGGGGGTCACCTCCAACTCGGTGCTCTACGTCAAGGACCTCGTCACCGTGGGCATCGGCACCGGCGAGCAGGACAGGGTGGGCGTGGCCCAGATCGCGAGGGACAAGGCCTACACCAAGCTCGGCGACAGGATCTGCTTCGAGCGCACCGGCAAGCCCTACAACGAGCTCGGGGACAAGGACCTTCGCGCCGAGATCGACGCCCGGGTGCGCGCCGAGCGGGGAGGCATCCCCGGCGCCTGCATGGTCTCGGACGCCTTCTTCCCCTTCCGCGACGGCGTGGACGTGGGGCTCGCCGAGGGCGTCACCGCGGTGATCCAGCCCGGCGGCTCCCAGAACGACTACCAGGCGATCGAGGCCTGCAACGAGCACAAGGCCGCCATGGTCTTCACCGGCCAGCGCAGCTTCAAGCACTGACGAGAGGGACCACGCGGGCGCGGCACGGATTTGAAGGAAAATAGATCTCGTCTCAGAGGGAAAGAGCTTGTTCCCTTGGACCAGTCAGGTCTTCCAGGTCGAAAAGCAGCACCCCGGTATCGCTGGCTCGGCGTCTCAGCTCCGCAGTGAACCCAGCCCTTGACCACAGGGCATGGTGAACCTGGCGTCCCGGGCTCTGGGGTAGATCTGCGGTGATCGCGCGCTGTCGCCTGTCGAGCGTTTCAAGGACGTCTATTCCCACTGGGTTTATGCTCCATTTGCACTCCCCAAGGAGCAGGGAGCCGCTGTCCGAGACGGCCAGCAGATCAACCTCGGCGTCACCCCTCCACCACCCGCCGATGCGGTCGTAGTGTGCGGGTAGCTCGCCGCGGCGGTTCAAGTCCCACAGATGTTGGCCACAGACTTCCTCAAAGGCCAATGAGACATGCTGATCCAGGAAGGGGGCCACCTTGGAGATGAAAACCATCTGGGGGTCGCCGGCCTCCAGGGCGCTACGGTTCGGCAGCACGAATCGAAACCAGAAACGGAGGAAAGGATCCTTCAGGCACCACCGACCTCGTCGTGTTCGCTCCGGGTTGCGCTCCGTGACCGGGGTCCGGCGATCCAGGACGTGCATCTCGCGCAACGTGTCAAGGTAATGGCTGGTGGCGCCGCGATCTGGCAGACCGGCCGATTGGGCGATCTCATTGGGCGTCGTGCGACCAAAGGCCACCGCCTGACAGATTGAGAAGTACAGATGAGGGTTCCGAAGCTCCTCCATCAGCAGAAAGCGGGGTTCGTTGTAAAGGGGCGCACCCTTGGAGAGGATCTCCGTGATGATGTTGTCTGCCACCTGGCGCTTCGGGTCGAATCTCTCCAGATAGGCCGGGATGCCGCCAAGGACCCCATAGATCGTGACTAGCTCGTCTGGGGCGCGGTCCGTAAAGAAACCGATTGCGTCTCTGAACCTCAATGGCTGAAGCAGCCACTCGCCCGTGCGACGACCATACAAGGGATTCTTCGCGCCGAGGATCTCGCGCTCCATGAATGACACGTAAGAGCCGCAGAGCACCAGATGCAGTCGAGCCTCACGCAGCTCCGCATCCCAGAGGCGCTGGAGGACCGAGGGCAACGAAGGGTCTGATTCGCAAAGGTAGCCGAACTCGTCGAGGGCCACAAAGAGCGGCTCATCCCTCGAGCGCGTGGCCACGAACCGGAGCGCCGCCTCCCAGGTTGGAAAAGCGACTTCTCCAAGCTCAGGCTCACCTAGGGCGGCGAAGGAGACTCGCGAGAATGCGGCGAGCTGATCGGGCCGGGACTGTGCGTCGGCCACGAAAAGGATGGACCGGCGATTGGTCGAGAAACGCTTGAGCAGACTAGTCTTGCCCGTGCGCCTCCGGCCGTAGAGCACGATCAGGGCAGAACGGTCCTCCTTGGCCTGTCCGCTCAGGAAGCTCAGCTCCTCGGAACGATTAATGAAAGGCACGACACGCTCCCTTGTATGATTACGATTAGACTAGTCGTGATTATACAAATGCACAAGCAATGGCTAGCAGAGAGAAAATCCGCGCTCCCAACCGTGTTTTTTGCTAGGGGTTCTCGCTGGTTCTGATTTTGGGGGCAACGCGCCTCGGGCGCTGCCGACAACAGGGGAGTCGGCGCCCGGAATGGCATGGCGAGCCGACCGGAGGGAATCATGGCAAGCACGGCACGGGTTCTACGAGTTGGAGATCCATCGTCCCCTTCCGCGACGGCGTGGACGTTGGCCATGCCGAGGGCGGCTGTCATCGCGGGGCTCTTCGGGCTGTCCGGATGTCAGGGCGGCGAGGGGCCAGGGCTGTTTTCGGGCGCCTATCAGGTGGCCAACGGCACGAGGCGCGTGGAGTGCGAGGGGCAGGTGGAGTCGGCGCCCTTTGCCTCCATGGTCTGGTTCCATGGCCAGATGCCCCTTCGGCGCCTGGACGACCTCTCCTTTTGCGAGTTCCGCTTCGGAGTTAGGCAGGGATCGGGAGAGGTGACGGGAACGGAGTCGGGCTCGGCCTCGGGCGCGGCTTCAGGCATCGAGTCGGGCTCGGAATCGGGCTCGGCTTCGGGCTCGACCGTGGGCTTGCCCTCGGCCGAGATCTTACCAGGCCAGGTCTGCCTGGAGTGGCGGGTGGGCCCAAGGGGCGTGCCAGTGCCAGTGCAGGTCGTGCCTATCTCCTGGACTGTGCGCCCTCTGCCGGGGAGGCTTCTCTGGGAGAGCTACGAGCTCCTCCTGGTGGAGGGGCAGGGCAAGGAGGCGCGCCGCTGTCGCCTCTCGGCCGCGGCCACCCTCGCGCCGGTAAATTAGGACGCGGCATAGCGGGCCCTGCCCCAGGATAGCGGCTCGACCACCAGTCTCGCTTGCAAGCGCCGGGAGGTGGACGGACTCAGGGTGGGGAGTCGGCTCGGCTGCTCTGACCCTCTGGACCTTCGAGGGGCCATGACCCATTATGGGGCTTCATCTCGCCTTCCTGGCGCCGCTCCCGGGTTGGGTTGGCGTCGCCACTTGAGCTGTGAAGCTCTGGGCCTGACGTCTTGCGAGGCGGGGTGAGCAGGAGGTGGCTGCATGCTCTATCGCTTCGACGGGTTCGAGCCACAGGTGGGCCTGGACTCCTACGTCAGCGAGACTGCCCAGGTCATCGGCCAGGTGGTCATTGGGAATGGCTGCTACGTGGGGCACGGGGCCATCCTGAGGGGGGACTATGGCCGCATCGAGCTCGGCGACGAGACGGCCATCGAGGAGGGCGCGATCCTGCACGCACCGCCGGCCCACACCTACAGCATCGGGAGGCGGGTGACGGTTGGTCATGGCGCGATCCTGCACGGGACGGTCATAGGCGACTGGGCGGTCATCGGCATGGGGGCTGTGCTCAGCCTGAGATCAGAGGTCGGGGAGTGGGCCATCGTGGCCGAGGGGGCGGTGGTGCGCATGCGCCAGGTGATCCCTCCAAGACAGGTGGTCGGCGGGAATCCGGCCGAGGTGCTCAGGGAGCTCGAGGAGAAGGACCTGGCGCTCTGGAGCTTTGGCAAGCAGCTCTACGTGGATCTGGCCAAGAAGTACCTCGCCGTCGGGATGCAGGCCCTGCCATGTTCCCAAAAGGCGTCTCAGGCGCCTGGGGACATGGAGCCTGGAGTGTCATGAACAGACAGACTAGATTTCCACATTGGCTTGGCTCCTTCGTGAAGCTTTGGGCGCTCGGGCTCCTGGGCGCTGCGGCGATGACCTCCTGCGCTCGGCAGGGAGATGGCCCTGCCAGGACCGCTCGGTCGCAGCCCGCTGGGGCTCGGCCCGGTGAAGCTCGGCCAGTTGGGGCTCGGCCCGGTGAAGCTCGGCCCGCCGAGACTGGGCCCGCTCGGGCGCGGCCCGGCGCCAGAGGAGCAGCGGCCGAGCAACTGCCCGATCGACGGATTCTCGTGCTCAGCTTGAACGACCTCCACGGTCAGCTCGACCCGGTGCTCGTCCAGTCGGGGGAGACCCCGCCGAGGACCCTCAGGGTGGGAGGGGCCGAGGCCCTGGTTGCCCAGGTCGCACAGATCCGCAGAGAGGAGGCGGCAAGGGGGAGGGCGGTGATCCTCCTGGACGCCGGGGACTTCATGCAGGGGAGCGTGCTCTCCAACCACTTCGAGGGGGTGCCGGTGCGGGACCTCCATGTCCGCCTCGGAGTGGATGGGGCCGCGGTGGGCAACCACGAGTTCGACTTCGGGCCCGTGGGCCCCAAGGGGACGGGCGGGCCCGACCCGCGGGGAGCGCTCAAGGCATGGGCCAAGGCCGCGCCCTTTCCGCTCCTCGCGGCCAACATCGCTCCCAAGGGAGGCGGTGAGCTGGGCTGGCCGAACACGCGGCCGACCCTGCTCATCGAGCGGGGCGGAGTGAAGGTGGGGGTGATTGGGCTCGCCACCACCGAGACCCCCGCCACCTCTCACCTCGAGAACGTAGGGGACCTCGAGTTTGCGCCCTACGAGCCCGTGGTGAAGAAGCACGCGCGGGCGCTCAGGGCCGAGGGCGCTGAGGTGGTGGTGCTGCTCGCCCACGAGGGAGGCTCCTGCCGGACCCGCGATCCCGCCTCCTGCAGCGGCCCCATGCCGCGCCTGCTCAGGGCTCTGCCGAGGGGCACGGTGGACGCGGCCATCGCAGCGCACAGCCACGGGTGCTTCTGGCACGAGGTCAACGGCGTGCCCCTCGTGCAGGCCTGCTCCAAGGGGGTGGCCCTTGGCCGCATCGCCATCAGGGTGAGGGGCGGCAGGGTGAGGGCAGAGGCCCTCTCGCCCCAGGTGGTCTGCCACGACGTCTTCGGGGATACGGGGGACTGCGAGGCTGGGCTCAGACATGGGCCCGCGCGGGGCGAGGTGTTGGAGAGCCCGCTCCTTCGCGCGCACGCCCCTGCGGTCTCGGCCATGCGGTCCATCCTGGATGGATACCGGCGCCGGCTGTCTCCCAGGCCCGACGAGGTGCTGGCCAGGGCGGCCAGGCCGCTCCATCATGGCCGCAAGGGCGTCTCCGCCATGGGCGCCTTCGTGACGGCCGTGATGCGCGCCGCGGTGCCAGGGGCCGAGATGGCGCTAATGAACGCGGGCGGGGTGCGGGGTGGCTTCGCGGCGGGGCCGGTCACCTATGCCGACGTGCACCGGGTCTTCCCCTTCGACAACCAGCTCGCGGTTGTGGAGCTTACGGCGGCCGAGCTTCGGGAGATCCTGGAAGCCTACATGGCCAGGGAGTCCCACGGGCACCTCATCGCCTCGGGCATGGCCTACAAGGTGCGTTGCACGGATCCCATGAAGGTTGTGGCGCTCACGGACTCGAGAGGGAGGCCGCTATCCGAGAGGCGGCGCTATCGGGTGGCGATCAGCGACTTTCTCCTGGCAGGGGGCGTGGGTTTCGGCGAGGTGCTCGCCAGGCTGCCAGCTTCGAGAAAGAGGCTGATTGCCGGCCGGCTCATCAGGGACGAGCTGGTGAAGAGCCTCAAGAGGCTCGGGCGCCCCCTGAACAGCCGGGCCCACCCAGTGCTCCCCAAGGGGCCTCCGCCCGTGGTGGAGCTGGACGGCCCTTGCGGGGGCGCCGAGCCAAAAGCGGCGAGGGGGCGTCCCATTTGCCGCTAGCAGAGCCGAGCCCGAGGTCGTTGATCCGGTAGCCGTGGTGTAGCGTCGGGATGGGGAGAGAGGGGACAGGTTAGAACCGATACTCTAACTCCAGGCGGGCCCAGACCTCGGGCTCTGGGGAGCGCCCCAGGGAAGAGTCCCTCCGGTCGAAGAACTTGAGCAGCTCCAGGCGGCCCTTGAGGTGGAAGATGCGCTTGTACCACCAGCCCACCTCCAGGTAGCTCCACAGGGAGTGCTCCATGTAGTCGTTGTGCTTTATGGCCTCGAACCGGTAGCGGGAGCGCAGCCGGATGCGCAGGTCGGGCAAGGGCTTGAGCATGACGAGCAGCCAGGCCGAGCTGTCCTGGCGGAAGCTGCTGCTGTAGCGGCTGCTGCCGTCGTCGATGAAGCGGTGCTGGTAGTAGGCGCTCAGGGTCAGCATGCGGTGGGGCTGGAACCGGAGCTGGAACCCTAGGTCCACCTTCTCGCCCTGGCACTGGATGGGCTCGCCCTCCCAGTCGTACTCGAAGACCTGCTCGTAGCAGTTGCCCCGCTCGGTGTCGGCGAGATCCTTGTCCTGGTACTCGATCCAGGCGCCCGGGCGGAACCAGGTGGCCACCTCGTAGTCGGCCCGGACCCGGAGACGGAGCTTCTGGGTCCAGTCCCTCGGGGTCATCCAGTAGTCGGCGAGGGTGCGGAGCTGGATGTCCTTCAGGAGCGCCGTGTACTTGAGCCGGAACCCGAGCTCGTCCCTGGCCGCCAGCCCCTCGTACTCGTCGGGCGCGGAGATGGGGCGCGCGTGGGGGTTGGCAAAGTCCTTGTCGTAGTAGCGCGCTACTATCTCCAGCTCCTGCTTCTTGAAGGTCAGCACCGAGCGGAAGATGGCCGCGAGCCCGCCGCCGCCGGGCATCTGATCGAAGCTGTGGCCCACCTCGAAGAAGAGGTCGGCGAAGTCGTGGCCCCATGCGGCGTTGGCGCCCACCACGCCGAAGGGGCCGCCATAGGGCATCGCGGACCACTCCTGGAAGTCGAGGTCCAAGCCGTCCACGAGCCACTTCACTGTGGCTCCGTAGCCCGTCACGCCGATGTAGCTCCGCCGGGAGAAGAAGTAGGTCACGTTTCCGCCCGCCACCAGCTCGTTGTACATCTCCGGCAGGCTGCTGAAGGAGTAGCGGCTCGTGGGAGCCAGCCTGTCTTGCAGGATCCTGTACACGTTGGGAGCCGAGCAGGCAGGGTCCGAGTCGTTCCTCGGGTCCTGG
>JAVEWA010000212.1:0-10287 GCA_034004785.1 Polyangia bacterium
GCAATGCCACCTTCGAAGTGGAACTCGACTCCACGCTGTGGCTTCAAGGTATCGGGATCTCGGAGTGCTGGGATGACGAGTTCCCGCGCCCGGCCGCTGCCGTCACCGAATTTATGCGTGATTCCGTGGAAGAACTTCTCCAAGTGGCACCCTGGCCGGTCTGCACCCCCGCTGCCGGGTCGGTTGACTCCACATTTGCCCTATGCCACCCTGCGCGCGAGGGTTGTCCCTCATGGAGACGGAGAACCAAGACCCATGACGAGCCTGAAGACGAGCTACCTAGGCCTGGAGCTGGAGAGCCCCATCATCGTGGGATCCTGCGGCCTGACCAAGACCCCGGAGCGGGTGCGCAAGTGCGCCGAGGCAGGGGCAGGGGCCGTGGTGCTGAAGTCGCTCTTCGAGGAGCAGATCCGCCTGGACTTCGCCGAGACCACGGCGGCCATGGCCGCGGACATGCACCCAGAGGCGATGCAGTACCTGGAGGCGGACATCGCCGTGCAGCACGGGCCGCGCCAGTACCTGGAGATCATCAGGGAGGCCACGAGGGCCGTGTCCATCCCGGTGATCGCCTCGGTGAACTGCACCGGCGCCTCGGCCTGGGTGGACTTCGCGCAGCAGATCGCCGCGGCAGGGGCCGCCGCCCTGGAGCTGAACCTCTACGTGATGCCCGCGGATCCGGCCTCGCCGAGCGCGGACATAGAGCGGGTCTATACCGACACCGTGGCCGCGGTGAGGCAGAAGGTGTCCATCCCCCTCGCGGTGAAGCTGGCCCCCTACCTCACCAACGTCGGTCGCCTGGCCGCGGAGCTCGACAAGAAGGGCGCGAGGGGCCTGGTGCTCTTCAACCGGCTCTATCACCCGGACATCGACGTGGACAAGGAGGCCTTCAAGGGAGGCATCTCCCTCTCCAGCCCGGGAGATCACCGCCGCAGCCTCCGCTGGATCGCCATGCTCTCGGGCAGGGTGCGCGCGGATCTCTGCGCCTCGGGAGGCGTGCACGAGGGACGCACCGTGGTGAAGCAGATCCTGGCTGGCGCGAGCGCCGTTCAGGTGGTCTCGGCCCTGTACAAGAAGGGCGACCTCTCGGATCTCGTCACCATGCGCGAGTCGGTGAGGGCCTGGATGGAGGAGAAGGGCTACGAGCGCCTCGAGGACTTCCGCGGCCAGCTCTCCCACGCCACCCACCCCGACGCGGCCCAGCTCGAGCGCGCCCAGTACATCAAGGCCTTCGTGGGCGTGGAGTAGGGAAGTGACACCCCCGCCGCGGGGCGCGCCCAGGGACGGCAGTGGCAGAAGAGGGGGAGGCGGGGGCGTGGGCCGGGGCGCGCCCTTGGGCCGAGTCCTCGAGCTTCGCCGGCCTCCCATCGCCGAGATAAACGCCCTCGCCGCCGAGGAGGCCCAAAAGGGCCGGGACCTAGTGAACCTCGGCCAGGCCGTGCTCGGGCTGCCGCCGCCGCGAGGGGCGATGGCACGCGTGGAGCGCTACCTCGCCGGGACGGCCGTGCACTCCTACTCGCCGGACCCAGGGCTGCCCGAGGCGCGGGAGGCGGTGGCCCGCTACCTGCGCGCGCTCAAGGGGGTGTCCGACGCCGACGCATCGGAGGTGATGCTGACCTGCGGGGCGAACCAGGCCTTTGCCAACGCCATCCTCGCACTTACCAGGCCCGGCGACGAGGTGATCACCTTCGGGCCGGGCTACTTCGATCACGACTTCTGCATCCGGCTGGCGGGCTGCGTGAACCGGGAGGTGCCCCTCGAGCTCGTGCCGGCTCGGGCCGGGGAGCTCGCCCACTTCCGCTTCGATCCCGACGCGGCGGAGAGGGCCGTCGGGCCCCGCACGAGGGCCCTGGTGCTGGTCTCGCCGGGCAACCCCACGGGCCAGGTCATCGAGGCCGAGGCACAGCGCGCCCTGGTGGAGCTCGCGGCCCGCCTGGGGCTCTGGCTCATCTCGGACGAGACCTACGATCTCCTGACCTTCCCGCCGGACGGGCACGTGAGCCCAGCGGTCCTCGGCCCGAGGGACCGGACCATCGTGCTAGGGAGCTTCTCCAAGGTTTTCGGCCTCGCCGCCTGGCGGTGCGGCTACCTCTTTGGCGACTCCGAGGTGGTGGAGGAGGCGGTGAAGGCCCAGGACGCCCTCGTGGTCTGCGCGCCGGTGCCTGCCCAGGAGGCGGTGATCGGGGCTCTCGCCGAGGCGGAGAGCTACGCCGCCGAGGCCCGCGCGACCCTCATGGGGCGAAGGGACGCCCTCATGGAGGCCCTCTCGGGCTCGAGCCTGCTCGAGCCTTCCTTGGCCCAGGGCGCGACCTTCATGCTGGCGCGCCTCTCGCGTGGGGAGGACGACGTCGCTTTCTGCCGCGAGCTGGTGACGGGCCCTGGCGTGATCGCGGTCCCGGGCAGCGCCTTTGGCCCCATGGGCAAGGGCTGGGTGCGCCTTTCCTATGGCAACGTGACAACCGAGAGGATCCTCGAGGCTGGGGAGCGGCTCAGGCGCTGGAGACCCTGAGAGGAAATTGGCGGTTTGGGGGAGGCTTACGGTCGTCTCAGGCGCTTCAGGCCTTGAGAGGTCATCAGAGGTTGGGAGGAGACCGTTCGTGCGTGGATGGCGCGGCAAAGCCGCCCGGCTGCCTAGTTGCTGGATTCGGCGATGACCCGGGCGATGGAGTCCCAGAGGGTCTCCATCTCGGCGTCGCCAAAGCCGGCCCCGGACTTGAGCCAGCCCGGGCTCCTGGAGCCCTGCCAGACGCGGTCGTATTGGCCCACCACGTCCAGGTGATCTCCCTCCACCACCTGGCCGATCTCGCCCCAGACCTGGGAGAGGGCAGGCACGATGGCGTCGTTGGAGGCGGGGGTCACCTCGAAGGTGAGGCGGGAGGCGAGCACGCCGTGGGCGGCTTCCGACAGGGCCGGGTAGGGGTAGGAGCGGTGCTCCCGCGAGGTGATCTTGTACACCAGGGCATAGAGCGCCAGGGCGAGGGGGGCGTAGAGGTTGTTGAAGCTCTTGAGCCTCAGCCTGGTGAGCGGTGGAGGCGAGGCGCTCACGTGGGAGACGTAGCGCACGCCCTCGCGGTCGGTGACCGCCGCGTTGAAGAGGTCCACCGACTCGGGGGTGAGCTGGATCACCGCGCCCTGGTCCTTGGAGACCTCGTTCATGAACTCCCAGAGCTGGTGGCCCCGCTCGGCCGAGATGGATCTCAGGAGCCGCTCCGACATGAGGTCGAGCAGCGTGTCGGTGTGGCCGAGGAAGTCGTCGAGGCGCGCCACCAGGGCCAGGTACTGCGCCGTGGCGGTCATGCCCAGGCGGCCTGGGCCCGTGGTGGCGAGGAGCGTAAGGAGGTAGAGCAGGTTCCTGCCCTGGAGCGTGGTGAAGAAGGAAGCAAGAGGCGTGCCGTGGTGCGGGGTGGAGAGGGACTGCACGCTGCGGACATGGTGGCAGATCTCATCCTCGATTTCGGTCTTCACCAGCCTCACGCCGGGCGTCACGAGGAGGCGGGCGTCCAGGCCGCCCGTGGAGTGCCCCACGAAGTGGATCCCCGTGTCCCCGATAAAGGACCGCTCCCGCTCGATGCGCTCGAGCAGGCGCACGGCCCGGTGCCGGATGGAGCCCGTTGGGAGGGTGTCGGTCTCGTGGATCTCGGCCTCCACGCCGAGGGCCCGGAGGCGCTCATCGAGCAGCTCGCGCACGCCCAGGAAGTAGTTGAGGGAGCCGAGGGAGGTGAACCCGAAGAAGCCGGGCACCAGGTACACATGCTGAAGGGCCATTGGTCTGTCCTCCTTGGGGCCCAGGGCGCCCTAGTCCGTGAGTCCCTCTGCGGGGCGGGCCGCGGGGCGGGCCGCGGGGCGGGCCGCGGGGCGGGCCGCGGGGCGGGCCGCGGGGTGGGCCGCGGGGCGGGCCGCGGGGCGGGCCGCGGGGCGGGTAGAGGGCCTGGTCGCAGATCTTTTCGCACGGCTCTGCCCGGTCGCGGGCCTGGTCGCGGCGGCCGCGGGCAGGCGAAGCGAGGGGCTGGGCTGCTCCAAGTGCCAGTGGTCGCGGTGGTCGCTGTCGGTGTCAGGGGTGAACACCTGGGCAAAGGCTCCTTTCTTGGCGAGAACGCAGTAGAGCTTCCTCCAGGCGGCGCCCTTGGGGGTCTTGTTTCGCTCTCCGCAGCCCCAGACGCCCTTTTCATAGTGCCTCACCACGGTGGCGTAGCCAAAGGCGCCGTCGATGGCCACGACGTCGAGCGCCAGGCCGTAGGCGTGGTGGGAGAGGCGGCCCTGGCCCTTGCGCATGGTGTAGCGCCAGGTGGAAGAGAAGTAGAACCCTGCCACGCCGGCCTTGCGGATGTCTCTGCCGAGGGCCGAGAGGGCCTCCACCATGTGGCAGTCGAGGATGAAGCGACGCTTGTTGTTCCTGGACCTGCGGTAGAGCACGCCCCCGAGGCGCTCGGAGAGCACCTCAACCGGAGTCTTCACTCCCTTGACTCCCTTGAGCATGCGAAAGGAGATCCGGGCCTGGCGGAGCCTGGCGAGGCAGGCGGTGTCCATGCCCGCCAGGGGCCGGAGGGTCACCTGCACGTCCCGGTCGAAGTCACCGGGCCTCTTTCCGACGCAGTCATAGCGGCTGCTGTCGCACCGGGGCGCTGGGCGCGAGGCGGGCCGGGGCCTGGCGGGCGCCCCCAGGGCGCCGCTGCCCAAAGTGACGACGGAGGCTCCCGCGAGCAGGACGACCAGGCGCATTCGGGTCCGGATCCGGGTCGGGGTCCGGGTCCGGCTCACGGCCAGATCCCTTGGGAGCCGCATGAGGGCCTCCGTGCGGCTCACAGCCAGAGCCCCTGGAGGTTGTCGTACGAACGAGCCGGGATCGCCGCGAGGTCTGGGGATGGGCGCTCGCCTCGCTCGGAGTGGGGCGCATCCAGCTCCTGCCAGGTCCCGGCCCTCGCCTTGGCGCGTCTCCGGCGAACCTCGTCGATGGGCAGCAGCGGGCCGATCAACCGGTCCAGGTACAGGACCCCGTCCAGGTGGTCCACCTCGTGCTGGAAGATCCGGGCCTCCCAGCCCGAGGAGGTCCGCCCCATGGCCCGGCCCTGGAGATCGAAGTACCTGACCTCAACCTGGCTCGTCCGTCTGACCAGGCCTCCGACGCCGTCCACCGACAGGCAGGCCTCGTAGCCGTCTTCGGTGCCGGCCGAGAGGGGGCGAAGCAGGGGATCCACCAGCGTGAGCACCCGCTTCTCCTTGTCCTGGAGCTGCACGAGGATCACCCTGCGGCTCACCCCCACCTGGGGGGCGGCCAGGCCCACCCCGCCCGAGCTGGCGAGGGTCTCCCTCATGCGAGCGTCCAGACGCCGGAGGGCTTCCGGGCTCATGGAGCGGCCAGGCCGGGCCCGCTCCCGGAGCACGGACCGCGGATCCGGGCGGTGTCTCGCCCACCTCACGATGGCGAGGGGTGAGGCAGCCCGGAAGATCAGGAAGCGCTCCCTCTGCGAGAGCGCCCGGGGAGCGCAGCCCGGGATCAAGCTCACGAGCCCGCCGGCGCCCAGCCCGATGAGCAGCTCTCGCCTGGTGGGGCCCTTGGGGAAGTGCTCGGTCATGCTGGAAGCGAGCATGCAACGGAGCGCGGCCGGGCGCAAGGCGGCATCCGCGGCTCAGACCGAGGAGAGGGTCGAGGGAAGAAATCAGGGTACTGGCGGGAGCTCGGGCTCGGGCGGGAGCTCGGGCAGGGGCAGGAGCTCGGGCAGGGGCGCTTCGAAGGTCATGAGCTCGCCGGCCCGCCCTCCGAGGGGCAGCTCCAGGCGATGGGAGTGGAGGCAGAGCCTCGGGACCGTAACCCAGCTGCCCTCGGCGGAGCGGACCCGCCTAGGGCCGCCGTAGAAGCGGTCTCCCAGGATGGGGCAGCCCAGGTGGGAGAGGTGCACCCGGATCTGGTGGGTCCTGCCGGTGTGAAGGCGGATCGAGAGCTGCTCGCAGCCCTGGTAGCCGCTCGGCGCGCCCTGGCGCCGGTACCCGGTCCGCGCCGGATCCCCCGAGGGAGCGACCCGCATGCGGCCCCGGCGCCCTGGGTCCTTTCCGATAGGGGCCTCCACCTCGCCCTCTATCGCGGGTGGGGCGCCGGACACGATGGCGAAGTAGTGCTTTCTCGCGAGCCCGCCTTCGAAGGCCTTGCTGAGCAGCCTGGCGCCCCGTCGATCGAGGGCCAGGGCCATCACGCCGGAGACCTCCAGGTCCAGGCGATGCACCACGATGGGGAGCGCGGGAAGGCCGAGCTGCTCCGAGAGCAGCCAGGGCAGGGTGCCCCTGATTCCGAGGGGCGTCGGGGCCGAGGCCACGCCCGAGGGCTTGTCCACCACGAGGATGCCCTCGCCCCGGTGCAGGATCCGCGGGCCGAGCTCTGCCCGGGGGATGGGCGGCAGGCTCCTCGGAGCCCTGATGAGCTCTCCAGGGGACATGGGACGGGAGGCCCGGCGCGTGCGGGCGCCGTTCACGAAGACGGCCCCGGCGTCGATGAGCTTTCTCGCCAGGCTGCGCGAGAAGCCCTCGGCCTGGCCGAGGACCCGGTCCAGCCGCTCCCCGGCCGCCCCGGGGGGCACCTGGAGCTCGATGGATTCGATTGGAGCCATACTGGATTGCCAATGGTTGGATATTCTGCTAGACAGTGTATCAGTTCTTTCGGCAACGAACCTCCTCTCTGGAGACAAAATGGGTAGGGCCGAGCAACTCGAGCGCCGGCGCAGACGCGGCCGCGCCGAGTCCTACGAGATAGAGGCCCAGGGAGAGCACCCCATCTGGTCGCCGATTCGGGTAAAGGGCCCGAGCGGTCGTTCCTACGAGGTCAAGCTCTGGAGCTTGGCGGCAGGCATCCACCACTGCGCCTGTCCGGACTTTGCCACGTCTTCGCTTGGCACCTGCAAGCACGTGGAGGCGGTGCTCCACCATCTCGAGAAAGAGAGGGCCGAGGAGCTGGAGGCAGCCAGGCGGGAGGACGGGCCCAAGGCTCTCCTCTACCTGGACGCCACGGTCTCGCCGCCGGCGCTTCGGTTCCTCGGGAGGGAAGGGGCCAGCCCCGAGGCCATCGGTTGGGCTCGGAAGCTCTTCGACGCCGAGGGAGCGCTAGGAAAAGACAGGCTCGAAGATGTCCTCGCTTCCCTCGAGGAGGCGAGAGCCCTCGGTGTCACTGTGGCGCCCGAGGCGGCTGCCTTCGCCCAGGAGACCCTGGGTCAGCGGGCCTTCGAGGCCCAGAAGCTCGAGGCCGCTCGGGAGCTCGCAGGCTGGCTCGAGGCCCTGGAGGAGCGCCGGGGTGGCCAAGGGACGGCCGGTGAGGAGCCCATCGCCTCCTTCATCAAGCGCTTTTCGGATCTGGAGCCCTGGGCAGCGGTCGGCGCCGCCCACCTGGTCAGCCGGGGCCGTGCGGTGCTGGGAGACGACCTCGAGCTGGACAAGATCCGCCAGACCCTGGCCGCCACCGAGTTCTTGAGGCTCTCTGGCAGGGTGAAGCGGATCTGCATAGCCACGCCGGCCTCTCGCCGGCACCTGTGGCGGGCGGCCATCCGGCTGCGAAGCGGCGGGGATCCCCGCATCGTGGGAGGGGTCTCCTTCGAGGAGCTGGCGAGGGCAGAGGCGGCCGCGCCCTACTGCGTGGTCACCTACAACCGCCTGTATCGGAACCTCGAGAAGCTCAAGGCCGCTCCCTGGGACGTCCTGGTGCTCGACGAGGTGCAGCGGATCAAGAGCTGGCCCGCGCCCACTGGGCAGGCGATCAAGTCCATGAAGAGCAGCTACGCCTTCGCCCTCGTCACGGGGGATGTCAAGGCGCGGCCTCCAGACTTCTTCTACATCGTCCAGATCCTGGATCCCTATCGCCTGGGGCCTGCCTGGCGCTTCCTCGGGGAGCACCTGGAGCGGGACGGACGGGGCGCGGCAGTGGGAGTGCAGGGCATGGACGAGGCCTTCGCCTCGGTGTCGGACATCTGGCTGGGTCGCAAGGCCGCCGAGGTGTCCCTCGGTGGAGGCGCTCGCCGTCTCGAGCACCTGGTGGACGTCACGCAGCACCAGCACCGGCAGATCGACCCGGTGCTTCGCACCCTGCTCGCCATGACCCGGACGCAGCAGGAGTGGTCTCCCACCGAGCGGGAGGAGCTCGTGAAGCTCCTCGACCGCCTTAGGACCATCTGCACCGCGCCCGAGATTGTGAAGCCTTCGAGGCCGGGCTCGCCCAAGCTCGACGAGATCATGCAGCTCGTGGAGGACCTCTGCTGCACCGGGCGGCGCAGGACCACCGTGTTCTGCCGCGCCGACGAGCTCTCGGCGGTGGTGGCCGCACGGGCGGAGCGTCTCGGCGCTCAGGTGACCCTCCTCACTGCCGACCTCACCCTGCGCAAGCGGCAGGCGGCCGTGAAGAAGCTCGCCAGCGCCGCGCCGGGGGTGCTGGTCATCTCCGATGACGCCGCAAAGGACCTGGAGCTCGGGCTCGTGGCCGAGGTGGCCATCCACGCCGAGCTGCCCTGGAGCCCGGACAGGTTCCAGCAGAGGAGGGAGCAGATCGGCGCCGAGGGGGAGGGCGGCTGCCTCCTGGAGGTCCAGGTGCTCTGCTCGGCCACCCCGGAGCAGGCCGCGGCAGAGGCCCTCAGGCGCCGCGCGCCCAGGCTGCGGCAGCTCCTCGCGGATCCAGACCGGGAGGTGGACGCCCTCGCGGAGTCCGAGGAGTGGCAGCTTCGGGAGCTCATCTCCCTGGTGGTGGACGAGCGCATGGTGCTGCGGCCCAAGAAGGCCCTCATCGCCGGAAAGCCCATCCAGGCGGTCAACCGTCCCTTCACCCTGCGGGGCCTGAAGCAGAAGGAGCGGAGCCGCCGGAGCCAGATGCCGCAGCAGCGGTACCTGCTCGGGGACCGGAAGGACTCCCTCGTGCCCCGCGAGCCCCCTCCCTCCATGAGGGCTCAGCAGCGACCGGAGCGGCCAGCGGCCCGCGCCGGCGCCGAGGCGCGGCCTGATCTGCCCATGACCGTCGCCGACGCCAGGGCAGGGCTCGCCAAGCTCGGCTTCGTTCGTCCCGGAATGGCCGCGGCGAGCGAGCCCCGCCCCGCCCCGGTGGCGGGCGACCTCCTGGTGCTCAACCTGGAGACGAGGGAGGACCGCGCGAGCTGCTCTCAGCCGAGCAAGGTCCACACCCTCGGCCTAGCCATGGCGGTGACCTACTCTTTCCGAACGGGGGCCTTCACCTCCTGGCGCGCCGAGCACATGAACGACCTCGTGCGCACCCTCGGCGCCGCTCGCCTCGTGGTGGGCCCTAACCCCCTCGGCATGGAGTACAAGGTCCTCGCCCCCTACACGGGGAAGAACCTCGCCACCTTGCCGACCCTGGATCTCCTCCTGGAGATCACCAAGGCCGTCGGAAAGCGCCTCTCCCTCGACCTCGTGATGCTCCCCACCCTGGACGCGGCCTGGTCGAGCGCGAGGTCGGATGCCTCCAGGGCCTTCAGGGAGGGGCGCATCCAGGACGCGGTGAGCCTCTGCACCGAGGGCACGCGCCTCGTGAAGGAGCTCTTCCTGCACGGGGTGGTGGAGGGGTCCCTCTTCTTCCAGCCCTCTCCTTCGGAGGACAGGCAGGTCCTTCAGGTGGGGTTCAGGGACCGGCTGGACGCCTCCATCCTGAAGCTGCTGAAGCTCTAGTCTTCCCGGAGCGCCAAAGCCTTGTGGGAGGGAGCGTCGGAGCGTCTCCAGTCCGGAAGGCTCACCTGACCTGACGAGGGGAGCTCGTTGGCGGCGGATCCCCGAGGATCCGCGCCCCCTGCAAGTCGAGGCCCGAGGGGCCGCCATCGCCCCAGAAGAGGCCCGAGCGGCCGCCGTGAGGCCGGGCGAGGTCCATGAAGGCGCGCTCCCCGAGGGCGCCGGGCCTCGCGCGCACCGGGGCGCCTCCGAAGCAGACCCTGTTGGTGTCCCTGGCGGTCACCCTGCAAACGGCCCCGGGCAGGGCCTTATTGAAGGTGGCCACGAGGTCCCTCTGCATCTCGCGGCCGTTTGGGGAGAGGTTCGCCACCAGGACTCCCATGGCCGTGAGGCGCGACGAGGCCAGCTCGAAGAACTCCCGGGTGCCGAGGTGGGCCGGGTAGTCCTCGCCGTCGTAGGCGTCGAGGAGGATGAGATCCCAGCGGGAGCGATCTCGCTCGATGAACCGGCGGCCGTCCTCCAGGTGAAGCTTCACCGCGCCGGCCCTCGAGAAGCCCATCCAGCGCCTGGCGAGGCGGACAACCACCGGGTCGATCTCCACGGCGTGGAGGGCCGCGCCCGGCGCAAGGCGGCGGAGGTGGCGGAGGA